>CAIUZK010000101.1 GCA_903903635.1 uncultured Bacteroidota bacterium
AATTCGCTACCATCCCAACATCCCAGAACTCAACTACAGAATTTATCCTTAATTTGTAGGAATTATTTTGAAAGTCTTACTTAACGCGAATCGAAAACATTAAATAACATGGCGACTAGAAAATATTAGGATTATAAAACCACTTTATGAAAACATATGTAAGCATAATTTTGTATATTTTATAAACATGAGTGAAATTCTGGAAAGAGAAAACCAAAAGCTAAACGAATTAAAAGAATTGTTTCTTTCTAAATTGGCAGCAAACTAAAATTTAAAACATGTCAGTATACCATGATATAATCACCTGGTCAGGAAATAAAGCTAATTTTTTAAGAGATGCTTTGAGGAGATTAATTTTATCCCCTGCTTTGTCAGCTACTGATATTGATGAGTTAACCGAATTGCTAAAGAAGGAAGTGGGATTTACCGGGATTACGAGAATGCCGATTCCACATGCAGTGGTAAATTTCACAAAAAAACTTCCATATTTGGTTCGAAGTTTTGTCTGTTCGGGGCACTTAAATGAGAGCGAATAGAGCGGGGAGCGTAAAGCGATCCAAACTATTCGCTCTCATTTTTTCCTCTGCTGTTTTTTTCCTCTGCTGTTTTTCTCTTTCTTCCACTTAACCTCCAATTCGCAAATCGTGAGACTTGCCTCCTCTCTTACGGAATCATAGATTGCCGTCGAACGACATATTTATTATTTTTAAAAGACTACCGATAACTTGAGTCTTGTTTGTGACCTGTTTTCCCTGCGCAATATAAACGCATAAGAGTTTGACAACTTATAAAAAAGTTGTCAAACCCCTATGTTGTTAGTGATTTGTTGATTATTTTTTAATGTGTTTTAAGCGCACTTTGCCATAAATAAATGTTTGTCCGCCAATGATGATCTCTTTATTATGGGAATGAGCATATTGGATTACTTTAATGATGTATCCACCTGTATGCTCACTGTTGTAGAAAAAGGAAAACGGCAGCAATTCTCCCGGCTCAAGCTTCAAACCGCTCATGCCGATTTCTGCATCTCTCACGCCAAAAATCTCACCAGTTATATGATCATCAATAGGGCTTCGCATTGGCATGAAATTATCTGTGTTAAAACCACTTTTAAGCAGTTTTTTTAAGGCGTGGGCTTGAAACTTAAGTTCCAGTTCTCCTTTTTTAGCCTTCACCTTTTCTCCCCGTTGGTTAAATATGCAAAAACTGATGCGGGTCACAATGCTCTTTTTACCATAATTAGCGGCTATTGTGCCATGAAACGGAACTATTTTGCCACCCTTAACTGGACCTCCAGTAACTGCATCGTCTATGACAATATTCCTTTGAGCGATATTATTGTTATTTAATACATTCTCGGCATTTGAGCCAATAACCTCAGGGAAGGTCATTCCAAAGTTTTCACTGGCGCCGGCTGTTTCTATTCTTGCCAGCAAACAAAAATGATGATCGTTGTTGGTCGCGCCAAATTCAGCTTTATAGTCTAAAGGATTGAGTGTTGTAAATGAGAACTTTGCTATATAGTCTAAACCTCCCGGTATAACAGGCAATGATTCGGTCGAAATCTCAGCGCCATACTTATCTCCATTGTTCCAGGGGGCTGGCCAGCCCAACGCCAAACCTCCTTTTGCCCAATAAAGCTTTGCAAATTCAGTTCCTCTACTTTGGCCTAAACCCCTGTTTTTAATATTAACATAGATCCAGCAGGGGGTATTGCCTCTAATTACCTGATTAGCAGTACCGTTATCATCAGCCAGGCGCATCCATATCGCTTCACTTTCCCAGAAGTTTTGCGGTAACGTGTCTTTTTCCACGCCCGTATCCACCAAGCCAGTTATGTAGCTTGTATCTTCAATATACAGATCAACAAGGTCACTAAGCGCAAATGAGCCATTGCCGGGGTAAGTAGTATGCACGCCGCTCGGCGTTAAATTTATACTATTAAAAGCCGTAGTTATATCCCATTTCCATACTACACCGGAAGAGGCATAATTGTTGCCACTATTTGTGCCCTGATCATTGATATACAATGTGTTGCCATCAAACCCAATGCCACCAAGCATACCACCAAGTATATTAAATATATACAGGTCGGATTTATTTAAAATAATATCACTGCCGTCTGGAAGCTTCTTGAGAATGGCAGCAATTGTACTTTGAGGAAATTTCACCAATGTGCCGTCAATAAGATAATCATTTAAATGATAATCATCATTATTGTTGGCCAGCCAAAGGTTACCAGATGAATCAAAGGTAATTCCTTCCGGCTCTGATAGCAAATTTACTAATTTAGTAACGCCATCTTTGTCTGTGGCAGTGTATGTTTTTCCATTATTGACGATTTTGTGAAAAGTGCCTTTATTAAGGTTCCGGTAGCAAATCAGGTAACTACCACCACTATCAAAGGTTGTCATCCACAAATTTCCGTCCTTAAAAGCAAGATTAGCACAAATCTGGGCGACAGATGGATCATTAATACTACAAAATTGAGCAGAAACGGTATAATTGCTTGCAGCTGTGCAGAAATATATGCCAGTTTCAGGAGCAACGCCAACAGTACCATATAAAGCAAAATACAAATCATCATTGTCAGGATTTATTGCCATGCCGGTAACATCTTTTGAATTAACTATTACCGGTAATTTCGCAGTCCTAATCGGAAATACGTCTGCGAAATCATAAATAAAAACACCTTGGGCTACGCCGACAAAAATTTTATTTTTATGCACAAGCACAGAATTTACATTCGTGCCCCCGTCTGCGCCAATATCTATCGTTGTATTTGTACCCGGGCTGGCCAGAGGGTAAATCCGCACTTTATTATCTGAAAGGTAAGGTTGTAAAATGAAATTTTTCATGTTTAATTAATTTTATGTTTTGTCTATTCTGAAAAGTGTTCGGCTTCCTGTTTTAAATCCACCGTGTTAATTTGCCTGATATCTTACTTACGACTGCAATTTATTTATATAAACGAACATGGAACTCAAATATTGCACAATTAATTTAGATTTGATAATGAAAGTTAACTTAACGTAATAAATTTTTGTTAAAGTTCTTATCCTGTACTTCCGGATGTTCTGAATGGCATCCGGAAATAAGAATAAAAGGCCATCTCCGATGGCTTTCAAAGATACTATTGTTCAAAATTGCTTAGTCTCTGCAAAATCTCCATCAACTGGTTCGATAATCTTCCTGTCTGGGGCACAAAATGAGTGCGGAGAGCGGCAGAGCGAAGAGCGATGGCTGGTCTCCGTTCTCATTTTTCCCTCTCTCTTCGCTCTGTTTCTTCGCTCTAAATTTTTAGATTTGTCAAGATGAATGCCGTCACAGACGGAGTTGTTATTTGCAGTTCGAGATGCCCTTCGGAACATCTCGAACAACGGGGAATATCAATTATCAATTCGTAGAGATAAAGTATGGTCTATTCCAAAAATTAACTTTAAGATATGCCCATAGAGGTAAATTGGATTTATATTTTCCGGTATTTAGAAAGTAAAAAGTGTCCCCATTATAACCAACACAGATAGTTCTTAAGACCTTCTCATTGCAATAGGTTTTAATTTCCATCCGAACATCAATACCATTAATCACCTTATCTTCATTATCGGCAAAATAAGAAAAAAGGCTGTCGTAAATGGCAAATTGTTTAGAACCCTTAAAAAAGACATCTTGTTTTTTGACATCAGAAAATAGGTTATCGAAATCTTCACAACGCACGGCAGTAACTGTCTCTACACACCCAAGAACATAATCAATCACAATCTTATCGCATCTTGCTGTATCATTAAAATACTGTCCTTTCTTATATTATCTGCCATCGCTTCTGCAAAGCTATCCTTACGAGGATTAATATTATTGCATTGCGCAAGGAACATTAAAATAAGCAATGTGGCTATGGTGTATTTCATGCAAAAAAGGTGATGTAGAAAAATGCAAAAACAATATACAATAATAAGCGCTAATAATCTCCGGATTTTTTACCCACCATCTTCGAAAATCCGGGTAAGAGTTAAATCGCCTAAGCAATAGAATTTATTTATTCGTTACTAACTATTTTGCCCATATCTAGTTTAAGTGAAGTTCCAAAAGTGTTTTAGAAGGTATTTTTTGAGGGGCCCATTTGATTTATATCTACTGGTATTCTGGAAATAAAAATCTTCTCCCCAATAATCAACACAAATTATTTTTAATACCCTCTTACCGCTATAGGTTTCAATTTTCATGCGAACATCAATTCTATTTGGTATCTGGTCTTTACTATCAATAAACAATGTAAAAAGGCTATCATAAACGGCAAATAGTTTTGAGCCCTTTTCAATCACCTTACGTTTCTTAATAAAGGAAAAAGTTTCATCAAAAAGATCACAATTCACCTGGCCTGCAGTGCCTATTACCTCATCAACATAATCAATCACAATTTTGTCACATTTTGCTGTGTCATTAAAAATACTGTCCTTTCTTAAGGAATCTGCCATCGCCTGAGCAAATATATCTTTACCTGGTTTACTAGGATTAAAATAATTGCATTGCGCAAAGAACATTAAAATAAGCAATGTGGCTATGGTGTATTTCATGCAAAAAAGGTGATGTAGAAAAATGCAAAAACAATATACAATAATAAGCGCTAATAATCTCCGGATTTTTTACCCACCATCTTCGAAAATCCCGATTCCAAATTCCCTTAAGGGTATTACATTTGCCTTAAAGCAAGTAGTAATGATATACCATCTGGTAACAGGAGATGTGGCAGCGGCGCCATTAAGGGAAGCAATTCAGGCGGAGGCCTCTATGGAGGGTGAAGTAGTAGTGATGAAAGATGTGCTGAGTGTGGGGCCTCTGCAAAAGGAGGAGGGGCAAAAATTCTCGGAGCTGAGAAGCGCTTTCTGGCAGGAGGTAGTAATTAATGAGAAAAATCCGGTGCAGGTTGATGATATGGAACGCCTGCTGGAGGTAAGCCTAGCACTATCTAAAAACGAGGAGGACAAAATATGGCTGTGGATCGCGCCATGGCCTGCTGATGTGTGTATGTATCATTGGGTGCTTAAGTACCTGGGGAAATACCCAAATAGGCTGTATGTGGTGAATATTGCGGGCCTACCCTTCCTGGATGAACAGGGCAAGGTTTTCTTCCCGAAAAGCATAGGTGAAATTTTACCAAAGGAATTGATAAAGGCACGCAGGCTGGCAAGGCTGGTAACTCCGGGCGAACTGGAAGTAGACACAGATGAATGGCGCAAGGTTGTAGCTGCAAATGCAGGGATGCGTACACTGGAAGGTGGGAAAAGGCTTATGTCGAGGCCTGAAGATCATTTTGATAGCCAGTTGATCAGCTTTACCTCACACCAATTTCAGAAAGCATCGAAGATTGTATCGCAGGCACTGGCTAAATACAGTATACCAACCGGAGACCTTTACCTGGGCTGGCGGCTACGCAAGATGGTGGATGCCGGCAGATTGGAATTGCAGGGTGATGTGACCAAGGCGCTTAAGGATTTTGATGTAAAAATGCCGGGTGATGGCACAAACGCCCAGTATAGTTTGCCATTGTAAGGTAATCATTCAAAAATCTAAGTTTATTGAGCATATACTTTTAGAAAGTAAAAGGCGCTAAACAGCAATGTTTGGCGCCTTTCTCATTTTATGCGATATCCCCCCTCCTGAAACATTTGATACGCAGACGATAGCTTTGTTGAATATAAAAAGCCGCTACAAATAATGCAGCGGCTCTAAATTTATCATTTGCTATTCAATTACATGCTTTCATACTTCTTCTTGGCATCGCCATATTTATCCATCTTACCCAACCTTGAATAAACATCCATCAATGCCCTCAGTGTATTTTTATAAGTCTTTTTATCACTGTCCTTCAACTCTTTTTCGTGAGCGGCATACTCGCTTGTAGCCTTTTCGAAAAATGGTGTTGCTTTATCAAACATGGCATCTCTTTGCAATTTCAGGTTGTCATATTTTTTCTGCTCTGCATCTGATGAACCGGTAATAGCATTCATCTGATTATTAATTTCAGTAGCCTGATTAAAATAAAGCGCTCCGAAATTATAGTTATACTCCGTGTTGTTAGGAGAAATTGCCAAAGCCTTTTTGAATGCGGCTTCTGACTTGGCAAGGTACTCAGTAGCATTAGCTGGTTTCTTACCATCTTTTTCACCTGACATTCTCAGGTAAGTAGTAGCAATATTAAACTGGATATCAGCATTGTTTGGTTCTTTAGCTGCAGCATCTTCCAGTTTCTTAGCCATTTCATCATCCTTGCCTGATGTAATGTAATAATTGATCTCAAAATTACGGATCATCACATCTTCGGGAAACGCCTTCCGGCCCTCCTGTATTACTGTCAGTTCTTCGGCAGTTTTATTCAGGTGAATCAACGCATCTATAAGGCACTGGTAGGAAGATGCTGTTTTGGTTATGGGGTTGTTTTTTACTGTAGTAAGCAATGGAACTGCTTCTTCATACTTACTCTGGAAATAAGCACTCTTTGCCAGTGTTTCCTGAGCATCAGCTACTACGGTATCAAACTGCCTCTGTTTATCAGCAGGAAGTTTATCAAACCTTTTCATGTCGCGGATTTTCACCACGTTTTTCATGTAGTCCGAAGCTTCATCCAGTTTCTTGTCGTTATAGGCTCTGGCTCCGTCATTGTAATACAACAACGCGCTTATCCCCAAAAGCATATCAACCGTACTTTTTTCGTAATCAGCTTTAACTTCTACCAGTCTCATTACAGCCTGAGCAGCCTCCCTGTAAGGATTTGAAGCTTTATACTTGTCCACATTCTGCAGACTAAAATAAATCTGGGCCTTGGCAAGCAATGCTTTAGGCTTTTCCTTGGTTTCCGGGTTTTGCATGGCTTTATCTATATCCTCCTTGGCTTCATCCCATTTCTGTCCGTTCAAGGCTACATTTGCCGATGTAACATATTTATCCTGCGCTATTCCGTAGAAGGAAAGGCTAATGGCAGCGATAATTAAAATTGCTTTTTTCATATTATTTCGCTTTATGTGAAATTTGCGCTTAGTCTATATTTATTTAACCACGACTAAGATTAGTCCGATTACCATTTGTTGCTTTTAGTATACTTATGCAGGTGTATTTTCAACTGCCGGTTCCTCCCCCTCTGTACTGCCTGTTTCAGGGCCACCTTCAGCACCATTTTCAGATACCACAGCTTCTTCATCATCACCTTCCTGCTCGGCAATACGTGCAATAGCTGCTATCTTATCTCCCTCATCAATATTGATGAGCTTTACACCCTGGGTAGCCCTGCCTGCCTCACGAATGGCCGATACCTTCATCCGGATTGTTACACCCGACTCACATGTTATCATCAGGTCGTCGGTTTCAGCTACACCCAGTAAACCAACCAGTCCACCGGTCTTTTCGGTAATATTAATAGTCTTCACTCCTTTACCACCACGATTGGTTACACGGTAAGAAAGCAGGTATTTTTCATCACCTATCTGTACCAGGTTGTAAGGTTCATCTTCTGCCGCACCTTCAACCAGTTCTACTTTATCCACCTTCTCCAGGAACGGAGTGCGTTTACCCAATCCTTTTTCGGATACAACAAGGATCTGTTTATTTACATCCTCCTTATCTACGCAAAGCATACCAATAACCTCATCTGTTTTTTCGTCAAGTTCAATACCAAACACACCTATCGCACCACGACCGGTAGCCCTTACCTTATCTTGCGGGAAGCAGATAGCGCGGCCTGATTTAACAGCCATCATGATGTAATAACCATCTCTTGTCAATGCGACATCGAGCAATTGATCGCCCTCCTCAATGGTGATGGCAATGATACCATTTGCACGCGGACGACTGAAGTCAGCAAGATTTGTCTTCTTGATAATACCACGCTTGGTGCATAATACCACATAATGATTGTTTACAAACTCCTCATCATCCAGCTTGGGCACATCAATTACTGTACGTATCTTATCATCAGCAGGTATCTGCATCATATTCTGAATTGCCCTGCCCTTACCGTTTTTATCCGCCTCAGGTATTTCGTATACCTTAAGCCAGAAACAACGTCCCTTCTCAGTAAAAAACAAAAGAGTATGGTGGGTTGATGCCACAAACAGGTGCTCTATATAATCTTCGTTGCGGGTTCTGCCTCCCATAGCCCCACGGCCACCACGGCGCTGAGAGCGGTATTCGGCGGTAGATGTGCGCTTGATATAACCGAGGTGAGAAACAGTAATTACTACATCTTCTTTCTCAATCAGATCTTCAATGCGCATTTCATCAGCCATGTAGTGGATCTCCGTTTTACGGTTATCACCAAACTTCTTCTGAACCTCAAGGAGTTCTTCTTTTATGATCTCATACCTCAATCTTTCGTCGCCAAGAATTTCTTCCAGATGTGCAATCAGTTTCATAAGTTCGGCATGCTCTTCGCGAATTTTTTCACGCTCCATACCTGTGAGGCGCTGTAAACGAAGCTCAAGCACTGCTTTGGCCTGAATTTCAGTCATACCGAATTCAGTTATCAAACCGTCCTTGGCAATATCCGGGTTAGCCGAATTGCGTATCAGTTTAATTACTTCATCAAGATGATCCAATGCAATGAGATATCCTTCCAGTATGTGGGCTCTTTTTTTCGCCTCTTTTAATTCGTACTTGGTACGACGAACCACTACATCGTGACGGAAAATGATGAACTCAGATATCAGGTCACGCAGATTAAGCGTGCGGGGCCTGCCGTTCACCAGTGCCACATTATTGATACCATAGGATGTCTGTAGCTCACTGTATTTATACAGTTGGTTGATAATTACCTGAGCCATTACATCCCTGCGCAATTCTACAACCACACGGGTACCTTCCTTGTTTGATTCATTGGCAACGTGTGTGATGCCATCTATTACTTTGTTATTAACGAGGTAGCCGATTTTTTCGGCAAGCGCATCACGGCTCACCTGGTATGGCACTTCGGTAATAATGATCATTTCCTTACCGTTCTTGGTTGTTTCAACCGTTACCTTACCGCGAAGCACAACCCTGCCTCTGCCTGTAAGGAAACCCTGCTTGATACCTTCAATGCCATATATAATACCACCTGTAGGGAAGTCTGGCGCTTTCACATACTTCATCAGTTCTTCTACTGTAATATCCCTGTTTTCGATATAAGCCAGGCAGCCATCTATTACTTCAGTAAGGTTGTGCGGCATCATATTGGTTGCCATACCCACTGCAATACCAGATGTGCCGTTTACCAGCAACTGCGGAATGCGTGTTGGCAACACAGTAGGCTCTTCAAGGGTATCATCGAAGTTGAGCGAAAAGTCAACAGTCTCTTTTTCAATATCCTCAAGCATGGCCTCACCAAGGCGCAACATGCGGGCTTCCGTGTAACGCATTGCAGCCGGTCCGTCTCCATCCTGGCTGCCAAAGTTACCCTGACCATCCACCATCATGTATCGCATACTCCAGGGCTGCGCCATACGCACCATGGCATCGTATACCGAAACGTCGCCGTGAGGATGGTATTTACCCAAAACCTCACCCACTATACGGGCGCATTTTTTATGAGGTTTATTAAAGGTATTACCTAACTCATGCATGGCAAACAATACGCGACGATGTACCGGTTTTAAACCATCTCTTACATCCGGCAAAGCACGCCCTACAATTACCGACATAGAATAATCTATGTAGGCAGTTTTCATCTGCTCCTCAATATTTATTTGTATAATTTTATTGGTCTCCGGGGCATCTTGTGGTAAAAGTCCTTCGTTGTTTTGATCCATATTCCTGTATTATAAAAATTAGAGCAAATATAAGGTTTTGCAACCGTATTTATAAGCTAAAATGTAACAACACGATACGTTAAAATACAGTGTGTTAATAACATTGTGGATTATACAATTATAGACGGAAAAACAGGAGCAAATCTTGGTAAAAAGGGCAAATATTTTTTTGAAAGCTATCCTGTTTATACAGTTGAGCGAAGCAAATAGGAAATTGGCCGGCATCAAATCTCTTTTTATTTGCCCGGTCATCTGGTTTCTTCATAAAAAGAGATATAGAGAAATGGCTAAAAAAATAATTCCTGCTCAATTATATGCATAAAATAAGGGCTGCCAGATAGCAGCCCATATTTTGATTTATTCTGTAATTATTAATGCCTATTGTTCAACAACAATATGGAACACCTGGTTCATTGTGTTTGAACGAAGGTTAAGCAGATACATTCCGTTTGCAACAGCACCAAGCTGTACTTGCTCATTAATTGAACCGTTATGAGACATTGCTTTCCGAGTATAGATAACATGGCCTACAACGTCCAGTACTTCGATTGAAACTTCTTCATCATTATTGGTACCAATTGTACCGGCAACAGTGAAGATACCCTTGTTAGGATTAGGCATAACCTTAACATCGCTTGTACCAGCAACAACAGGAGCAACATAAACTGTATTTCTCACTGTAAGCACTACATACTTTGTAGTAGTAATTCCACCACACATACCAGTACTTGTTGCTTCGCAGGTAACAGTATCGTTATTAGCAAACTGATTGCTGACAAAAGTGCTGTTTGTAGCTCCGGATATCGGGAAATGGTTAATTTTCCACTGATAAGTAGCGCCAGCAGTACCACCATTAGTTACTGTAGCAACCAATGTATCAGGCTGACCCATACTAATGCTTAAACCAGGATGAGCAGCTACAGTAAGAACAGGAGTTACAATCGGGTTGATGCTAACAGTAGCAGTATCGGCCATATTGCTTGTACAAGCTGTAGCATTGTCGGTACCTGAGATAGTATAAGTGCCTATTGCAGTCTGCAGGCCAAAGTCAATTGCGGTACCTGTACCAGCCATTGTACTGCCAACTATTGTTGCTCCCCTGTATAACTGGTAAGAAACATTGGTATTTGAATTAGTAATGTAAATGTGAACACCGTTACCACCTGCGCAATAAGGGCCGCCACCGGCAACGTTATAAACATTTGGAACAGGTAATACAGATACTGCTGCAGAACCAGCCATGTTGGAAGTACAACCTGTTACTACATCAGTAGCTACAACTGTATATAAACCAACAGTTGTTTCCAATCCGAAATTCAGAGCAGAACCAGTACCTGCTGTTGCAGAACCAACTGCAAAACCACTTCTGTACAACTGATAGTTGATACCTGTGTTAGTGCTATTCAGACCTACCAGACGACCTGAATCGTTAGCGCAATAGCTGCCACCACCGGTAACATTATGAATTGCTGGTAACGGACTGATAGTAATTGTAGCGCTACCTGTCATATTAGTCTGGCAAAGGCCACCAGGGCTGGCAACAACTGTGTAAGTTCCTGATGCTGAAATAACACCAAAACTAAGAGGAGCACCTGTACCTGTAAGTAACCCACCAACAGCAAGAGCACCGTTCATCAACTGATAATGGATACCACTGTTTGTAGCGCCAAGACCAATTGCCATTCCTGCACCACCTGCGCAATATGCACCACCACCAGTAACTGTTTCAACAGTAGGCTGAGGAGTAATAGATATTGAAGCGCTTCCTGGCATTGTTGCATTACAAAGTGTTGAAGTATCGGTAGCAACTACTGTATAAGTACCAGCACCAAGATAGCTTCCGAAATCGATTGAAGTACCTGTACCACTCATAGCTGCTCCCAAAGAAGAACCTAAATAAATCAACTGATAATTAACGCCTGTAGTAGAACCAGCAAGGCTGATATCTGAACCGGCACCGCTTGCGCAATATGCACCGCCACCTGTAATTGTTTGTGCAACAGGTAATGAATTTGCAATAATAACAGCACTGCTTGCCATAGTACTAGAGCAAGATGTAGCAGGGTTGGTTGCTATAACAGTATAAGTACCGGCAGTATGTAATCCGAAATTAATTGAACCACCTGTACCATTATGGTAAGCGCCAACAGGAGTTGAGCCATTATATAACTGATAATGTATACCGGTTGTAGAAGAACTCAGATTAACACTGATGCCACTTGCACCGGCGCAATAGCTGCCACTACCAGTAACGGTATAAGGATCAGGTAAAGCATTTACGTTAACAATAGCAGAACCGGACATATTGCTTGAACAGCTTGTTATGCCATCGGCAGCAGTAACTGTATAAGCTCCACCAGCAGTTAATAAACCAAAATCCATGCTTGATCCTGAACCAGGGAAAGAACCAATAATACCACCAGGGCCGGTAACCGTGTAA
Organism: uncultured Bacteroidota bacterium; assembly: GCA_903903635.1. Lineage (GTDB taxonomy): Bacteria > Bacteroidota > Bacteroidia > Chitinophagales > Chitinophagaceae > Nemorincola. The sequence goes on from CAIUZK010000101.1 coordinate 12,217, forward strand.
TTTACACCAAGTGTAGATCCGCCAAGACCAACGTGAACGCCGGTACCTCCGCTACAGAAACTACCACCACCTGTTACCAGATAAATACCAGGAGCAGGGTTAATGGTTACTGAAGCATTGCCATACATTGAAGATGCACAGGAAGTTGTAGCATCAATAGCGCTAACTGTATAAATCCCGGCAGCAGTGCGTAAACCGAAATCAATTGAAGAACCGGTTCCTGCGTATGGAGCGCCTACTGCAGAACCACCTCTGTAAAGCTGATAGTTAACACCCATATCAGAATTGTTAAGCATGATATCGATACCTGTACCACCAGCGCAATAGCTTGAACCAGCGCCGATCAGAGTATCAATATTAGGCAATGGATTAACACCAATCAATGCCGCGCCGGTCATGTTGGCTGTGCAGGAAGTAGCATTATTTGTAGCCACAACTGTATAAGAACCTATTGAAGACTGAACACCAAAATCAATTGCTGCACCAGTACCATTAATTGAAGTGCCTATTGGTGCAGAACTATAAAACAACTGGTAACGGGTACCAACGTTTGTACCATTCAGACCAACATGTAAACCAACACTACCTGCGCAATAATTACCACCACCGGTAACACTGTGAGGAGCAGGTAATGAATTGATGCTCACATTTACACTACCACTCATATTTGAAGAACAAGAAGAAGATGCATCAATAGCTACTACAGAATAGGTTCCGGCAACTGTCTGAAGACCAAAATCAAGACCTGCATCTGAACCAGCTATCAAAGCACCTAGTATAGGTGAAGAACCACGATACAACTGGTAGTTAACACCAGTGTTTGAGTAATTCAGATTTACGTGTACTCCTGCACCACCAGGGCAATAACTGCCGCCGCCTGTAACCATATATACAAGTGGCAACGGATTGATTGCGATAGTAGCGATACCTGACATATTTGAAGTACAAGTAGTTACTGTATTTGTAGCTACGATAGTATAAGTACCAGCAGCAGTATGAACTCCGAAATTAAGAGGTAAGCCTGTACCTGCAACAGTACTACCTATCATGGTAGAACCATAAAATAACTGGTAAGTTGTAGAAGCATCTGAACCATCAAGTATAATGGCGATACCTGTGCCACCTGTACAGAAGCTACCACCTGAACTGATTGTGTGTATAGGAGGTAATGCATTAAGTGTAATTGTAGCAGTGCCAACCATTGGCCTGCTACAACCTGTACCAGGATTAATAGCAGTTACAGTAAAGATGCCAGGAGCGGTCTGAGGACCAAAATCCAATGCAGCGCCTGTACCAGCCAATGCAGCGCCTGTTGGAGTACCGCTTACAGACAACTGATAATTGATGCCGATATCTGAGCCGCTTTGATAAACATTAGCTCCTGCACCACCCGGGCAGAAATTACCACCACCTGTTACATTAAATGTATTAGGCAAAGGATTGGAGCTAACTGTTGTGCTTCCGGTCATATTGCTTGTGCAACCTGTAGTAGCATTAACAGCTACTACAGTATAAGTACCGCTGGTAGTATACAAACCAAAATCAAGAGCTGAATTTGAACCACCCAGCGTATTCACCAGGGTTGGTCCATTATATAATTTGTAGTTAACACCTGTTGTAGATAAACCTAAACCAATGTGAACACCACCGGTACCTGCGCAATAACCACCACCACCGGTAACAGCAAATGCAGAAGGCAGCGCATTAATGGTTAGGAGAGCAGTAGTAACGCAGCCTGTAGGAAGTGTATATGAAATAGTTGGTGTTCCGGAAGTCAGTGTAGTAACCGCACCTGAACTTGGAACAATAACAGCCATAGCAGGAACAGAACAACCCCATGTACCACCAGGACTCGCATCACCAAGTGTTGTCGGGTCGCCGGCACAAACATTTAACAGACCTGTAATAGGTGCAGGAATTGGATTAACCAGCATAGAACTGGTAATAGAACAACCAGTAGATAATGTATAAGTAATTGTTGCAGTACCCGCGCCTACACCAGATACGATACCTGTAGGACCAACTGAAGCAACAGAAACATTGCTGCTGCTCCATGTGCCGCCACCAGCATCAGAAAGAATTGTATTAGAACCGGTACAAACATTAGTGCTGCCGGTAATTGGTGAAGGCAAAGCAGTTACGTTTATTGGCCTTGTAGCCAGACAACCTGTAGGTAAAGTATAGGTAATAGTTGCGACACCCGCTGTACCTCCTGTAACAATACCACTGCCACCCGTTACTGTAGCAATCGCTGTATTAGAAGAAGTCCAGGTACCACCTGGTGAAGCATCACCCATTGGAGTAGTAGCGCCACCTGCACAAACAGCAGTTGCTCCTACAATTGCGGCAGGCAATGAAAATACTGTAAATGGAACGGACACTGTACAACCTGAGGAAGTAAGTGTAAATGAAATATTAGGTGTACCGGAGGCAATACCTGTAACAACACCTGATGTATTAACAGTTGCTTTTGAAGGATCACTTGTACTCCAGGTACCAACACCTGCATTGCTTAAAGTAGAAGTATTTCCGACACATGCACTATTTGTACCAAGAATGGCAGCAGGCAATGTATTAACAGTAACAACCGCGGTAACAAAACCAGAACCGCAACCTGCAATGGTTGCAGCATAAGTTACAGTAGCAGTACCTGTAGCAATACCTGATACAACGCCTAAAGAATTAATTGTTGCGATTGCAGGATTGCTGATACTCCATGTACCACCGGTACCTGTAGTGCTTAAAGTTAAAGTAGAACCAGGACAAACAGGACTGTTACCCAGTATTGTACCTAAATTTGGAGCACAAATGATAACATAACCTGCTCCGGATTGAAAACCTTGTGTATGAGTAAGTGAAGTAACGTTTCCTGTTGAAGTCTGAGGCCAGGAAGATCCGCCGCCACCGCCGCCATACGCACCGCAACCACCGCCGGCATAACCGCCGCCGCCGCCCCCGGCATAGCAATAAGAGGTATTGGCATTTGCACCTTGTCCGGCGGCGCCTGTACCACCTTCGTACAATGCACTTGTTCCGGCAGTAGCGCCATTAGCACCAGTACCGCAATAATAATTATAAAACGAGCCCGAACAGTAAGCGCCATTGCCAGCTGCTCCAGAACCACCACCGGCGCCACCAACTTCAGTTGTTGAAGCACAGTCATAGCCAGCGCCACCGCCTGCACCAGCTATCAGAATTTCATTGGCTTGCAGGAAAGTAGATGAACTACGGATATCGGAATATCCGCCACCGCCGCCACCATAGCCATAACCATTACCACCACCATTTGCACCACCGGCCTTTGAAGTACAGGAACCTGAACCAACAGTTCCTACACCACCAACACTTACATAAAGTACTTGTCCTGGTGTTACGTTTAAAGCAGCAACAATGCGTCCTCCTTTACCACCGGGGCTGGAAGAGCCTGAGTTACCACCCTGGCCTGCGGCCATATCCACACCCACTGCTGTAACGCCTGCCGGCACAGTATAGGTATAAGGCCCTCCGGGAGTACTGTATGTCGTCGACTGGGCATGTAATTTCATATTACATGCGAGAAGGATAGTGGTTATAACTACCAGTTTTGTAACGTAAAATGGCTTCATAAACTCATTTGTTTTTAAAATAAAATAAATATAGGCTTACTTATTATCCTCAAAATTCAGAACTAATTCAATACACAATTACACATAGTTTTAACCGAATAAAACATCCCTGATAAAAATTACGAAGTAAATTTAACAAAATAAATCACAAACAATAATGAATCGAATAAATAATTATTAACATAATGTGTATATCCTTCTTTATAACCTGATGCAATCGGCAAGGTAAATTACAGTTAAATAAGATAGAGTCATCTGAATTTTAGCAATTCTTCAGCAATTCCGCATCAAATTAATAAGTTGTTGTCGAACAAGTAAGGGGCAATAAAATCCCATCCCGCACTGAGTTCAGGTGTTGACAATCATTTCAATAATATTTTGTTTTGTGGTGCCTCCTTTTTATATTTACGGACCCGTCTCAGGCACGGGGTTAATTGATAAGTTTAATACGGGCTACTATGGAACAGTAGTCTTTTTTATTTTACTAACCGGTCAGTCTGATCTGTACCTTTTGTTTTAATTCAATTTCTTCCTTGTTAGCAGCCAGCCTAACCATTGTTTCCATAAATGCTTTAGGGGGAGTTTACCATTTTTTAATGACTGATCTGGTAGGGGTAGCCAGTTGAAACAGAATGACTATGCGGGTATTAATACGCCAACATTATTATTGCTGGGGGACAGGGATAATATGGTGTCGCAAGATGCGACTGTAGCAGTATTCAGATCTTTACCAAATGCCAGAATGGGGATGTTGCCTGGCACACCACATCTTATTGAACGGGTTGATTTTGATCCGTTTGGATATATGATAAAGAAATTTGTCTGATTGTACCAGATCCGGGGAACAGGTACAATCAGACAAACGTATGCAATTTCTGAAGGCTTCTTTTTTATCAGTCAGGATAGATCTTGTATTCTATAGATTGCCTCCAAAGAAATACCCGAAAGTGATCATTACATTTAAATTACGGTTTGACCAGGTGCCATCATTATTCTGCATCAGGTTATACAGACCTGTTTCAACAGATACTTTTAAGTTGATTCCATCAGGCGACTGTACTCCGATCATACCGGATACGCCATAATCCCATCTCTTCAAACTGTTTACTTTATAGAGTGCGGCATAGGTATTTATGTCGTCCCTGCCATAATATGGCAGCGCTTTATTTATTTCATCATAACCAATCAGGTAGGAAACGTATGGTCCGGCCCCAATCATTATTCTGGCATTGCCCGGTGTGCCAAATTTACAAATGATGTTGGCGGGTATTTCAGCGTAGTGTAATGAAAGTTTTTCTTTGGTTTCCACATCCAGATTGCCAAGTAATTTATTGCCTTTGGTAATATACCTGATACCTGGCTGGAAAGCAAAGTGGGGATTTAGGCTGTAGTTCATCATTAAGCCTAAATTGATGTTGCTTATTGACAGGTTGGTTTGTTTATTATTGTAGAAGAAGCTTTCGTTGTAACCGATTTCGATACCAACATTACTCTGTATTTCATCGAAAAGATTTATTTTCTTTTTAGTATACTGAACTGGTTTTTTCTGTATTTGTTTAACAACAGGCTTCACTTGATGAGTTTCAGGTTTTACTACGCTATCCGCCTGTTGACTGACCACATTCTTGTTCTCGGTTTGTTTGATGTCACTAGCTAGAACCGAATTCTGAAACTCATTCAATTCTAAATCGGTTACCTCGGCGTTGTGGTGATTTGAATATTTAACTGGTTTGTTGCTTTGTGCTTCTGACTCATATGTGGTGATGGAGTACGGATTTGGATTTGTAGTTGATTGTTTTGTCTGGTGCGTGTTAGTCGTCTTTTTAGAAGCCCTGTTAAGTTTCAGATTGCGTTTTGCGAAGTAATTGAAGCCGGTGGTGCTAATGGTAATCATTAATAATAGAAGTACCAGAAATTTTCTCTTTTTCATAAAATAACTGTTTAAATTTTGGGATGATATTTTGAATTGACATGCATAAGTATAGGTTTCATAAAGGATATTTTTTTGTTGTTTTTAGATAGATTCCGGGTTAAGTTATTTATCAGATATAGGTTGAATGGTTTAAAAATGAATGTTTAATTAAAAGTTAACAAGAAGTAGAAAGTTTAAAAACATAATTATAATATGCAAAACTATGGACGATTTAATATTCTTCTCCTGATCTTTGTCAGTCCATTAAAAAATAAAGTAATAAAAAAAATAAACATAAGCAATAATTAAAAAAACTATTTGTTGTAAATAGTTAACATAAGACAATAAAATGAAATGTATAAACAATTAATAAAATACTATAGTATTTTTATTATATAATATGTGTTAGGTTATGAATAATACAGAAATAAAATAAATAAACAATATAAATAAACAATGTAAAATAAATCAATTCGTTAATTAAAGCTGGTCTGGATAACTTAAATGTTAAGTAATTAACAAATTAATGCAATAATTATGTAAATTGATCGATTCGCAATATTCTTTTTATAGCATATTCAAGGGCAAGAATTGACTTCGTGATAAGATTGTTTGATACGCAGAATGATAAGTCAGGCATTTTATATTATTGGGTTTGCAAGCCTGAATTGGTGAATCTTGGATGGTTAATTTGAGATGTCAACTAGCTTTTGCTGAAAAATGCTTCCTAAAAGAAATAATGCGATTAAACCAAAGAAAATGGCTTAATTGCATCAGCTAAACAAAATGGAATGGGTATTAAATTTTGCTGAATGGCTGTTATAAATATTGCGATAATTGCATTTCTTGTACTTAGTTATAATGCCGGTTTGGGCTTCAGTCAAATATATAAATACAAGCAATGCAAATCGGCGGCAGCGTATTGAAAACAGGGTAATTGATAGGGTGTACAAAGTGCCTGAGGTAAGGGCACAGGTTGCCGGATTTGACAAGCAAACCAAGGGCAAACGCAATATGCAGTTTATGATAGCAGAACGACCTTCGGCAAATTTTAATTATTATTGGGTGAATGTGATGGAGGATAACGAATTCAATTATGCTACCGACTATCATCTTATGGTGGATCCGAAATCGAGGGTAGTGAAATTTTATGATGTAGTAAACGATACAATAATAGATCTGGTAACATGGAGAAAAAAAAACAAGAAATGAGCTTGTTACAATCTTATAAGGCAATAAGAAGCAGGACAGAAATAATTTGTCAGCCGCTTAAAACAGAGGACTATGTAGTACAGCCGGTGGTTGATGTTAGTCCGCCGAAGTGGCATCTGGGGCATACTACCTGGTTTTTCGAAACGCTGGTATTGAAACCGTTTGTAGTTGGGTATAAAGAATTCGACCCGAATTATAATTATGTGTTCAACAGTTATTACGAAACCTTAGGCGCCAGAGTTATGAGGACCGACAGGGGGAATCTAAGCAGGCCATCGGTTGAAGATGTGTACCGATACCGTGCTTATGTAGATGAGGCTATGCATACTCTGCTTAGTATTGATTTAGAAACCAATGTAACAGATACTGTTGTTCTTGGCTTGAATCATGAAGAACAGCATCAGGAATTATTGTGGACTGATATTAAATACATACTGGGGCACAATCCGTTATTCCCGGCATATGCGGACGAATCGGGAAGCGGAATATCCTCAGATAATCCTGCTATCATGGATTTTATTGATCAGGAGGAGGGGATATATAAGATCGGCCATGTGAATAATGCTTTTTGTTTTGATAATGAACTTGGGGCACACCGGGTTTTTCTGGAACCATTTTCAATTTCCAGCCGATTGGTGACAAATGGTGAGTATGTAGCGTTTATAGAGGCTGGTGGGTATGCTGATCACAGGTGGTGGCATGCAGAAGGGCTGGATTGGGTAAGGCAAAAAAGTATTATGGCACCCATGTACTGGCACTTAATAGATGGTAAGTGGCATTATTATACCCTTAACGGATTAAAGGAACTGGATATGAGCGCGGAGGTATGTCATGTTAGTTTCTTTGAAGCCTCGGCATATGCAGCATGGAAAGGAATGAGATTGCCAACCGAGTTTGAATGGGAGATCGCATCCGGAAAAATGAAGTGGGGGAGCAGGTGGGAGTGGACCAACAGCGCCTATTTGCCCTATCCGGGATTTTTAAAGGCAGAAGGGGCAGCAGGGGAGTATAATGGTAAGTTTATGGTAAACCAGATGGCGCTGCGGGGAGCATCGGAAGTGACACCTCCGGGTCATGGCAGGTATACTTACCGCAATTTTTTTCACCCTCACCTTCGTTGGCAATATACAGGCATTCGATTGGCAAAATAATGAGCACAAACACCATGGACAAGTACCTCCTAAATGCCAGAATGCATAATGATTTTCTGAACAACACAAGGCGTTTATTGCATACCCGTTGGAAATATCCTCCTTCGAAACAACTCAGCAGTGAGAAGGAGGATATAATGATAGGATTTTTGTCGGACACATGGCGAGGCCTGCAGGCTAGTCCTAAATACTTGTACTCCAAGTACTTTTATAACGAAAAGGGAGATGCTATTTTCAGGGAGATCATGGATTGCCCGGAGTATTATGTTACACGATGCGAGCTGGAAATTTTCAAGAACCAAAGTAATGATATTGCAGATACAGTGTTGGCGCATTTACCTGAATTTGATGTGGTTGAGCTGGGCGCGGGTGATGCCACAAAATCAATATACCTATTGAAAGCCCTGCTGGAAAAGCAGGTTCAGTTTACTTATTATCCGATAGATATTTCAGAAAGTGTGATCAGGGATCTTGAGGCTAAACTGCCGGTGATGTTGCCCGGACTGGAGGTGAAGGGATTAAATGGAGATTATCTTGAAATGCTGGAAAAGCTCACATTCAGAAGAAAGCTGGTGTTGTTTCTTGGTTCGAATATCGGGAATATACCCCTTGATGCTACATCTGATTTTTTGTATGACATTTCAAAGAATCTGCTGCGGGGTGACCTATTGCTGGTGGGTTTTGACCTGAAGAAAGATCCTTCGATAATACTGGATGCCTATAATGATAAAGCAGGTATTACCCGTCGTTTTAATCTTAACCTGCTGCAACGCATAAACGATGAACTGGATGCTGATTTTGACCTGGATAAATTTGAACACTGCCCGGTATACGATGAACAAACCGGAGCTTGTGAAAGTTACCTGGTAAGCAGAGCGGACCAGATAGTAAAGTTTGGTATTAATGGTAAGATACATTTTAATGAGGGGGAGCGGATCTTTATGGAGGTTTCACAAAAGTACAGTGAAGAACAGATTGATGAATTTGCAGGTGAGGAAGTATTTAAACCAGCAGGGAAATTCTTTGATGGCAGGCATTGGTTTCTGGACAAATTGTGGGTGCGCGTTTAATCTCCTCAATAAAGCTGGCTGATAGCTGAAGTTAATTGAAGCTGTTTAGCAATGCGAAGTACCTGGTTTATATCTGCCTGATTAGCATTAATCGCCCATCTGACGAAGGTTAGTTCGCTATAAATTATCTGATTTTAATTTTGTAGCTTTAGTATATAATTGAGAATACAAAATTAAATGGGAAATGTATGAAGCAGATACTCTATAAGATTGTACTGATTTTATTAGTCTTGCCATTGGCCAATCATGTTAATGGACAGATAATAATCCGTTTTGCCGGAGATACCATAATGGGGCATACGGGAGATGGTGGGCAGGCTACTGCTGCCGAGATGAATCAGCCTTGTTCGGTGACGCGGGATGCCGCAGGTAATATTTACATAGGTGAAGGTAATGGCAGTGTGATCAGAAAAGTAAATACGCTGGGTGTGATATCTACTTTTGCCGGAACCGGAACTTCGGGATTTAGCGGGGATGGTGGGCAGGCCACCGCAGCTAATCTGACCGGGGTTGAGGGGATGGCATTTGATGCATCAGGCAATTTGATTTTTGCTGATTTCGCGAATAGCTGTATCCGTAAAATTGATGGTTCCGGAATTATATCTACCATCGCAGGAACACCGGGTGTAACGGGCTATAGCGGTGATGGCGGGCCTGCCACTGCAGCAAAATTTGATTGGGTTATGAATGTGAAGCTGGATGCGGCAGGAAATATTTTTGTGAGCGACTGGTTGAATCATGTAATCCGAAAGATTAATGCATCGGGAACCATTTCCACATTTGCAGGTACTGGAACCTCAGGCTATACCGGAGACGGCGGGCCGGCAACCGCAGCCGAGATTAGTCTGGCTTATGGACTGGCTTTTGATGCAGCCGGTAATCTGTTTTTTATTGATGACAACAATAATTGTGTTCGTAAAATTGATGGTACAGGCGTTATTACTACTGTGTGCGGAAACGGTACAGTCGGCTCATCGGGTGATGGTGGCCCGGCAACTGCTGCATTGCTTGCGGCGCCTACTGATCTGGCATTCGACAGTTATGGAAATCTGTTTATTGCAGACAGGGGTAATGGTAAGGTGCGTAAAATAAGTACAAGTGGAATAATTACTACGGTTGCAGGCACTGGCCTTATAGCTGAAACAGGAGATGGCGGACCAGCAACTGCTGCATCATTCAACAGGCCTTTTGGAATATATATAGATTCTAAAAATAATATTTACACAGCAGATATTAATGGCCATACTGTAAGGAAAATTATTGCTTTGCCGGTAGCCGCATTTACACCGCCTTCCGGCCATGGTTGTATGGATAGTTGTTTCAACTTTATGAGTACAGGTATTTGCAGTGTAGATAGTTTGCGCTGGTCGATACCCGGCATGACACTGAGCAGCCCGACTCATGACACTTTAAACGCCTGCTTCATGTCGGCTGGCATCTTTAATGTTAGCTTATACGTGTATAACCTATCTGGTGTTGATACTCAGACCTCAGTGGTAACAATCAATCCACCGCCTCATCCCATGCTTTCAAGAATGTTTAATTTATTTTCAGTTCCGGGTATCTATTCAGGTTATCAGTGGTATGTGAGTGGTACTCTTATTGCGGGAGCTACATTGGATAGCTTTTTGGCATCCGGAGGCATGGGGGCGCCGGTATGGGTTGTGGTTGATTCTGCAGGATGCAAGGGTAGGTCTGATACAATGTTTATTGCAGAAGGAGTGCCGGGGTTAGAAATGGGAGGGAACAGCTTCTGGCTTGCTGCAAATGCAAACGGTGTAAACCTTTATGCCGCAGGTATAGTTGATGAGCCGATCAATATTTCAATTTTCGATCTTACCGGAAGGAAAGTATATGGCGATATCTGGAATAAAGGAAGCAATAGTAAGCACATAGGTGATCTGGCGATTCCATCTGGAATGTATATCGTCAGGTTAAGTAACCGAAGTGTAACCGGTGTTCTGAAATGGATGAAGTAGAAAATATCGTTTCATAAAAACTAAACCCCTCGCGTGAGGGGTTTAGTTTTTAAATGTCATTCAAATTTTATCAGAATCCCATCCTTTCACGCAATCTGTTTGGCACTCCGTTTTTGTGCAGCAGGATGGCAGTAGTTTTGTACCTGACATATGCCTTTGTAACGTAAATAAAGCCTTTGTAGTCGTTTTTATCGCCCCATGAGTTCTTAACCTTGTAGTATTTGCGGCCATACTGGTCTTCGGCCATACCAACAATGTGCATACCATGGTCATCGGTAGTTTCGTAATTATCGAAAGCGATCTGGCGTTTTTCAGGAGTGATCATTCGTTCTCCCTTCGGGCCGTCCCACATGTATTTCTTGGCAGAATCATCCATGTCATCATAGTCTTTCTCCGGCACGTATGCTACGCCATTCTTCCAGCTAAAGTATTTTTCGCTGACATCGGTAGCCCATGCAACAGTAAAGCCTTTATTGAGCGCATTATCAATAATATCGGTCAGGTCGTACATCTGAACATTATAGACCTGTGCAAATGACCAGTTGTCGGGAACCATGAGGGTTGTCTTCTTATAGTAAGGACTGGTAAGGAAAGAAGAGATCTCTACATAATCTTCAGGATGAATGCCGATACGTTCAGCAGCAAAAGATTTTGGGGTATAAGTTCTGCCATCCCAATGGAATTTGTTTGGCATTTCGCCCAGATAAGAATCCAGGATATCATTGTATGCTTTCTTCCATGATGGGGTCAATTTTCCGTTAGGATTAGAAACCACTGCATCGAGCATAGCCTTAAGTACGGCCTGCATCTCGGCGAATTTGTTTTTTGTAGTTCCGTAGTGAAGGCCGGTGTAAACATCCTGGGGCACTGCACCGTATTTGGCATACATATTGATCACATCATGGCATTCGCCGCCATCGCCCCATGATACAGCCCCGTGCATGCGCACATAGGCATCAGCCTTGTCCATATATACACAGCGGGCGCTATAGATCTGAGCGAGCTCTATCGGTTGCTTACCCATACGCATCATTTCGCTTTCAAGAAATGAATTGGTAGAGTAGCTCCAGCAGGTACCAGAACTAGCCTGATTACGTACATCAGTGTGCTCGAGGTCTATTATAGTATTGAAATGATACTTTTTATCGTCCACATCGCCATAACCTGATCTGTAGGTGTTATAGCTTTTATTGGATTCTACTTTTTTAATAAGGTCGTCTTGTGCATTTACAAGCAACGGAAAGGCCACAGCAAGCAGCAGTATCAGTTTTTTCATTCCTCTAATAATTTTAAGAACTGCAAAAGTACCTATATATCTGATAAGTTGGTAGTGCCTTATGGTGAAAAGAAGGGGGATAAAGTTTTATTAAATTTTCGAATGATGTGCTGACATGTAATAATGTTTGTAGTTTTGCTGTTGATTAACTCCATATCATAACTTAATAATGAACAGACTTATCAGATTTTCCGCCTTTTTGTGTATATTATCGGTATCTTTTTCATCGTGCATCGTATCAAAGAAAAAATTTGATGCGGAAACAGTCAGGGCCAATAAAGAACATGATAATGTAGTTGCGCTTACCAGCAAACTGGGGCAAATGACTGACCAGAACGCCCGACTCAATAAAACCATTAAAGAATTAAATAATAACATAAAGGACCTGAATGCCCTAAACCTGGGGTTGAATGAAAAAATCGAACTGCTGCAGGATAGCATTAATGCACTGCATGATAACATACATGACCGCGATAATAGAATAAGTACACTGGGTAATGAAAAAGAGAATACTACAAGACAACTGAATAGTACCAATAAGCAGATTGAAGAGCAGCGCAAAAAACTGGAGCAGTTGCAGGCCCTCATAGACCAGCAGCAAAGAGCTACGGAAGCGCTGAGGAAGAAAATAGCTGAAGCCTTGAATGGTTTTAACAGCAATGAATTGACTGTTACCATGAAAAACGGAAAAGTTTACATCAGTATGCAGGAGGGGCTTTTGTTCCCATCGGGAAGCGCTGAAGTGAACCCTAAAGGGAAAGAGGCGCTGTCAAAAGTGGCTGGTGTACTGAATACCAACAGCGATATTAATATTGATATAGAAGGGCACACAGATAGCCTGCCGATTCACAACAAAACATATGCCGACAACTGGTCTTTGAGCACTGCAAGAAGCACATCCATAGCACATGTGCTTATTGATGAGTATAAAGTTAGTCCGGCTAAACTGATAGCCAGTGGCCGTAGCCAATATGACCCGGTGGCACCCAATGGTACACCTGAAGGCCGTGGGAAGAACCGTCGCACAGAGATCATCCTTGAGCCAAAACTGGATGAGCTGATGAGGTTGCTGAATGGCTCCAAATAGTCAGGCTTTTTTATGATTTTGAATAGTAAATAAAATACTTCATGTCATTGGGGCTTCAGATAGCAGGAATGAGTAATTTTATGCTGCAAATCTGATTAATGAAACCTCAACTCCGTTCTGCCCTTTATCTGAGTGTTGGCATTTTGCTTGGCGCTCTGGTGGTTACAGGCATAGCCCTCAAGAAAATTGACCCCAAAACTACTGCTGTAGAAGTTAGCCCAGATGGCCGTCCGCAGTATAAATGGTATGTCCCGGTTTTGCCCGGCTCGATTGACTTTTCGGGTGAAGCTGTACCTCTTGACCGGTGGGATGTGAAGGAAAAGCTGGACAGGGAGGTGCTTGTTAATTCCTACCTCCATGGCAGCCAGTTGTACGTACTAAAGCTGGCAGGCCGGTATTTTCCTGTTATTGAAGAAAGGCTGAAGGCAAACGGCATACCCGAAGATTTCAAGTATGTATGTATTGCAGAGAGTTCACTGCAACAAAATGCCTTATCGCCGGTAGGCGCTGCAAGTTTCTGGCAGTTTATGAAAGAAACCGGACCGGCCTATGGCCTGGAAATAAACGATGAGGTTGATGAGCGGTTCAACGCGCAGAAAGCAACAGATGCTGCCAGCAAGTATTTTAAGACTGCTTATAGTAAATTCGGAACATGGACAGCGGCGGCGGCCTCCTATAACTGTGGTATGGCCGGTTTCCAGAACCAGGTAGATTTTCAGGGTGCCAGCAATTATTATGACCTCATTTTCCCCGATGAAACCAACCGTTATCTGTACAGGATCCTGGCACTGAAATTCATCTTGTCGCACCCTAAGAATTTCGGATTGCTGCTGGACGAGGGAGAAGAATACCAGCCACTGAAATCAAGAACAATAACTGTAGAAAAAACTGTAGATAATCTGGCCGATTTTGCAAGGGAAAATAATACCACTTATAAAATGCTCAAGATTTATAATCCATGGCTGAGGGCGCATAAGCTTACGGTTAAGGCGGGCAAAAAATATGAGATAGTCTTGCCACTCCGGTAATTCCTAATCTGCATTATTCCTCGGTACATAGCTTTTGCTGAATTGTTTTTTGTAAATTGTAGTTGAATTCACAGTTGGTCGAAGATTTATGAGGAAATTCTTTGGGTACTTATTATTGTTTTTAACTACAGTGCTTGTTTATATCCTGGATCACCCACTGGGTGCGCTGCCTGCTATTGGGCGGCTGGTTGACCCCATTAACGGCTGTTGGGCCAATGCAGAACCGGTAAAGGAAAATTTTTCAGGCGACTTTAAATTTCCCGTACTTAAGGGCGTTGCCACAGTATGGTTTGATAACAGGCTGGTTCCGCACATACATGCAAATGACGAACAGGACCTGTATTTTCTGGAAGGCTATATACATGCGAAATTCAGGCTTTGGCAAATGGATATGGAGACACGGGCTGCGGCAGGCAGGGTGAGTGAGGTGGCAGGTGAGAAGGCACTGAAATTCGATATTAAGCAACGGTATAAAGGGATGGGATTTGCTGCGGAAAATTCGCTTAAGGCGATGGAGTCGGATCCCAGGACCAGGCGAATGATGGATGCCTATACGGCAGGAGTCAATGCCTATATTTCTTCATTAAAATACCGGGATTATCCGTTTGAGTATAAGCTCATGGGTTTTGCCCCCGAGCCATGGACCAATATGAAAATATCGCTGCTGCTGAAGTATATGGCCGACGACCTGACCGGCAGCACTAATGATATTGCGTATACCTACCTGAGAGATATATTGCCCAAATCGGAACTGGAGTTGCTTTACCCAGATAGAATAGAAGGCGCAACCCCTGTAGTGCCATCGGGTACCGCATTTGATAAGCCATCATTGACCGTTCCGGTTGCGCCACCTGATAGTGTGGCCTTCCCTCATTTTATACCAGCAGATTTTGGTGAAAGGAGAGAAGATGGAAAGGGTAGTAACAACTGGGTATTGAGCGGGGCAAAAACTGCGAGCGGTGCTGCTATACTATGCGATGACCCGCACCTGGGTCTTAATCTGCCATCATTATGGTACGAGGTGCAACTACAGGGACCGGGAACCAATGTCTATGGGGCATCGCTGCCGGGGGCACCGGGTATAATTATCGGGTTTAATGACAGTGTTTCATGGGGCGTTACCAATAATTACCGTGATGTGAAAGACTTCTACCTTATAAAAGAAGTTGCGGATAATAAGAACAAATACTGGTTTGCAGGTAAACAACTGGATTATACCAAAAGGGTAGAGGTGATCAGGGTGAAAGGCAAGCCGGATGTAACAGATACAGTAAACTATACCCTGCATGGCCCGGTAACTTATGCAGCGCAAAATAGCGCGGGTGGCGGATTGAGAAAACCGCTTGCCATGTGCTGGATGGGGCACAGGGCTACCAATGAAATGCTGGCCATATACAATCTGAATAAAGCAAGGAATTATAATGAATTTGTGGATGCCATACTCAACTTCCAGTGCCCTGCACAGAATTTTGCATTCGCCGACAGGATGGGAAATATAGCCATATGGGGACAAGGGCAGTTTGTAAATAAGTGGAAGGATCAGGGTAAGTATGTAATGAATGGAAGCGACAGCGCTACCTTGTGGGGCGACCTGATACCCATGCGGGAGAACCCGCATGCGGTAAACCCGGCACAGGGGTATTTATGCTCGGCCAACCAGGTAACTACTGATAGTACTTACCCTTATAATTATAATGGGGCAGGGTGGGTGAATATACGGGCCTGGCGTATTAACCAGGCGCTGAGTGGTATGCAGAAAGCCACAGTAAAGGATATGATGGACCTGCAGCAGGATACTTATTCCTTGCTGGCATCTAAAGTGCTGCCGTATATGCTGGAACTGGATGGGGCAGACCTGAAAGGAGACTATGTGGCGGCTATGAAAAAGTGGGACTACAGGTTGACGGCAGATAGTAAGGCGGCCAGTGCATTTCAACTTTGGTGGACCAATTTCAGTTCGGATATCTGGAAGGATAAATTGAAAGGTGTTCCTAATTATTTTATGCCATTGCAGGAACAAACCATGCAATTGTTGTTGCAGGACAGGTTGCCCATGTATGGTGTTGACGAAACCCAGTCACGTCATGATTATTTTGCCGATAAGGTGGATAAAAGTTACACCAGGGCGCTGGATAGTTTGTTTGTAATGGAGCAAAAGGGAGGGGCAGATTGGTTCAATGTAAAAAACACAACCGTCGCCCATCTTACCAAATTGCCTGCCCTGAGTTACGACCACCTGAAAATAGGCGGTTGGGGCAATACGGTAAATGCAGCCAAGGGAGAACATGGCCCATCATGGCGGATGGTGGTTCAGATGGGTAAGGAGATAGAAGCATATGGCGTATATCCTGGTGGACAATCGGGTAATCCTGGTAGTCCCTATTATGGGAGTTTTGTGGAGGATTGGGCAGCGGGCAAGTATTACCGGCTATTGTTTCTTCCTAATGCCAATAAACAAAATGATACAGCAATAAAGTACACATGGAGGGTGCAACCATAACTATATGAGATTTATACTTTCAGTTCTTGCCATTGCCCTGTTGTCGGCCCTTGCAGCTCTTTATCTGCCCTGGTGGAGTTGTGCTGCAGTGTGCTTCCTGGTGTCTCTGTTTTTAGAGCAGGGAGGGGGCAGGGCATTTATGATGGGTTTTCTGGGGGTAGGCCTGCTTTGGCTTATTGCCGCAATGCTGCATGATACAGCCAATGCGCATATACTCAGTACCCGCATGGCGGCACTGTTCAAATTGCCGGGCTATAAGTCTTTTATGGCGGTAACAGTACTGATAGGCGGCCTGGTAGGCGGGCTTGCATCGTGGAGTGGTGCATTATTGCGGCCAAGGCTTAATTCGTGAAAATAGTTTACTTTTGTAACGGTGCCAAACCTCGGTGCTGCAAAGGGTAGGCAACTACTTGTCTTGCAGCAACAACATTGCCTCTGTGAAAACAGGGGCATTTGTGTTTTTTGGGGGTGATGGAATCAGGTGCTTTTTTCTAAGATCAGTCCATGTACCTGAAAAATTATAAATGAAAGGAAAGATACCCAGGAATCTGTATTTCATTTTAATGGTCCATTCCCCTTCCAGTGTATTTTGTGTTTCATTGTGTTTTCCTGAATAGTGGATTTCTGGCCCCTTTGCGGATTTATCAAATCTGATTTCTCCTTTTCTAAAGGAAAGGGAACTTGGGTACTGTTTGATGAAATTTATCTGATCCCCGATAATTGTTCCGGTGATATGAGCAGGATCCGGATTAGATCCAAAACCACCAGTATCTGTAGCTGTTCCTGAGATGGTTTCCTTATCCTGAATGATGTTCATTTCGAAATAAAGCACACTGCCGTGAAGTCTCTTATAACCCCTGCCATATGTGATAGTGCCGGTCCAATAGCCGGAAATGTTCTGAACTGGTATCATACATTTCATTGAAAGCAGATGTAATATTTGTCTTCATGCCGGGAATGAATTTACGTATTAATCCGGAATTTAACCGACAATAATGGTTGATGTAAAATGGGTTTCTTTAACTCCTCGTAATGTGTATAGCAGGGAATGACATCATAATCCGATTTTTTTTCCTGTAATTAATGGGTTCGAGATATAATCATCAAATCCATTTTTTGTCATTTCAGTTACGATAATTTGGTAGTCATATGGTACTCGAACAAACTCTACATCTAAATTCTCCTTAATTACCAGATACGAAGCCCTATTGTCACCATCTCTAGGCTGACCTACCGAGCCAGGGTTAAGCCAAGCTTTACCATCAAAAAATTTTTTATATGTTGGGAGGTGAGTATGGCCGGTTATTAGCATGTCTTGGGTGAATTGGTTTTCCCTGAGGTATTCGCCGTTTATGTCATACATATATTCATCGATAGGATCGACCAACCCTGCATGAACACAGAGTGCTTTCCTTCCAAAAATTGTTATTTCCTTTCTTTCATTCAGTTCCTTTAAAAAGCCCAATGACTTTTCAGAAAGCAAATTTAACTGCCAAGACAATATCCGGGTACAGGTTTTCGACCGTTCAATTACACCGTTATTGTGAACTATCGCAAAATCGTGATTACCCATAATACAAGGTATATTCCTTCTGTGTAATGTTTCAATAACTTCATTGAAAAAACAATAGTAACCTACAAGATCGCCCAGACAATATACCTCATTAATACCCCTGCTTTCCAGGTCTTCAAGAACTGCATCCAGTGCTGTAATATTGCCATGAATATCTGAGATAAAAGCTATGCTATTCATAAATTATTTTATCTGAAATAAATCTTATTGCTTTTCCTTTTTTCTTTAATTGTGGCATATATTCACCGTTTTTCAAATAGTGTTCAATACAGTATTTCGGTTCGTTGTAACCGAATTTACTGCGCACGGAGCATGCACTTGAAATTCGGGGGTTTATTTCAAGCAGGTAGGCTTTACCTGATTGTTTTCTGAATTGGAAATTTGTTGGGCCTATTGGTTTCAGGTCATTTACGAGGGTTTCAACATACTCCTGCATTTCAGCATCATGTGATACCACAAAAGCTTTTTGCGTAGCTCCTTCTTTAGACAAATAACGTCTTAAAATCAACTGATCTATGATAGCACCTTCACCATTTCCGAAAATGGAAAAGGTATATTCTTCATCAATATTCCCAATATAGGATTGGAAAAGGGAATTTTCACTTAACTCAGTACTCATCCCAGCAAAATCGTTAGAATTTTTTATAACATAGAACCCTTTTGAAGCGTAAGATCTGCTTGGCTTAATAATAAAAGGTAATCCCAATTCTCTAACTGCCGATTCATAATCCAGGTTTTTATAGGTAGGGATAGCATTAATATTCTCATGCTTCTTCAAATACATCCAGGTGTCAAATTTATCTTTAGCCAGATCCACAATCTGGTATCTGTTCAGGACTGTAGCCACAGGCAGCGAGTGCCTGTTTTCATTAAAACTAAACAGATCCTGTTCTATTCCTGGAATGATCAGGTCGATCTTGTATTTATGACACACATGATTGAGCCAGCCATAATATTGCACATCATTAGTATAAGGGGCTACCTCAAAATGATCGCAAATATATCTTCCGTAATTTTCCTGATAAATATCTGTGCCAATGATATTACAGGAGATTCCTGAAATACGCAGGCTTTCAATTATGCCATATCCAATTATTGCACCTACTCCGGTTACTAAAATATTATACTGCTTATTGTTATGCATGAAATGTTGCCGATAATTAAGTACATTTATATTTTGGTAAATATAAAACAATGAGTTTCATGCCTGAAATCCGGAAACCATTGTTTCAATTGAGAATTTAAAGTGCCGCTTCAATTAAGATGCTATTAGATATTTCAGGAAAACTATCCCCAATTTTTAATAGTGCATTATAAATATTGCTTTTCCATCCTAATTGAACCATCTGCGCTGTAGTAATCGGTTTAAGTAATAGTCCGGAAACACTACATATGTTATAGCCAGCGCTAGTTACTAAATCTTTAATTGAATCAATGTCGAAGAATCGTTTATGCCCAAATCGGATATCGTATTCACTCAACTTATACAAATCATCTAGCAAACCAGCTTCAAAACCTATCAGGCGATGTAAAGATCTCGCATTGGGAACTCCAATAAATATCGTACCACCCGGTTTTAAGAATTTTTTGAATTTATTTAAAATAAAACCTGGGTCATCCACATGTTCCAAAATGAACCCCATTTCAATAATATCATATTGCTTTTCTGTATCGTAATCTTCAAAATAGGTATGTACAAATTCTATCTTTTCACGGTCTACTTCAATACTTTTAGACAAATCATTAATAAGGTCAATCGACCCTTCGAGTATTGTATGTAATTGCAGCCCATGACTGAATTCTTTTCTGATTGTACCATTTACCACCTGGTGGCCAATGCCAAGGCTTAGTACTGATTTGTATGATCGTTCCCTCAAAACTTTGCATAGCCGTGTAGCAAAGTGTTCAAGAAAAAAATGATTCTCGTCGAAATATTTTGAATCTTCTTTATAAGAATCCTGATATTCATTTAAATTTTCGTTCTTAGTCATAATTTTTATGTTTATTCGTATATATTTTTAATTATATATAACGGTCTGTCTTTAATTTGATTATACATTTTTTCTAAATATATACCTAATATACCTAATGAACTAATAATAACACCAGTAGAAAATAATATTAATACTGCGAGTGATGAATAGCCAACAAGTAGAGTATTAGGCTTGAAAATCTTTCTGAAAATAATAAATAAACCATAGCAAAATGATAAAATTGTAAGTAATAATCCACTAGCAAAGAGTAATTTGAGAGGATATGCCGAAAAAGAACTAATGGCTTCAATCAGCAAGCCTAATCTTTTTCGGATGGTATAAGTAGCATGTCCTTTCCTGAGATTTTTGGTTATGGGAATCCCATGCTGATTAAAACCGGTCCAATTCATCATACCGGCGAGGAAAAGGTTTTTATCACCTAACTGTAAGAAAGCATCAACATACTTTCTTGTCATAAGCCTTTCGGTAACAGGGCTTTCAAGAATTTTGGTTTCACTTAAAAAATTAAAAGTCTTCCAGAAAAAACCACCTAATATTTTCTCCAGAAGTTTGCCTTTCCTGTTTTCCTGGTAACCATACACTACATCATGATTCATATTGGTTAGTTCCTCATAAAAAACCTTCAGCACAGAGGGATCAACTTCCAAATCACAATCTATGATAAATACCAAATCCCATTTTGAATGATTCATCCCTGCAACCAACGCATAATGATGACCGAAATTCCGGGATAGATCTAATACTTTAATTTGCGGGTACTGTTTCTTTAATGTTAATATTCTTTGCAACGAGTTATCTGGTGATCCATCGTTAACCATTATAATTTCGAAATCAGTACAACTAATATTGTTAAGGGCATCATAGCATTTCTCTATAAACTCTTCAAGAAAACCTTCAGAGCGGTACAGTGTCGATATGATGCTAATTTGCGGAGCAGGCATTAATAATTTGTTTTTAAAATTATAACTTTTTCATGTAATTATTTGCATTCGGTCCCT
The DNA here is from genome assembly GCA_903903635.1 of uncultured Bacteroidota bacterium. Classification (GTDB taxonomy): domain Bacteria; phylum Bacteroidota; class Bacteroidia; order Chitinophagales; family Chitinophagaceae; genus Nemorincola. The sequence continues at coordinate 33,602 of CAIUZK010000101.1, forward strand.
CATTAAAAATCAAATCCAGAATAGTTACGCCATGTTCAAAAGGTGGATATAGCTGATTGTATTCCTTATATCCTGAATAATTCTCTGAATCGTAAATCCTGACCTTCAAATGAATTCCATCCTACTCATTGTGGAGTAACGCCAAATTCTTTGATTTTCTTGAAAAAAAATCATTAACAATATCAATAATCTCGTCGTTCATTCAATTGGGATATTTATTGCATTTGAATAATGCTTACCCTACGCAACCGCACACAATTTTTAACTAAACCGGCTGTAGCTTTTCGATTTCTTAAGGTGTCAAAATTACATTTTGCCTCCGAATATTACAAATAAATTAAATTGCACTCTAAAGCAATCCACACATGCCAGTTCATATTATAACTACACGAAAAATGCGGAAGGAATTGTAGCCTGCTTTTATGCCGAAACTAAATTGAGGTAATGCCTTTTTAGGTTTAGGTATACCGGGCAATTATCCCTTGGTTATGGCGGGTAGCAAGAATAGCAAGTAAAGGGCGAATGATTTTAGTATGTTTTTTTATAGACGGATATATTTGCGTTTATAAAAGTGATTAGAATGAATTATATAAAAATAAACATTTCGAATGGAAATTCAAAAAAATGGAATAGAAAACTGAGGATCTAAAATATACTAACCATATGTTGTGGGGATTAAAAAATCTTGAAACCTGCATAGATCTGAACACTGGTGGTTGTAAACTTTTTTGACTCTATAGGGTTGCCCAGTGCATCAGTATATTCCTGGGTATAAACACTTGTAAATGCCCTTAAATATCGCGCGCCAAGCAGAATATGGTAGGGTAGTCTTGCCTCCAGGCCAATGATGCCGGATAGGTATGGCTTGTATTCAGCCCCAGGAAAAGTACCATCTTTTTTTATGGCAGCACTGAATTGCGGGCCCGCCTGTATCCATAAAGGAGATACTATTTTATACTCAACCAGAACCGGCAGGTCGAAATAAATGAATTTGTAGTCTTCCAGGGGATGCGGCAATTTGGTAAAATTTAATAATGGCTCTGCACGCAGTCCCATTTTACCTTTCTGTACATCGGCATAACCACCAACCATATATGCACCTACTCTATCTAGCAGGATGTCATTATACTTCCATGAATTGTAGCCTGCTTTCAATCCGAAACTGAATTTGGGTAATACCTTTTTTATTACAGCGGTTCCCGGCACCTGGGCACTCGCTATGGCTGGCAGCAAGGGGAGTAAGCATAGGGCAAATGATTTTAGTATGTTTTTCATACACGGATATATTTGATGTTTAAATGTGCGTAAATTTTGTTATCTAAAAGTAATAAAATTGAATGGCGATGCAAAATATCTGATCTTGTATCATAGAACCAGGCAATTTAAAAAATGGCCATTAGCAGTTGTTTTTTAATAAACTCTGATAACTACATAAAATTGTATGCTGTTGTTAGAAAAACTTTCACTGCGGGTCAACGTCCCTGCTGAGTTGTAAATACTCATATCATAGGCATTGGTCAGTCCCTTATTATATCGTAGTCCTATATTGAATACAGAGGCCAGTTTTGTTTCTACTCCTATGTTGCCGGAAAGATATGACTTTAAATAAGTGCCATTGCCATTGTAGGTATTCAGGTACACGGAAAATTGAGGCCCGGCCTGTAACCAAGTCCGCTTTAATATTTTATATTCAGCTAATACCGGCAAATCAATATAGGTTGGTGTTGGAGTTAATTTGCCGGAAGATATGCTGAGGAAATCAAGCGCAGGTTCTGTGCGCAGGCCAAAATTTCCCATCTTCAGATTGGCATAAATACCAGCCATTAGCCCACTGATGGTTTGGTCAGGGTAACTATTGAAATTCTTAGGGTTGAAACCTGCTTTCAGACCGAACGTAATTTCGGGTAAATCCTTTTTGACTACCGGTAAAGCTTGTTGTGCATAGACTATTGCCGGAAACAGGAATAATAAGTGACAAGTAAGGTGTTTACGTATGTTTTTCACAAATGGTATTATCAGGTTTAATAAAACGGATTGGTAATTTTTGATAAAAGTAATAATTGTTGCTTGTTATTCAGAGATATGTGTAGTGAAATTTTTGTTTGTGATTTTGGTAATGCGTTACACTGAAACAAAAACAGGATTCGTGGACAATTAACATTTTTAGCATTTTAGCCGGTCAAATTCTTACTTTTGCTTTTTAAACAAACAAGGTTGCCGATGTTACAAATAAGTGTAAATGATAATCATACTTTCCCTATTGAAGAAAAGGATGGTAAACTTGAAATTAATACTACTGTGGCTGACTGGGATGTAAGCTGGCAAGCCAATGGAATGATCAGTGTGCTCTATAACGGAAAAAGCTACAGGGCTATAGTGGAAAGTACTGATTTTAAGAATAAAGAAATTTCGTTAAGAGTAAACGGACAGTTATATAAAGCTACCATAAAAGAACCCCTGGATATTTTGCTGGGTAATATGGGCCTCGATATGAGGGCTACCCAGAAGGAAGAGTATGTGAAGGCGCCAATGCCGGGTATGGTATTGAAAATACTGGTACAACCGGGGCAGCATGTAAATAAAGGAGATGGGTTGATTTTGCTTGAAGCAATGAAAATGGAAAATATTCTTAAGGCATCGCATGATGCTACTGTAAAAGCAGTAAGAGTAACAGAAAAATCAGCAGTAGAAAAGGGCGCCATTTTGCTTGAACTGGAATAATGTTTTAAATGGTTGGAATTCAGCAATCTGAAATCTAAATACCGGAACCAACAGTCAACATGAGAACAGCAATAATCATATTAATGTCGTTGATGTTTTCAATTCATGGTTTTGCTCAATCATTTTCATACGTATATATACAGGGCGATAAGCAGACTCCGTTCTATGTGAAAATGGAAGGAGTAATGATGCCCCGGTATGGTAAGAACTACAACATATTATCTGAATTAAAGGCAGGGCCTATACAAATTGAGATATTGTTTGAACAGCATAAATATCCTCCGCAGAAATTTACGATAATGGTGCCTGAAAATGGTTACAGGGGCTTATTACTGGAAAAGCAGGAGACAGGATTTGTATTGTATGATTTGCTGCAAAAACGATATCTTGCCTCGACCGGACAATAAATAATAACTGATCTATGAAACGAAAACACGGATTTATACTGATATTGATTTTAGTGCTCTTCTCATGCAGGCAAGACAGAACCAGGCTACTGACGGGGAAATGGAAAGTGACGAAATTTGAAAATAACCTTGAGTTGCTTATTGGCAAATGGGATGCGGTAAAACTGGTGAACCCGGAGCTGGATAGTTTTTTCATTAATGGTCAGAAATATATCGATACAGTTGGTAAGAACAGTGACGCGGCCACCAATATCAGATTATATGGTGTTGCCAATATGGATAGTATGCGCATGGTATTGCAAAAACAGTTTGACAGCGCAAAGACCCTTCAGTATTCAAGTGTGGCTTCTACCTCATTTGTTTTTATGGATAATGGTCTGGTCGTATTGTCTTTTCATGGAAATATTGATACCAGCGCATGGGCCATAGACAATGACGGGAACCTTTCGCTGGATGATATGAATGAGAGTAGCAAGGGTGAAAAGGTGAAAATGGAAATAATGCTGTTGACGGATACTGCCTTGATATTGAAATTCAGGGAAAATAACGCATATAGCATAGTTACTTTTCATCCGGATGGAGTAAGGGTACATAAGGCTGAAGAAATGGTGGAAACTTATTTTAAATTCAGAAAGGACAGTATTGCAGAACTGGTATTTAATGGAGCGCCAGATTCAACCCGCTGGTATCTCGTAAATGATAGTGAGATCAGGGTAAGTAGTGTAGAGAAAAAACCGGATGGGGAACCAATGAATTGGAAAATAGTAACATTAAGTAATAAAGAGCTGGTGTTAAAGATCATTGAAAACAGTTCTATCAGCACACTTACCTTCAGACGTGAAGAAAAATAAAGCTTGTAAGTATTATATTTGCAAGCAGTTTATGTCCTAACAAGGTAATGCACAAAACGATATTATTGGATTGAATCTGGTAAATATATGGTTGTCAATCATTTAACAAAAATTGCTACGGGCGAAAAAGTAAAAACTATGCGTACAATACCTTTAAGGCAGGCATTAAGAGAGGCAATGGAAGAAGAGATGCGTCGTGATCCAGCGGTATTTCTGATGGGAGAGGAGGTAGCGCAGTACAATGGCGCCTATAAAGTTAGCCAGGGAATGCTTGATGAGTTTGGTGCCAGAAGGGTTATTGATACACCAATTACAGAGTTAGGGTTTGCAGCAATAGGTGTTGGTGCCGCAATGAATGGTACCAGGCCGATAGTGGAATTTATGACCTGGAATTTTGCTGAACTGGCAATCGACCAGATAGTAAACCATGCTGCCAAAGTGGTATCAATGAGTGGGGGACAATTTACCTGTCCTATAGTTTTCAGGGGACCAAACGGTTCGGCCGGACAGTTGGGTGCACAGCATTCTCAGGCTTTCGAGAACTGGTATGCCAACGTGCCGGGGCTGAAAGTTATTTCAACAATCAATCCATATGATGCCAAGGGTCTGCTGAAATCGGCAATACGTGATGAAGATCCTGTTGTGTTTATGGAAAGTGAAACCTTTTATGGTGACCAGGGAGAAGTTCCGGAGGAGGAATACCTGATACCAATAGGTAAGGCTGCGGTGAAGAGAGCGGGTAGCGATGTAACTATCGTGAGCTACAACAAGATGATGAAAGTGGCAATGGGAGCGGCAGAGGAGTTGGCAAAAGAAAATATCAGTGCTGAGGTTATAGATCTGCGCACCATCCGTCCATTGGATTGGCAGACAATCGTAGAATCGGTTAAAAAAACCAACAGGCTGGTAATAGTTGAGGAGCAGTGGCCATTCGGCAGCGTAGCTTCAGAGATCAGCTACCGGGTTCAAAAAGAGGCATTCGATTTTCTGGATGCTCCTATACGCAGAATATGTACGGCTGATGCGAATATGCATTATGCACCTAATCTGGTAGCGCTGTATTTGCCCGATGTGCCGCGTACTGTGAAACTAGTGAAAGAGGTAATGTACATGGTTAAATAACTGAGCATCATATTGAATTTGTTATAGCCATCGCAAGATGGCTTTTTTTAGGTGTATTCAAACTTGCGCCTGAGGATTGGTTGCTCAAGGAAGCGGAATGAAAGCCAGCACAAAAGCAAGAGCGATCCAAGCTTGGTACAAAAGGTGAAATAAGGGTTTAGTGATTATTTAATATATTCTTTAAGTCCGCTCCAATCTTTTCACTAAATATCTGTGCGCCTCTCGAATTTAGATGGATATGATCGCCAAAAAGATCCTTCTGATTACATAATGAATCGTCAAGATAATTAATAAGGGGGATGTTGTATGTTTGGGCATATTTTATAATGCGGCGTGTTATTTCAGAAGTATCCGATTTAAAACATCGATTGATCGGACGTAATACCGGCCCATAGATGAAAATAAGTTTAATGTCGTTGGATTTGCAATAATTTAAATAAGAAACAAATTCGGCTTCCAGGTTTTTGTCAATATTATTCATAAGGTAGTCAGCGTCTTTTTTCATGCGGACCTCAAAATAATCGCTGAATGGTATATCTCTTGACCCAAAGCCTTTATAAAGTTTATTCGCTCCTCGATGTCCGAAATTGAAATAACAAAATAGCCCTTCTTTTATAAGTATTGGATGATTGTTGTATTTAAATAATGGGAGGTATATTTCAGGCAGGGTGAATTTTTCCTGGTAATGGCTAGCCATGTTGCGGATAATTGTATCATCAATATACGGTATGAACTGATCACTGTTTGATAGATTGGCCCCATTTGAAAATATGTTGAAATCAATGTTCTGTATTATGTACTTTGGTTTTTTATTGTGCTGCAAGTACACTTTGAATACAGCATCTTGAATAGGAAAGTAGCCCCCGTTCATACCCAAATTATAGCTGTTTATTTGGAGAAGTGAGTCGAGTACCTTAGGAGAAATTATCAATTTAGCTCTTGATCCACCAAATATTATTGCATCAGCATTGATTCTGGAACCATAAATGTCCTTCCAGATGGCGTTGTTTTGTATGTTTGATTTTCTCATGCCTTTGTCTACAAAATATTGTAGTAACCAAAGCATGGTTAGGAACAGGCAAGCATACAGAATAACCTTTTTAAGAACCAGCCGCATCAGTACTAAAATTGAAAATAAATAAATTGCCTCAAATTGAACACCCCAAACATGTATACAGAACTAATTAAAACAAAATAAATGCCCAACCTGATAAAGGTCGGCTGGCGCGCAACAATTTTATCAAGTGGTTCCTTACTTTCTTTATAATGTACTATTTCAAGTATTATAATTAAGGCCAGACATACTGATAAGGATACACGATCGATGTCGCCAAGCAGACCAACGAGACCGCCAGGTTTGGCAATGGCATGCTTTACTTCTCCGAACATATCAGGCAATCTTTTGAAAATAAAGAATGTGGCGCCAATAGTCTTTGCCCTGAAAAAAACAGTGGCCAGCGATATGAATGTAAATGTGAATAACTTGCTGAGAATATTATTAAGCCAAAGGGGCAATTTGCCAAAAAGCTTTATGCGCATTGGGCGTGTGAAAAATTCGTAAGTAAGCGCAATGCCATAAATGACACCCCAAATCGCAAAATTCCAGCTTGCGCCATGCCATAAGCCGCTTAAGAAAAAAGTCAGTACCAGTCCGAACACAATGGCCCCACGACGCCATGAACGAAGTGATGCAACCAATGGATTGAACAAGTAATCATTGAACCAGGTGGATAATGAAATATGCCACCTTCGCCAAAATTCAGAGATACTTTTACTGGCAAATGGCCTGTTGAAATTGACCATTAAGTTAAATCCCATTGCGCGGGCAGTTCCAAGGGCAATATCAGAATAGCCTGAGAAATCGCAATACAACTGGAATATGAAGAGAATGACCGATAAGTTTATTACCAGGGCCGAATAGTGGTGCAGATCGTTGAATACAGGATCTATAAGCATTCCGATTCTGTCGGCAATGACCGATTTTTTAAATAATCCAAACAGTACCTTCCTTAGCCCGATAACCAAATCATCATAGGTGACTTTTTTTTCTTCATGAAACTGGTGCAGCATATTTTGCGGCCTTTCGATAGGGCCTGCTACCAACTGAGGGTAGAACATAACATAAAGAGCATATATGCCAAAGTGCTTTTCTGCTTTCTGGTTTCCTCGGTATACCTCGAGTGTATAACTCATGGCCTGGAAGGTATGAAACGACAACCCGATAGGCAGGAGGATGGTGAGGTAGGGTATATTGACACCGGAATGGCCGATGTGCAGTAGCTGATTGAAATTTTCAGCCAGAAAATTGTAATACTTGAAAATACAGAGCACGCCAACATTTGCCACTACACTTAATACCAGAAATCTTCTTTTTTTATCGTCAGGTGCATTCTCTATGAGAATACCGGCAACATAATCTACTACAATGGTGAAAAACAGAATAAGAATATAAACAGGCACGAAAGTCATATAAAACAGACAACTTGCTGTCAATAAATGTATCCACCTGAATTTATGCGGTAACAGGAAATAGATAATTGTTACTATTGGAAAGAACAGTAAGAAATTAAATGAATTAAATAGCATAATACTTAGGTTAGGATACTACTAGCGTGTTTTCAGGTGGTTAATTTCTTTTTGATGCAGGCAACCATATCACCTATGTTGCTGAATTTCATGATCTCCATAAGTTTGAATTTTATCCCAAAACTCTTTTCAATACTGTCGATGATCATCATATGTGAAAGAGAATCCCATCCATCTATATCAGCAGTTGTAGTTGAGTCGGAGAGCACAATGTTCTGCCTTTTCAAAATGGTGCAAAATATCCCTGTGATCTTTGATAGTATTTCCTGTTCTTCCATAAATCTGATTTGTAAAGGTGTAAAAATAGTTAGTTTGTTTGTCCTGATGATAATATTTTATGCATTAATATTTTTGTATCGCTTGGCAATAGTTTAAAGATTGCCGGGTTTGAGCAATGGTTCTCGGCTGCAATTGTAAATCCGGCTTTTTCATAACTTCTGATGGCGCTGGCGTTATTTTTCAATAATATTATCTGTGCTTTATCGAAATCTGCTTTAGCATTTTGTTTCTGTAAAATATGCTCCTTGATCAGTTGCTTCACGAGTCCATTTCCACGGAATTTTTCTTCAGTAAAAACACATTCGATTTGGAGCGCGCGAATGTCCCGATTGATATTTACTTCATTCATTAATGAAATGTTGGGAGCCGCATTTAGCAGTGTGGCACGGTCCATAAAGTACATAAGCAAATTGCTTTTGATTACATTGCTGGCCATGCCTTCCTCATTTTCGATCCATGCACTGATAGTTGCAGCATTTTCGCCATCAACATCCGCAATTAGGAAATTGGACAGACAAAGTTCCTGTCCCTCTATATTTTCATCCAGTATTTTGGATAATATTTCTTTAAATGTATTTTCGTTGATATTGAAAATGGCACAATAGCTGATAATGTCTGAACCGCTTTTTTCTGATTCGAGTATTGCTCTGATTACAAAATCTTTATCCTTTTCTGTAGCTCGCCTGATTACTATGTTCATATAGATACGGATAATATTTTTTCAAGTGCTTTTCTATCGGTTTTACCGTTAGCATTAAGCGGTAAGGGAGAAATAATATGAGCTGCAACAGGCATCATATAATGAGGTATCTTGGTCTTCAGTTCTTCAAATATATGTTCAATGTTGGTGTTTTTATCTTCAAAAACCACTTCTATCTGGTTCAGGTCGTTAGCGCCCTTAGTAACCAGGGCTACCACACCTGCCCCTCCAATTATTCTTCTCAGATGGAATTCGATCTCATTAAGTTCTATGCGGTAGCCTTGAATTTTAACCTGGTGGTCTATGCGGCCGGCGTAAAGAAATACGCCATTTTCGTTTTTGTAAGCCACATCACCAGTCCGGTAAAAGCGCTTATTATTATAGTTGAAGAAAGCAACCTTATTTCTTTCCTCATCCAGATATCCACGAGTGAGCTGGTCGCCACTAAGACAAATTTCCCCTTTTTCCCCATCCGGAACCTCATTCAGATTCTCATCGACAAGTATTGCATCCATGTTTTGCATTGGCTTACCAATGGCCAGAATTTCATTGTTGGTAACTACGTTTGATGTGGATGTAATACTGTCGTTTGCAAGACAAAACACAGTAGCCTCTGTGGGCCCATATACATTTTCAACACTTCCATTTGGCAAACATCTGAGCCATTCGGTAGTAATATCTTTATATAGCGCTTCTCCGCAAAACAGGCTGTGCCGGATGTGTGGCAATGTTATTTCAGGTAAAAATTGCCTGAGGTGATTCAATACAGAGGGAACCATCACAGCGAATGTGACATTTTGGGTTTCCAGTACTTTATAAACATTAGTGAATTTAATACCAACATCAGAAACAGTGCAAATACATGCACCGATGCATAACGGAACTATATATGAGAATACCGAAAGATCGAAAGTAAGATCAGCCATCTGAAGAAACCGGTCTGTTTCATCCATTTTGTAACCCAGAGCTACTGAGGCATTATATAATGAAATAAGGTTATGAAAAGAAATCTGTACACCTTTTGGTAAGCCGGTACTTCCTGAAGTAAATAAAATATATGCGTTATTGTTCTGATCAAATTCAGGTATTTCAAATGTAGTACTGATACCCTCGTATATTGTTGTGTAATCGAGAAACATGACTCCTGGATAGGCTTGGTTACCAGGTTTTGCTAGTACAATGTTTAGTCCGGATTGCTGAATAATACTCTCAATTCTATCAATCGGATGGTTGGGATTAATAGGAATGTAGGTTTTGCCCAAAAACATAATTGCAATAAGGGATGCATAAGATTCAATATCATTTCTTACCTGAATACCAATTCGCACCTCATCGGGATATTTGCCTAATAATTGCTTAATCGAGGCAACTTTAACAGCAAGTTCTTCATAAGTATAATAAATATCTTCAATGCAGAAGGCATTTCTATGAGGAAACCTGATGAAAACTGAATTGATTTTTTCGAGTAATGTCATCTGAACAATTTTATATACTAGGAATGGTAATGAAGTCTCTGGTTTTTCGCAAATGTATTGAAAAATGCTAAAAATTTCCAGTTCTGGGTAAGGCTTAGGAACGATGACGAAATAACTCCCACCATCTTACTCGTTCTATCCCATTTTTATTTCGTTGTAAAAGTCTTAAAATAATTCATTATTCACAGATTTTACGCCTCATAAAAAAGGAATATAACTTCGCAATATGGTGGAACTTATTTCATCAACGTTCCTTAACGATTTTACATTAACCCACTGTTTAATGAATTGTCTTGTTATTCAGCCATTAATTTAGTAAAATCAGATTCAAAAAAAGAATACAATTTGATAATTGCCTCCGGTTGGTAATATTCTGATATAACTTTTTTTAGTGTGTATAATTGTAAATGGTGAATCTGCAATTAGAAATATAAACAAGAACAGTAAATAGCGGTTAGGTTATTTACTGTTCTTATCTGTTTGCAGTCTGCTCAATGTATTATAATTACATACAGTAGATGAATACTAAAATGGCACCAGCCAGACAAAGTACCGAAAGAATCAACATCAGAATTGATTTTGGCAATTTCTCCGGATTGATCTTTTTCATAAACGATGAAAATTTGGAGTGTTATCTTTTAATTTAATTACTGAGCTTTCAGGTTAAATTCTCTTGAAGCAGATGTGAGCGGCCCTTCAACAGCCTTACCGTCTTTGTCGGTAAGTGTGAGTGTAACCTTACATTTGCCTGTACCCAGATTCCGGATAAAAAGAGGCGCCCATTTATCAATAGTAACTAATGCATTCTGGGTGGTCCTGTCATTGTTGGCAATTTCAGCCTTTACTTTATAACCATCAGCGGCCAGTGTGCAATTGAGTACATAGAAATCCAGCAATACATTCGCTGTATCCTTACCTTGATAATCGCCTTTCGGACGGCTGTAAGCGATCATAGGTGTTTTAGGATCGTCCAGTTTCTTAAGATTGCCTTTTTCGTCAATTTTGAAATGATAAACAATCGCTGCCCCAGGGCTTTTTACAGACTCATGGTAAGAGCGGGAAAGGAAAGCAACCAGATAGTGGTCTTTACCGTCATTGGCTAGTGTTACATCATTGGTTGGTTCATAAAGGGCCTTGTAGGGTCCGTTGTCAAGTATGAAATGTATGTGCTGACCCTTGTCTGAATTATTGCAGTTCTTGGTTCCATTGTCGGTGGTCTGCAGCTTCAGTTCATAATCTTTCACTTCAAAAGTAAAGGTTACCTTGGCTGAATCCTTGCCTGCTTTATCGGCCTTAACCGATTTTACAGTCAGGGAAGCCTTGGGGAATTCGGGCGACGGGCTTACGCTGGCCAATGCTACCGGAGCCAGTGGCGCGGGTTTTACAGAATCCTTATTTGATGCATTGCCATTTGTTGTGGCGTTATTACCGCAAGAGGTAATGAAAAATGCGCAACCGGCTGTGAGCGCCAATAGTGAAGTAACTTTCATAAACGATGATTTACTCCAAAATTAAACTTATTTTGGATAGCAAATATCGAAATTCCTTATTACCGTAGCTAAATACTTCCGGTCCGCATTAGGTAAATCGAATTATACATCCTATAGAGTTATTTTTTTATCTTTAGTATAAAATTCATTGTTGTGAAATTCAGAAACTTACTTTATTGGATTGTAATGACAGCATGTGCGGCTAATGCGCAAACCATGAAATGGCACTATAACCTGAAGGACGTTTCCTTTGGCCAGACTGCCGCCAGGGATGTGGATGGAGACGGCAAGCTGGAACTCATTTTCAGCACTTACTGGAATGACAGTAACGTTTATTGCCTGAATGCTGAAAATGGCAGCCTTAAGTGGAAGCACAGCCAACCAGGCCCCGGAGGCGGTTGCAATGATGCAGGTCCCTTAATCTTCGACCCGTTTATGAACGGGAATCTGAAAGTGGTCATTCCCGGCTCGTGTATGGATACCACATTTTGTGTGGATGCCGACTCCGGATATGTGCAATGGAAAACGATAACCGGTGGCGGGGATTCGCCGCCCAGCGCTGCTGATGTGGACGGAGATGGGAAACCCGAGGTGCTGCACGGTACATTTTTCGGCGATGTGCAATGCCTGAACGGACAAACAGGAGTTAAAAAATGGACCTTACTGGTAGATACGAATCATGCTATTGAGAGCGAACCTACTATTGTAAAGAATGGTGCAGAACTTGATTTTGTCGTGGCAACCTGGGATTTTACGCTGGATAGTAACCGTATTGCCTGCTATAAGGCAAGTAACCACAGTCTGAAATGGAAATTCCCGGTTCACAATTTGCTCTATCATGGTCCGGCAACCGGAGATTTGTTCAGAGACGGACAAAAAGAGGTGGTTATGGGTGACTATGATGGATACCTCTACTGCATCAGGGTAAGCGATGGTTCATTAATATGGAAGGATTCAGTATCAAAAGTCACCCATGGCTATATTGGGGCCCCTGTTACCCTGGCAGACCTTGATAATGACGGATTTCTCGATATAGTATATATGGATGGTAGCATGGTAAGAGCCGTAAACAGGCATGACTCCACCCTTTGGACGTATGCGCCACCTCTTGATTTTACCAATTTCCGGGGGGCTGTTGTTGCTGATGTAAATAATGATAACATAAAGGATGTTACTTTTTGTACCAACTACGGGAAAGTTATATCGCTTGACGGGCATACCGGCGCTGTAATCAGGACCTTCGATCTTAAGAACTATGCGGTTACAGCGCTGGGAGACACCAGCAGTATTTTTGAAGTGGATAATGCGCCCATTATTGCTGATTTCGACCATGATGGTATACTGGATCTTTTTATTATAGGAGGTAAAGGAAGAAGCGATAGCACTACGCCTACCGATTATGGTTATGCCTTCTGTCTTTCATGGGGAGTAGGCAAAGGCCCCGACTGGACTATGTTCAGGCATGATGAGCGGCGTACTGCCTGCCTGTGCGACAGTAATGGATTGCCGGCAAATGATGTTGAGATACTCATTAAAAACGGCCTTGCTCCCCGCTTATATCCCAATCCGGTTCATGGCAATTTCCTGCTGACTTTTACCCTGCCCGAAGCCTCGGATGTGGGTATCCGGATTTCGGATATTACGGGCAGAGGGGTAGTGGCTGAACAGCGGAAGAACTTTAATGCTGGTGACAATAGTATTGAATTTGGACCAGACCAAACTTCCGGATTGGCTCCGGGTGTCTACCTTTTACAGATTGAAGGAGCAGGAATATATGAGGTGATTAAACTGGTTGTTGAAAAGTAGTTGCGGGTAATTTTAGATGTGAATTGAAAGATTTTTCAAAAAAAAAGTAAAGTTTACTTGTATTTTATTAAAACAAGCTATACCTTTGTATAAACAAACTTAAAACTTTGGTTATGAAAGGAGCAATGGCAATGTATGATCATAAGTGGAAAAAATGGGCTGTAATCGTTTCGGTAGTTGCTATGGTAGCCATGGTATCAGAGAAATTCCTGGGATTCATACTTTTTAAGAAACTAACCGCTAGTCAACATTATGTGTTGTTCGAATGGTTGATGCTTGCCGCAATGGCAACTGTAATCTATTGCAAGGAAGAATTTGATGACGACCGTGCAAAAATGATCAGGCTTAAATCTTTGCAGATCGCATTTTTATCGGTTGTAGCGGTATTATTAAGTGTAGGTTTGACCGGCTCCACAATAGGTAAATTTGAGTTGGACCCACAAATATTTCTAACTTTTGCAGCCTTTGGTATAGTCATTTACCTGCTGGTTTTTCATATAGGTTTATATTTCGATTTTTTATGGGATTATAATGATACCGGAGTTATCGATAATTTTAAGAATATCGGGAAGAATGTTTGGAGCATACTGGCTTACCTTTTAATAAGTGCAGTTACGTTGGCTGTGGTAACATTTTTATGATACGACAATGAAGAATACAATAAGAGTTGAAAGGGCTAAGCTTAATATCAGTCAGACTGAACTTGCGGAACAGATCAATGTTTCCAAGCAAACCATTCATTCTATTGAAACGGGCCGGTATGTGCCATCTGGTGTCATCATGCTCAAGATTGCCAGGTTTTTTAAAGTGAGTGTGGAGTCCATATTTGAGCTGGAACCAGAGGATTAATTGAAATAAAGCAGAAATAGTTTTCATTTTTTAAACATATTAGTAATAATTGAAACAAATAATCATGAAAAAACCAAGCGTATTAAAGTCGATTTTATTGATGGTATTTATGGGTATAAATACTATGGCGTTCAGCCAGACAACCGGTAGTTATGATACTACGGTTACTTTTTTGGGAGCATCCCGGGCCATGTCGTTTTATGTGCCGCCCACCTATGATTCTACATTAAAATACAGGCTCATAGTAGGATTGCATGGCTTGGGCGACAACAGCAGCAACTATCGCAATGCGCTGGTATCAGGACTGGGGTGGGCTGCCAGTATTCCCAATACCATCTTCATTTGCCCTGAAGCGGCCACAGTTAATTCCGATTATTATTATCCTGCCGGTAATGAGGCCATCATACAATCTGCCATAGATCTGGCTATGCAGAAATACCACATCGATACCAATAATGTAGTGCTGCAGGGTTTCTCACTTGGCGGCAGGGCGGCATTGCGATATGGCCTTGATAACTATGCAAAGTTTAAAGGGCTGCTGCTAAACACACCTGCCATACAAGGGGTAAAGAATGCAATAAACGGATTGCCGGCCTATAGTTTTAATTATGCCAATGGGGTTCATATACCCATCTATATTACACACGGCATGAACGATATCATTTACAAAGCGCCTTTAGATAGCGCCTATGAACAATTGATAATCAACAATTCCAAAGTGCGGTACTACGAGTTCCCGGGCCTTGGGCATACTATACCGCCTATTGCAAGTATTGTGAATTTCATACCATTTTTCGATACTCCGGCTACTCATGGCTATGACCTTGATGTAGTGAAACCTATTATTACACAAAGGTCTTGCGTTACCAGTGTGCCGGCAAGTTGCCTGATTCGCAATACCGGTTCCAGCACAATACACTCGGCCAACCTGCAATATACAGTTGCCGGAGTGCCGCTCAATTATGTGTGGACAGGTTCTTTAACCTCATTTCAGCATGCTGTTGTATCCCTGCCAACCTTAACTGCTCCCGTAGGAAATGATACACTGGATGTAAAAGTGACCATGCTGGATACAACAGTAGCCGATACAATAACCTTTAATAATGAAAAGAAGGTTCCTTTCCAGGTAAAAACTACCGGAGTAGCCTTGCCATTGACTGAGGGTTTTGAAGGCGTGTTCCCACCAGTCGACTGGATACAGTACCTGGCCGGCGATGCCTATTCGCCATGGGCTGCCGATAGTACTACTTTTAAAACCGGTATTGCCTCAATGGGTACTTTTAATACCATACTCATATTCGACAACAGTGGCCGTAAGGAAGATATCGCTTCTCCATTGCTTGACCTCACATCCATTGCCAATCCATACCTGACCTTTGATGTGGCCTATAACTACCATCATTATGCTCCGCCTGTAACCACCATTGATACGATCTTCGCAGATACGCTTGAGGTGCTTATCTCAACCGATTGCGGAGCTACTTATACCTCGCTGTATAAAAAGGGCGGAACCCAACTGGCAACTTTTGCAAGTCCCATCCTGAATCCTACAAGTATTGCCGCTGATTTTATTGTGCCTGCAGACAGCAACTGGAGAACTGAAGGTATTGATCTTTCGGCATATTCTACTGATAATAAGGCGATTGTTAAATTCAGTTATATTTCTGCTTTAGGTGGTTCGATCAATATAGATAATGTAAAATTCAGAGGGAATCCTGTTAAAACAGAGCAGTTGCAGCTTTTGCATGCAGGTAATGTATTTCCTAATCCGGCGAATGATCACGTATTGGTAACAGCAGGAAATAGTGTGCTGGATCATATTGCCATCGTTGATATGACAGGAAAAACTGTAATGCTGGTAAACTGTGAGCAGGGCAGAACCGAAATGCAGGTCAATATAGCCTCCTTAATAGAGGGTGTATATATCCTGCTGGCATACACCGACCACGGTATTGAGCATAGCCGTATGGTAATAAGCAGATAGGTTTCAGTCTGAAACAATGCCATGTGCAGTACCTGTAAATTGCAAACTACGCAAGAATATTAAAACCCCAAACCCCTCCCGTTGAAAAAACGGGACCTTGTTCCGGGGCTTCACTGGAGAATAAACCTTCAGCTTCATAACTTTTATCAGTAGATATAGGTACTAAAGGCGCATTCACAATACAAACCCTAATAAGGGGATGTATTGTGAATTGCACACTGCGCAAAAATATTTTATTGCACATTTTTTTGTTGGTTTTCAATTGATTAACTCAGTTTTGTTGCGCATTTTGGAGTAAAGTGTGCAATTCTTGTTTTGGTTGATAAGTTGAATGGTTGATAAGTTGATAAGTTGGTGAGTTGAATGGTTGGTGAGTTGAATGGTTGATAAGTTGGTAAGTTGAATGGTTGATAAGTTGATAAGTTGGTAAGTTGAATGGTTGGTAAGTTGAATGGTTGATAAGGCGAATGTGGGGTGAATTTTACCACTAAGGCCACAAAGGAGGCGCAAAGGCCACAAATTGATTTCTGTTACTGGAAAAGATCGTGTTGAAGGGCACAAGGGT
>CAIUZK010000102.1 GCA_903903635.1 uncultured Bacteroidota bacterium
GTTCCACCATATTGCGAAGTTATATTTCTTTTATTAACTGCCATAGCTTTAGCGAAGGCATGTTTTATGAGGCGTAAAATCTGCGAATAATGAATTATTTTAAGACTTTTACAACGAAATAAAAATGGGATAGA
Source organism: uncultured Bacteroidota bacterium (assembly GCA_903903635.1). Lineage (GTDB taxonomy): Bacteria > Bacteroidota > Bacteroidia > Chitinophagales > Chitinophagaceae > Nemorincola. The sequence goes on from CAIUZK010000102.1 coordinate 135, forward strand.
ACGAGTAAGATGGTGGGAGTTATTTCGTCATCGTTCCTAAGTATGCTATAGAATGATGTGTCTTTTAAATTCTGCCTCACGGTCAAAAAGGTAACGGTAAGTCCTTAACACTCTGCTTCTTTTACTCCCGATACTTTCTGCAATATTGATCATTTTCGGGTTGAAATCGCCTACCCACTGCATTTCATAATCTTCATATCTCCCTGTAGATTTGATCACATTGGCTCCTTTTACAATAAGGTAGGCATCCACACCCTTTCCCTGGAATTCGGGAATTACCCCAAATACCAGCCCGCAAAATCTATTGCAATTTCCGAATTGTTTTAACCACAGAAATTTAATTTTCTCCCACAAGCCAAATTTGCCGTTCATGTGCTTGAAATACTGATTAAGGTCGGGTAGATTGATCCAGAAAGCTATAGGATCATCATTGTGATAAACAAACCAGATAATATGCTCATCCATTACAGGCTTCATGGTTTCGAACATTGTAATTACTTGCTTCTCTTCGAGGGTCTTACCACCATCATGTCCTGCCCAAGCTTTATTGTAAATGTAGTTAAAATCTTTTGCATATTTTCCCAGCTTGCTTTTATCCATCATTTCTACCCTGAACGCCTTATTTGCATCCACCCGGTCGTGTCGCTTATAAAATTTCAGATCAAGCGGGTCTGTTACCTTCATCCCGAAACAAATCTGATTAAAGTAAACCTGAAAACCATAATTTTCAAACAATTGCTTATACCATGGCGGATTATAATTCATGCCATACATAGCCGGATGAAACCCTTCAACGAGTAAGCCCCACCATTTATCCCGTTCTCCGAAATTAATCGGGCCATCCATAGCTTCCATACCCCGCTCCCATAGCCATACCCTGCACTGATCGAATATGAAATTTGCACTGGCCTGATCGTTGATACAATCAAAGAATCCGATTCCGCCTGTTGGCTGGAGGTTTTTATATTGTTTATTTACAAAAGCGGCTACCCGACCAATAAAATTGCCCCGGTCATCTTTAAAAATCCACCGGATACATTCACCGCCGCATTTATAAAACTTATTTTTCTCCGTGTCAAATACCTCGTTAATATCCTTGTCCAGCGGACGGATCCAGTTTGGGTCATCCTTGTAAAGTATTACAGGTACCTGTAGAAACGCCTTTTTATCGGCCTCTGTTATTACTTCATGCATCTGCATAGCGTAAAGATAAGGTGATTCAATGATTGATTGAAACAGCAGGTAATTTTGTGATTATTTATTCTGTAAATTTAGAGTTGATATTTCATTTTTTTGCAAAATAAATCGAGAATAACTACTTTGTCTTCTATAAGTTACTCTGGATTTAGTATGCCTATTGATGTTACGGGTAGCAGGTTGAAATCATTGGGTATTTTTTTATTAAATCATATTTACTTGTGATTTTCCGGACATAAAAAATGGAGACAACGCCTCCATTTTTCTATAATCCATAATATTCATTTCTGATTATCTGGCTCTGCCAGCGCCACCTGTAAACCTGCGTTTGTTGCTCGAATTGAACCCTGCTACTGCATTGGGCCTTCTTACAACTTCCTTGTTTTTAGGCAAGTTGATCACAACCTGGCCTGCTGCCGGCATTGGAAAGGGATGCCCTTCAACTACGGGTATTTTCTGGCTGGTCAATTTCAGTATGTTGCGCCAATCCTGCATTTCCTCTGCATCGCAAAACGACATCGCTGTTCCGGAAGCTCCTGCACGGCCTGTACGGCCAATACGGTGCACATAGGTTTCCGGCACTTCAGGTATCTCATAGTTGATAACATGACTCAACAGATCAACATCAATACCTCTGGCTGCAATATCGGTTGCAACAAGAACCCTGATCTTGCCTTCCTTAAAATTGCTGAGGGCGCGCTGGCGTGCGTTCTGGCTCTTATTACCATGTATGGCTTCAGCGCTGATGCCTTCCTTATTCAGGTCTTTTACAACTTTATCAGCGCCATGCTTGGTACGTGTAAAGACAAGGGCAGTTTTGATAGATTTATCCTGCAATACAAACTGAAGTAACTGGCGCTTATCTTTCTGACCTACAAAGTAAACCGACTGTTCCACCAGTTCGGCGGTAGTTGCCGGCGGCGTTACTGCCACCATTTCAGGCTTTGTCAGTATGGTATTGGCCAGTTTTTGAATTTCGGGCGGCATTGTGGCGCTGAAAAACAAGGTTTGTCTTTTCAAAGGTAATTTAGCTACAACACGTTTTACATCATGAATGAAACCCATGTCCAGCATACGATCGGCCTCATCAAGTACAAATATGCTGATATTGGTAAGGTTGATATATCCCTGGTTCATAAGGTCAAGTAACCTGCCGGGTGTGGCAATAAGTATGTCAACTCCCCTTTGTAGCGCCTGAACCTGTGCGCCCTGAGGTACACCACCGAAAATTACGGTATGCCTGATACGCAAGTTGCGGCCATAAGCTGCAAAACTTTCGTTTATCTGTATAGCAAGCTCACGGGTAGGTGTGAGGATCAGTGTCTTAATGTTCTTATGTGTACGTTCTGCATGCTCCTGGTGCAGTATCTGTAAAATAGGAATCGCGAATGCCGCTGTTTTGCCGGTGCCTGTTTGGGCACATCCCAGCAGGTCTTTTCTTTGCAATAAAATAGGAATAGACTGTTCCTGGATTGGGGTGGGCTGTGTATAGCCCTCTGTCTCAAGCGCCTGTAATATCGGGGCTATGAGATTTAACTCATTAAATTTCATTAATATAATTTAAAAATAACTAACTGCCTGTACCATTTCCCAAGTAGATCGGGAGGAAAAGGTGTGTATCACAAGCTGTTTTAAAAGGTTGGAAACACGCGTTAAAGTGCAAAGGTACGGAAAAAGAAGCTGTTATCAAAATTTATATATTATTGGTCTGATACACAGCATTTCAATATACTGATACAGATAAAAATAACCTGAAATGTATAGTTATGATTTGGTGGGAATTGAAATACGGCTGATTGTATCCTTTGTGATTGGCTTAATAAGATAATCTGTTACAATAGTATAAACCCCGGCTTTTTCAATGTCCTTTTTATCTACCGATGAGGATAAAACATAGATTATTAGCCTTCCGTCAATTGTGTCCTTTCTTTTCTCGAGAATCTCAATAAAATTATCAAGGAATTCCCATCCGTCAAGTAATGGCATATTGATATCAAGAAGTAAAATGGCAGGTTCCCCAACTTTCATTTCAGGGTACTCGGATACAATATAATCAAACCCTTGGGTTGGGTCATGGAAAGTTAGCACATTAGCATCTTTCCATACTTTCCCAATCACCATAGTGCATAAGGCATTATTGAACGTGTCGTCATCAATAACTATGAATCGAGGTGAATTATTCATGCGGTGAAAAAAATATTGATTGTCATTAAACGTATGAAAATAGTGAATTTGCGATGAAAAACCAATAATATTTCAGGTTTTTTTTGCAATTTTAGTTATTCTGCAATAATAATTATCGATTTTAAATTAGGCCAATGTCATGAATTTGTAAAAACAGGGGCTGGTGGGGCTTGTAAAACAAATAGCTAACTTGATCTGTATATTTATTGTAATGACTGAATGCCTAATATTATACCTGCCTGTACAGAATTACAGTACAATCTGCTATTTTTGCAACCATGCATGCAACACTTAGCGAACAGGAGATAATTCGCCGCGACAAATTAATGGAGTTATTGGCCATGGGGATAAATCCTTATCCTGCACCACTTTTTGAAATTACCCATACTGCCAGACAAATGAAGGAAGGGTATACTGAAGAAACCAAGGAAAACTATAAGTCTGTATCGTTTGCAGGTCGTATTATGAGCGTAAGGGATATGGGAAAAGCTAATTTTGCCGTATTGCAGGATCATACAGGCCGTATTCAGATTTATTTAAAAAGAGATGAAATATGCCTTGGGGACGAAAAATCAATGTACGATATTGTCTGGAAGAAATTGCTGGATATAGGTGATATTATTGGTATTAAAGGTTATGTGTTTATTACAAAGACCGGTGAAACATCTATTCATGTTGAGCATTTTACATTACTCACCAAGAGTTTGCACCCAATGCCTGTAACCAAGGAAAAGGATGGTGAGGTCTTTGATGCGGTTACTGATCTTGAATTCAAATACCGCCAGCGTTATGCTGATCTGATCGTCAATCCATCGGTTCGCGATACTTTCATTAAGATTACCAGAATGAAAAATGCAATCCGGTCGTTTCTGAACGAGCGGGGAGCGCTGGAGGTTGATACTCCTGTATTGCAAAGCATTCCGGGAGGGGCAACTGCCAAACCATTCATCACGCATCATAATGCGTTGGATATGCCGCTTTATCTGCGTATCGCCAATGAACTCTACCTCAAACGCCTCATTGTAGGTGGATTTGAATGGGTTTATGAATTCAGCCGCAACTTCCGCAATGAAGGTATGGACCGCACGCATAATCCTGAATTTACAATCCTTGAGTTTTATGTGGCCTATAAAGACTACTACTGGATGATGGAAACAACGGAGCAGATGCTGGAGCAAACCGCCATCGCTACCAATGGTACTTCTGTAACCACGGTAGACGGTGTAGGTATTGATTTTAAAGCGCCTTACAAACGAATCAGCATTTACGATGCCATTAATGAGCATACCGGGTTTGATATAAGCGCTATGGATGAGACCGGGTTGCGTGAAGTATGCCGTAGTCTTAAAATTGATATAGACCCGACCATGGGTAAAGGAAAACTGATAGATGAGATTTTTGGTGGCAAATGTGAGAAACACTATGTGCAGCCTACATTTATCATCGACTATCCGGTTGAAATGAGTCCTTTAACCAAGAAACACCGGTCGAAAGAGGGTCTTGTTGAGCGTTTTGAACTAATAGTAAATGGTAAAGAGATAGCCAATGCCTATAGTGAGCTGAACGACCCCATAGAACAGCGGGAGCGTTTCGAAGACCAGGTGAAACTGCAGGAGCGCGGCGATGAGGAAGCAATGTTCATTGACTACGACTTCCTTCGTGCCCTTGAATATGGTATGCCGCCAACAGCAGGTATTGGTTTTGGTATCGAGCGTTTGGCTATGTTGCTTACCGGCCAGGTATCCATACAGGATGTACTGTTCTTCCCTCAGATGAGGGCAGAAGTGAGAGGGTAGCAGGTATGTTGGGTGGATTGATGAATTAGTCATTTAATTGGTAAACGATATTTTTATTTTGATTCGATTTTATATTTTGATATTTTGTCTGTTGGCGTCTGGCTGCTCCTTAAAAGGGCAGTCATTCGCTGATGGTATTCTGGAATTCAGGAAACAATATATTGAAGGTCTTCTTGCTGAACCAAGACACCCGATATCAGCCTCGCAGGTGAAGAATATCAGCTTCTATGCACCCAACCCGCATTTTTGTGTATGGGCTACATTTACCGAAACTCCGGGCAGTGTGCCGTTTATGGTTCCTACTCATAGCGGTAAGCAGAAACCTTTTCGTGAATATGGTACGCTGTCATTTAAACTCGGCGATACTACTTTTACACTTCATGCCTACCAGATGGTAGACCTGGTAAATGATGTTGCTCATAAAGATGACCTCTTCATTCCCTTCAAAGACATGACCAATTATGAAACTACCTATGGCGGTGGCAGGTATATTGATTTGTCGGTAAATGATGTAAAGGATGGCAAGTTGCTGATTGATTTCAATAAATGCTATAATCCTTATTGTGCCTATAGTGATGGCTTTTCCTGCCCGATTCCCCCTCGCGAAAATTTTCTGGACATAGAGATAACTGCAGGGGAGAAGGTATTTACTCACTGATATCAGCGCAGGTTTCTTTTCTTTCTTTTATATCCGGTTTTAATTTCTAATTTTAATGGTGAATAAATTGTTGTTATGATATACAGGTCATTTCTATTTGCCTTGATTTTATTGCCATCTCTTGTTTTTGCTCAGTCCTGCAACGAGGATCTGTTGGCCTGGCGAAATGCTGCCAAACAAGGAATGATGCGAGGTAATCATGCCATGAAACAGGAGGGAATAGACCTGCTCCGTTATTTTGAACCGGATGCTGATTATTGTATCCGGGCGAATTTTACAGCAACCAAAAATGGTAAAAAAGTTGTTTTAAAGTCTGCAAATGGAGGTAAGCCGCAAATGGTTACTGAATATTGTATTGCCTCGTTTGAGTTAATGGGCAGATCGCTGAAACTGCATATTTATAAACTCATTGCTGCAAAAGGCGCTGATAATATTCAGTACTTTGTTCCGTTTACAGATCCTACCAATAGTTTGGCGACTTACCGGGGCGGTCGCTACCTCAATCTCGATAAGTCGGATTTTAAGGGAAATAAGGTATTTATCGATTTCAATAAGTGTTATAATCCCCGTACAGCCTATGTAAGGGGATACCCCGGTATCATTCCTCCAAAGGAGAATAATCTGCCGTTGGAAATAAATGCAGGTGAGAAGACTTATGGAGAAGATCCCGGATTCTGATCTTTATCATAAAATGATCTTTGTAAAATTTCACTCCTTTTTTATATCCACTGACTATATAGTGCATTGGTCTTAAAAAGTAAAGCACTCATATAACAGGGCTTTACTTTTCAGGGCAATTACAATGTGTTTATCTTCTGCCTGCTGGTTTTGCAGGTTGAGGTTGCTGCGCTGGTGCCTGGCGTTGCGGCTGCTGCTGCGGAGCAGGATTCTGCCGTGGTTGTTGCTGTGGTTGTGGTTGAGGGCGGTTATTGTTTTGCTGCGGAGCAGGCTGCGGCTGTTGCCTTGGTTGTTGTTGAGGCTGAGGGCGGTAATTTTCCTGCTCATACTGAGGAACTACTTCCTTCCTTATTTGCTGCTGCGGCTGCGCCCTGTTTACATCCCACTCATAAGGATTATTGTCATAACGCGGAGCAGGCTTAGCTGGTTCAGCAGTTTTGTTGATGTTTGTTCCCGGAGTTTCCTGTTTTACATTGCCGTTTGACATGTTGTTTCTAAACTGGGGCGGGGTAGTCCGGCCTGCGTTTAAGGACTGAGGAGTCTTTACCGGCTGAGGTGCGGCAACAACATTTGGTGGAATAATGGTGTTACCTGTTGTTGGCGAGGTTGGCCTGATCTCTGCCGGGCGGTACATTTTAATTTCATTATTATGCACCCTGGTATTTAAGTTCTTCGAATTCCTGATATGGAAAACCTGAACGGGTTGATGAGTGACATTTTCAAAGTCTTTTGATCTTGGACCCGAAACATAAGTAATATGGTCATTTTCATAAGTATTATTCATGAAGTGCGAACTGCCGATCATATGCGAGTTGTTACGTGGCCCATACCAGTATCTGTAATAATTGCCGGTAAATACATACTGAGATGGAATAAATACCCACCAGTCACTCGGACACATATAATCGCCATAGTCTGAAGTGAATTCATACCCCGGACCTAGCGGCGCCCATCCAAAATAGCCTTCTGTATACCTCCAGCTTACCCAGGCTGGTCCCCAATGGTTGCCTGGTATCCACAGCCAGCCATAATAGTTGTCATAGATCCAGCGGCCATAATGAAAACAGGCCCAGCCCCAGGGGTAATCAGATATCCAGGTGTTGCCATAATCGGTCATAGCCCAATGGCCGCTGGTGTAATATGGCCTGAAACTGCCATCTACATTTGGCGACCATACATATCCGAATTTCGGATCTTCTATCCATTGACCATAAGATGCCAGATTTTCATAGAAGTCATTGTAAGAAACATAGGTATTTTCATACTGGGCATTAGCCTTATTGGGATGCATTCCCAAGGTTATTAAAATAGCCAATGCCAGGAAAAATGTACCTTTTTTAATTATCCGGTTCATAATCAGTTGGTTGAATTTAATGTATTGCCAAGGGTCCAAGCAAACAATGAATAAGTAGCAGCATATACAAGCTGTAAATATACAGCTTATACTCTGTTACAGCAAAAATGTAGTATCAACAATGTGTGGATACTGATACTAAATGCAAAATATATGGCCGCAACTTTATGTTAACGGTGATAACCATGGTTGTAATGGCCGTGCCATGGTCTGTGATAGTAATGACCATGTGGAGGCGCCACATATATGCAAGATGCAAAGCTGATTGAGGTCAGCAATATGAGTAATAGTTTTTTAAGCATTTTAATGCAGTTTATTGTTTTGAGAATCAGATCAATACCAGGTAATACTTATATTACCTGTTGGGATTAAGTAGCTGTAAATATAATGCTAATACCCAATTACTACAACTTAGTTGATAAGTTGATTTGTTGATAAGTTGATAAGTTGATAAGTTGATTAGTTGAATGGTTGATTGGTTGAATGGTTGATTGGTTGTGTGGCCCGGGATTTTGAAAAACAGGAATGACCACATCCCCCTTCGGGTACTCCTCCTTTTTAAGGAGGAGAGCCTGTGCCTTGGTCTCAAATTCCAATTGGCTCAATAGCGTGATGCCTATGAACTGTGCCATAGCCACTAAAGCCCGATAGCAGCAATTGCCTCTGGACCCAATGTTTTATCTCATTTTAGTGTTTAGCCTCCTGTACTCATTTTGAGGATGCGGCCGGGTGCTTTGAGCCAGTTGATGTTCTGGAACTGCATGGTGAAAGAGAGGCTATGGCGGAATGCGTTTTTGTGGCCAAAAGTATTGGTGAGGTAATTATCGAAATCGGCCGACTTGATGATGGGAATGTAGAAGGTGGCTATGTTCTGGATAATATCTATCTGCACGCCTCCATCGTAGAGGAAGGTGCTGGTTCCGGAATTGGTCATGCTGGGGTTGGCATTGGGTATCAGGCCTGCATCGAAGAAAAGGCGCAGGGGCAACTTGATGGGCAGGTCGGTCTTGAGGTTGAGGGCGGCCATCCAGTTGTCGGAGTGGCCCGCCTGGTTGAAAACCGGTATTTTGAAACCGCCTTCCTGTATGGATATCTGTTGTGAGGCAAGGTCGTTATAGGCGGTGCGGCCCTTATAGGTTCCATCATAAAGATAGTCGTTGATGCCGGAGTAGGTGGCAGCGAGGCCATAGCGGGCATTGACAGCGGCAGTATTATTGGTAGCTATGAACTTGCCCAGGTAGCCACGTATGGTGAGGTTTTTCTTAGGGCGGTTGTAATCGATGCGGATGGTGGCCTCGGCGCTGAGTTTCATGAAGTCGGCGCCCATCTGTGTTTCGAGGTTGTAGCCAAATGGATTGTAGGTGCGGGCGTTGTTATGATGGTAGCTGAGCTTACCATAGATATTGTTGCGCTGGTGTAAGCGGCCATCGGTTAAGCTATCAGGATAATCTTCGGTGATGGAATAGCCCTTGAGGGTGAGGGTGCGGGTAACTGAGCTAACAGGGCTCTGCCTGAAGGTAAATGAAAGTGATGGCGCAACCTTGGTATAACCCATATACACATGGCCGGAAGGCAGATCTCCCTCGGCAAAATGGAATGTTTTGGCATCGGCCTGCAGCATGATCTCGCGAATGAAGGAATGAGGATACCACAAATAACCTACGGAGCCTGCACCAACGAGCGATTGTGTCTCGAATGAATAGAGCGGGGAGGCGATAAAGCGGAAACGGTTTTCGGGAAAGGTGAGATCGTGGAGGATGAGGCCCGCCATAATACCATCGTACTGGTTGTAGCCAAGAGCGGGGGAGAAAAAGAGTTTGTCTTTATTGTCGAGGTTGAGGCCTGCGAATGGCTTTACCTTAAGTCCGAAATGATGAAAGAGGGCATGGCGGCGATAAACGTCGTTGGCCGAATGAGCATCAGGCACGAGTGGATTGATACTGATGCGGGTCCAGTCGCTCTCTACAATAGGTATAGATGTGCGGTCTGTGAAGGGCAGGGAGCGGTAGGTGGATATGAGTGAGTCTTTTTTATAGACATCTATGAGCACGGGGGCATTTACGCCGGTATTGTTTTGAACAACAACGGTGCTCGTGGGTGAGCCGGGTATCACCTTGCGTATCTTGAAATCTATCTTTTTGTCGGTAGTGAGTATTGGGTCGAAGAACCAGTTGATACTTTCGGTGGTTGTGGTTTTGGTTTTAATGCCATCGACCAGGATCTCGGGAGAAGAATGGCTGATGTATTGGTCCATACAGGCCTTAAAATCTTCGGGGTAAGGATGATGAAAATGCCACCTGGTGAAGTAGTCGTGCATGCCTTTCTCAAAGTTATCCGGGCCCATGATCTCTTCTAGCCAGCGCAGCGACATGGCGGTTTTGAAATAGATATCAAGGCCATAGTTAAGCTTTTCGAAGTTGGCTGAGGTTTGCTCAATAGCCTGATCCTGGTGTGTGGCCTGGCGCTCGAAAAGGGCCATATTTTCGTTCAGCCCTTTTTTGCGGGTGCGGGAAGAGTCGTGGTTAAGCTCGCGGTCGGTCTTCTGCTCATAAAAGCTATTCAGGCCCTCGTCCATCCAGGCATGGTCGCGCTCGTTGCTGCCCAGCATGCCGTAGAACCAGTTGTGGCCCGCCTCATGAACAATGGTCATTTGCAGCGCTGAGTTGGCCGACTTATCAATAACCGTTACAGTAGGGTACTCCATGCCGCCGCCTGCACGCAGGTCGCCCAGCACAGCCTTGATGGTCTTGTACTGGTAGGGGCCTACCCATTTGCCATAGTGGCGGATAGTTTCTTTGAGGTAGTCGGTGGCATTTTGCCAGGTGGCCCAGTAGTTGGGCATGAAGGCCGCATAAGCTGTTACCAGTTCATTATTGCCGGGGTTGTAAACCGTGTCTTTGCGAACTATCCAGCGCTTATCGGCAAACCATGCGAAGTCGTGGATATTGTCTTCGAAGAAATGGATGGTCTTGGTTTCGGGTGAACTGGCGACGACTGTGTTGGTGATGCGGCCTTTAGGCTTTTTGGTGGGCAGGGGCTTTTTGGCCAGTTCATCCAGCCATTGGTTTTCCTTTTCATCGGTGCAGTTGCCGGTGGCCATAACTATGTAGTTGGCAGGCAGGGTGATGCTTACATTGTAAGAACCGTACTCACTGTAAAACTCGCCCTGGTCCAGGTAGGATATCGGGTGCCAGCCTTTCTGGTCGTACACTGCCGGCTTGGGAAACCATTGGGATATATAATAGGATTGACCGCTATGGCCCATGCGCGAAAAGACTTTGGGTATCTTGACCTTGAATGGGGTAGCAATTTTAATACTCTGGTGCGGCAGCAGGGGTTTATGCAGGTCGAGGCGGGCGATGTCGGGTGCGTTGTCGGAACTGAAGTAGTCGACAATCTGGCCGTCTACCGTAAACTGTAGGCTGTCGATATAGCCCTTATCGGCTGGTTTGGAGAAATAGAAGGTAGTATTATTATTCTGGTCTAGCTGGCGTGCAAATGGTGTGCGGTCGTTTTTGTAGGCATTAGGCCAGAGGTGTATGTATATGAACCTGAGGGTATCCGGGGAGTTGTTGGTATAGGTCAGCTCTTCGTAGGCGCTGAGGGTATGCTTTTTGTCGTTGAGTATAACATCGATTTTGGTGTCAACCTTTTGCTGCCAGGCGGGCTGGGCAATAGAAGTAGCGGAAACCAGTATAAAAAGGGCGAGCAAGAGGTGTTTCATGGTGCAAAAATACCTAACAGGTGATGGTAAAACAAATTCAGATAAGAGCTTGTAGTAAATCATATCATTTGATTAAACTGATAAATGTTGGTTTTATTGTATGGCGGATCGGGTGTGCAGGTCATGGCAGGGATTGAATCAGTCTATACCGCCTTTTTCTTTTACAAACCCGGCAGCGGCAAAACGGGGTTTGAGGAGGCGCAGCATCTGGAGAATTACAGATAATAAAATAAGGCCCATGCCGCCCAGGAAGCCCCAGTTGAGGTTGCCTGTTCCTTTGCAGAAAATGATCTCGCGGTTTTCGTTGTAAAAAAGGAATGCCAGTAAAATGCCATAGACCGGCTCCAGGTTTACAGAAAGGGTGACGGTAAAGGAGGTGAGTTTCTTAAGTGCATTGAGGGCAAGCGACTGAGCCCAAACGGTGCAGCAAAGGCTGAGGATAACCAGCCATAGCCAGTCGTTGTGCCACCATGAAGCGCCCAGCAGGCTGGAGGCATCGGGGAATATTTTGGTTTGGGGCACATAATAAAACAGGGCAGGCATGAGCATGGAGATAAATATCCAGCCGGTCGACATCTCGTAAAACACCATGGTGCGGGCTGGGTATTTGCTGGCAATCTTCTTATTGAGTACCGTAAAGATGGAACTGAGAATGGCGGCAGCAATGCCACAGGTTATGCCCAGACCATAAAACTGCTGAAACTGGTAAATAAGATAAACACCACCTATGGCCAATGAACCGAGCAGCATCTCTTTAGGGTCGAACTGACCTTCGTTGACGATGGGGTCGAGCAGGGAGGTGAATATACTTGCGGTGGACAGGCAGACCAGGGCGATGGAAACATTGGCAAATTTGATAGCGCCATAAAAGGCGACCCAGTGCAGGCTGATGAGGCCGCCTATGACCGCCAGGCGCAATAAATCGCGGCGCTCAACTTTTACCCACTGCTTGCGATACATGAGAATTACAGCCATAAATATGGCGGTGAGCAGCATGCGGTACCAGACAAGAACGGGTGCATCGAGCGATATGGCCCTGCCCAATACTCCGGTAAAGCCCCACAGCAAAACCGCGAGGTGCATCTGGATCAAAGCTTTCTTCATGATTGAAATTGATTGCAAACATAGTGGTAATTTTCAGGAATGAGGCATAAAAATAGCCAGGCCTGTATGCAGTATTTACCACTCAAAACAACTGCTCCAGCATACCATCGGGATAAGTGATGGCTTCGAGGTAGAGTCCGTGACCGGCTACATTGAAGAATGCCTTGGTGCAGTCGCGGGCATCGAGGATGGTAATAAGCTCCTGCGGTGTGCCCTTTCTCGACATATTGAGCTGGGTGCAAACCAGCCCGCGCACCATGCCCCGCAGAAAGCGGTTGGCCTCTACAATGTAATGCAGTTCGCCATCATGCTCCTCCCAATATGATTGAAAGATGGTGCAATTGAAGGTGTGTGTCTGCGAGTTGCGTTTGGCAAAAGATTCAAACTGGGTGTACCCGGCTATGATATCTGCTGTTTGCCTGAGCATACCCAGGTCGAGCGGGAAAGGGTAGAATAGGGCTTTATGCAGCAGAAACGGGTTCTTCTTATTATATATACGGTAGCGGTACCTGCGCCTTATTGCATCGAACCGCGGATTGAAATCGGGTTTCAACGCAAGGTATACAGCTTTGGCAGCTATGCCGCCTGGTAGTATGGCATTGCATTTATAAATAAAATCAGGCCGTAGCGGGGCATCATAACTGAACTGGTAAAAGTTGCAGAGCGCATGCACGCCCTCATCGGTGCGGCTGGCCCCCACGGTTTCTATGGGTATGCGCAGCAGGGTGCTCAAAGTAGTATTTACAGCCAACTGCACAGTAGGGGTAAGCCCCTGCACCTGCGAGCCATGAAACTGCGTTCCGTCATACATTACTTCAAGTACGTAGCTGGGCATGTTTTGTTTTACCTCTTGATCTGATTTTTGGCAAAAATAGGTTTTTAGGGTGGGATGGGCAGCATTGTTTAAATGAGACCATAGACCAATTGCATAATGTGCAATACCAAGTTGTGGAAGGGTAAAATTATATTATGTTGATGTGGGTATAGATTTGTGATTTTAAAACTATAAAGTCCGTCAAAAAAGTATTATTACAAAATTAATAAAGACCTAGCTTTACAATTATAAAATATAGGATTAGTGGAAATCTTTCAGTTATATTTTATTACATTTGGCACTATAAAATCAATTTTATGAAAAAGCAATTCTATTTGTTATGCTCGCTTTTAATAGTTTGTTTTCAAACTTTTGGGCAGGACAAAGAACTTGAACTGAAAAAGGATGAGGTAAGTGGCGACAGCTATTATGAGGAGGTTGTACAGCTTCCTGGTATTAGTCAGGCTGATCTTTTTAAAAGATCAAAAACCTGGATAATAGCAAATATGAAATCTGTCGATAATAATATCATTTTTGATGATAAAGAATACTCAATAGTAAATAGTTCAGCCGTTAAAGTAGACAAAAAGAAATATACCACATATTGGATAGACGATGGTTTAATTGAATTTAAATTTCATGTCTGGCTTAAGGATGGCCGTTATAAATTTCGTATCGACAACATAGTGTATCATCTTGTTATAAACAGAGGTGCAATGGGAATTTCACCAAGGACATCAGGATACAATGAATTGGAGGATAATAAAGGGGATAGGTATTTGAAAGAGCAGGCGTCAGATAAGCTTTTGGCACTTATTGAAGTTTATAAAGTTGGTATGCAAAGTGACCCTAAACAGGATAAAAAAGACTGGTAATAGGTCTCTAGGACCATTTTAAAACTGGTGAATATAAATTTAGTGCGTTTGTAACACACTCTTTAGATGGTTACCAGCATTGGTTATCAATTCAATTTAAAGTAGATTTCCTCTTAGATTTCCTTTCCAAAAACCACCCCACAAAACCAAAAGTAACGGCGAGGATAAGGAAGAAAATGCCCTTGTTCATAGCATCCCAGAAGTACTCGAAATAGCGGGTGTAGAGATCGATGAGGAGGAAGAGCACTCCGAAATCACGGGCCAGTTCATTTCCTCCTCGCGGAGGACACCCTTGCTCTTGGCTAATACTCCCTACTGTAAAGCGTACTCGGGACTTTCACCCTATAGCTTATATCCATGCCGGACACACAAAAGAGGCTAACCCAAATGGGATAGCCTCTGATAAAATTAAATATGTTTTAAACTTATTTAGCCGCAACCAGTTCTTTGATCTTGGCAAAAACTTCAGCTTCACCACCTTCTTCGTAACCGGTATGAGCGAATGCTATTTTACCATTTTTGTCGATAATGAGGGTATAGGGCACCGACTGAAAACTCAGCGAGCGTTTAAGATCTGAATTGGGATCGATGTAATATGGGAATTTCCACCCTTGTGCCAGGGCGTAGGTACGCACCAGCCCTTCGGCCCTTGCCTCATCAATAGAAACGGTCATATAATTGAAGTCAGCTTCTTTTTTCCAGCTATCCAGTTTCAGCGATATGTTCTTGATTTCTTTTTTGCAAGGCACGCACCAGGTAGCCCAAAAGCTTACCAATGTAACTTTTCCTTTTTCAAAGGTTTCATTAAAAGCTATCTTTTTACCCGAGTTCACATCCTTGATCTGGGTATCCGGTAGTTCCTGTGCATTAATAGTAGCACTAATACATAAACATGCAATTGCTGCAATGATTTTTTTCATGAGTACTTGTTTTTAAAATAAATAAGCGAAAACCTTGCCAGAATTAAAATTAGCGACTAATTTCGGAAAAACTTTAACAATTTACGCTTCTAAATGAGAAAACCATCAATTTTATTTTTGTTGCTATTATGTAGCAGCAGGATATTGGCGCAGGGCACATTTTCAGGAGACCTGATGATGAATATGAATTTCTTCCAGAGAGATACCAATATTAAGGCCTCCGGAAACCCATTGTACGACAACTACCTGAGCGGCAGCGATGCATGGCTTGGGTTGAGGTACAACATCAAAGGATTTACATTTACATTAAGAGCCGATGCATTTCAGAACTCCAATCTGAAAAATCCAACTTCGGCCAGTACCGATTTCGGGATAGGGGCCTGGAGCATATCCAAGGAAATGAAAGATCTTTCCATTACTGTCGGTTCCATATACGACCAGTTAGGCAGCGGTATCCTGTTTCGTTCTTACGAAGACCGCGGATTGCTTATCGACAATGCCCTGGTAGGTATTGAACTTAAGTATAAACTCACCGATAAGATATCGCTTAAAGGCTTTACCGGTCAGCAAAAGAATAACAGTGTAACCAGCATGAACGGGGCGCTCCACACGCCTCCATACGGACCAATACTGAAAGGTTTCAATGCCGAGGGTGATTTCACGGCAGGCAAGGTGCACATCATGCCGGGAGTTGGTTTCTTAAACCGTACACTGGATGGTGATTCCTATACTGCTGTACAGGCCACTATTGTATCGCAGGATTCTAACCACCATTTTACCCCGGTATTCAATATGTATGCCGGTTCGGTATATTCAACCATTACCTACAAGAATTTTTCGTGGTACCTGGAGGGAGATTACAAATCGCATGAGGCAGTATCAGAAGACCACAGCATTCTTTACGACAAGCCGGGCAATGTGGAGTATACCTCCATCAACTATGGTAAGAAAGGCATTGCATTGAGTCTTTCGGGCAAGCGCACTGAGGATTTTGT
Source organism: uncultured Bacteroidota bacterium (assembly GCA_903903635.1). GTDB lineage: Bacteria > Bacteroidota > Bacteroidia > Chitinophagales > Chitinophagaceae > Nemorincola. The sequence continues at coordinate 16,434 of CAIUZK010000102.1, forward strand.
AATGAGAACATCGCCAAAGGAACTATTGCTTAATGGTATGCTCAACTGGCAGCCGGTGGTTGCAGTGCTTCGTCCGGAGCGCCTTATGTCGCGCTATACACCGGCTTCGCAGGATATTTCGGAGCAGGCAGGTACAGCCAATTTACTTCTTTCGCCAAACGATGTGACCAATTTTACCTTTACCTATACCAACATAAATACTCTTAATAACGATAAATTGTTCCGCGAAGTTTTTGCTGAAGGAATTTACCAGGGTTTAAAATCGTGGGTATTTCAGCTTGGATGCCAGTATATGGAATACAACATATCCCGTTACCAGGTGCGTGAGCCCTATGGCGCCCCGATTGTGTATGCATTCACTCCATTTACCGAAATCACTTACCGCCTGAATGAAAAGAAATCGCTCAGGGCAGAGGTGCAATACATGGACACTAAACAGGATTACGGATCATGGGTATTTGCATTGCTGGAGTATAATATTGCGCCAAAGTGGTCGATCTCTGTTTCGGATATGTACAACATTTCCATCAATAAGAACAACGACAACCCAAATGCAAGGGATGCCGGTTTCCAGAACAAAAAAGCCGACCATTATTACAACGTCTTTGCCGCATATACCAAGGGAGCACACCGCTTCTCTCTTGCTTATGTAAAGCAGGTAGATGGTATTAACTGCACGGGTGGTGTTTGTCGCTACGAGCCTGCATTCAGCGGGGTTAAGGCTACTATTACTTCAAGCTTCTAAACAATTGCAACCATACGTTCCAGCAGCAATAGTTTATAATAACAATATGCCGTGGTATCCAGATGTATACATATCCTGTTTGTAGCGGCACTTGTGTTTATAAATCAGTCATGGGTATTAGCCCAGGGGGTAACCCGTGTGCTTAATGCCATTCCTGCAGGTGGCACAATAACCATTGATGGCAAGCTGGATGAGCCTGCCTGGAAAAATGCGGAGAAAGCCAGCGGTTTTGTGCAGTTCGGACCATTGCCCGGTACGCCTTCTCCCCAGCAAACCGAGGTAAGCATACTATACGATAATGATGCCGTATACATTGGCGCCATGCTTTATGATACCAGCCCCGACAGCATCTGGAAACAGCTATCCTCGCGCGATGATGACGGAGGCAATACCGATGAGTTCGGCGTTATCTTCGATACTTATCTTGACCATCAAAACGCGGTGGCATTTGGTGTTACGGCGGCAGGTGTGCAGGTAGATGCCATCATTAAATTTGACGGCTACAACGCCAGTTGGAATGCCGCATGGTACTCCAAAGTTGCCATGAACGATAAAGGCTGGTGCGTGGAAATGAAAATACCCTTTTCGGCGCTCAGGTTTCCCAATAAGCCAATTCAGCAATGGGGGCTTAATTTCTTCAGGGCCATAAAACGATACAAGGAAAAGGCTTACTGGAATACGGTTATGCCCACAGTGCCCAATGGCGTGAGCCAGGCCGGTATTTTGCTGGGCATTCACGATATCAAATCGCCGGTAAGGCTTTCACTGCTGCCCTATGTATCGGCCTATGCCGAGAATTATGATGGCGCCAATTCGCATTCGGTAAATGGCGGTATGGACATTAAGTATGGCCTTAACGAGAGCTTCACGCTTGATATGACGCTTGTACCTGACTTCGGACAGACCATCTACGATAATAAAGTACTCAATCTGTCGCCGGTTGAGGTAAGGTATGATGACCGCCGCTACTTCTTTACCGAGGGGCTTGATCTTTTCAATAAAGACGATCTGTTTTATTCAAGGCGGGTAGGGGGGCAACCGGTTAATTTCAGTTCGCCGGCCGGTATGAATGCCAAAGACAGTATTATAGAAAATCCAGCCACTACACGTGTGTATAATGCTACCAAAATTTCAGGCCGCACCAAACATAATCTGGGTATCGGGTTCTTCAATGCTGTATCAGAAGCGGCTTATGCTACAGTTCGCGATTCGGCGGGTCATGACCGTAATCTGCAGACGGCTCCCCTTACCAATTACAACGTCATTGTGCTCGATCAGGCGCTTAAAAACAATTCCTACATCAGCTTCATCAATACCAATGTATGGCGCAGGGAGCATAGTTATAATGCCGATGTATGCGCGCTGCTTTTTAAGTTTGCCAATAAGGCCAATTCCTATGGTATCACAGGCTCGGGCGATCTCAGTCAGTTATACACAGCCAACAAACCGGATCTGGGTTACCGCTACTTTCTGAATTTCGGAAAGATCAAGGGTAATTATTTATGGTCAGTAAGTACCAAGACAATCAGCGACCATTTCAACCCCAATGACCTGGGTTACCTGGATCGCAATAACCTTACCTATTTCCAGTTTGACAATTACTACAACCTATACGAACCGGTGGGGCATATAGTATCAGCCTACAATCATGTGGGCGCTGACTATTACAAGGTATTCAATCCCTCGGCTTTTCAGCAGGCCGAAGTGTTTGGCTCGCACAATGTAACCTTCCCCAATTACCTCACCCTCGGCTTTTACTGGACCATACAGCCGTTTACCAACTACGACTATATTGAGCCACGCACCTTTGGCCGTTATTGCATCATTCCGCGCAACTACATGGCGGGCGGCTTTTATTCTTCCGATTACCGCCGCACCTTCGCCCTCGATCTCCAGGCCACCAACCGCTCCTACGATCAGCAGGGACGGAATATATTCAGTTGGTCAGTATCGCCACGCTACAGGTTCTCCAATAAGTTCTCCATGATCTACAACCTGTCGGGGCAGTATAACAGTAATGATATGGGTTATGTAGACAATGTGGGCGGCAATATTTATTTCGGCAGGCGAAATGTGAACATCGTTACCAATTCCCTCAGCGCCGATTTTATCTTCACCAATACCATGTCGCTAAAGCTGTCGGCAAGGCACTACTGGTCGCAGCCCGAATACAACCGGTTTACTTTACTGGGCCTTGATGGCAGCCAGCAAACCACCGGCTACAATACCCCTCATGATGTCAACTTCAACTCATTCAATTTTTATACCAGCTTCGTATGGCAGTTCCTCCCCGGCAGCGAAATGAGCATGGTATACCAAAACAGTGTTTATACATCAGGTACCAGTATTATTTCCAATTACTTCGACGATGTAAGCTATACCTTCCGCTCGCCCCAGAGCAACAGCCTCTCGGTAAAAGTGATCTACTACCTCGATTACCAGGCCATGAAGCGGTTGTGGAACTAGGGGCAGGGGCCAAAGTAGAAAGACTAAATCCAGTTTCCCAAAGCCATAATTTTCTGCTGCACATTTTATTGCCGCTAATCCATAACCCTATGGAGTCAATTCAATTTTAGAGATGTTGTCCGACTTTATATTATAGCTATCCTGAAAGCGGCAGTATGCCCTGCGGTTTAACTGATGCTCCTGGTTGGTATAGTTTACATCTTTCTCACATTGCTTTGGCATATCGTTTATTCTGTATCCTTCACCTGTCAGTCGGTTTGCATTTATACCATTATGAATGAGGTAGCGCATTGTGGCTTCACTTCTACGGTCGGCTAATGCTAAATTGTAGTCAGTTGTACCGCGACAGTCGCAATGCCCGGATATAAGCAGGGAAAGGGCCGGGAATTCATGCATGTAGCGAATAACGCTGTCTAAACGGACAATAGCATCAGGCCGTAATTGGGATTTGTCGAAATCGAAATAGATAATAATATCATTAGGTATTACGGCTTTAGTAGTAACAATAGGATTATATATTGCATTGAGTTCATGTTCTTTCGGCCTGTACCCAATTGTATAAACTGATGTTACTAAACTGTTGTCTATGTTGTCTTTTAAAAGCGTGAAATAGAAAATGTCATCATCACCTTGTCCATCTGCAGAACGGTTTGAAGTAAAATAGCCTGTTTTCCCTTCATTCAGAAACATAATACTAAAGTCATCGGCAGGAGAATTAATAGGGGATTTCATAGGGATTGCCTTTGCCAATATACCACCATTATTGAGTGCAACACATATATCCATGCCACCCAAGCCCTGGTAGCCATCAGATGAAAAGTAGAAATTTCCTTTTGAATCCATTGTTGGATACTTCTCCCGGTTAGGGGTATTTATGTTCGGGCCCATGTTTACCGGAGGCCCCCACTGATTGTTTATGCGATCGCAATAATATATGTCGGTTTCACCAAACCCTCCAGGCATATCAGACACAAAGTATATGCGCAAACCGTCGGTGGTGATAAACGGATTAGCTACCGAATAAGCATCATTATTAAGGTAAAACGGAACGGCTTTTATCCATTTGCCATCTTTCATCGCAGACATGTAAATCTTATTCCTTTCTATCTTTAAAGTAGCCTTTTGTTCGCCCTTCAAATCCCTGTCAACCCTTGATATATATATAGTGTCAAAGTTCTTTGAGAAGCAGGCAGGACCATCGCTAAATTTTTTGATGATATTATTGTCGCCAAAAGTTGAAACGTTAGCATAATCCAAATCACCATCGCCTTTTTGCGCGTAATACAGATCCAGGTAATTAGCGCCTGTCCAGCCATAAATCCTGTTACGGCCGGTTGTTTTCCGGTTGGAAGTGAATACGATACCATCCTTATACCTAACGGGGCATAAGTCGGCATTGGGAGTATTGAGCAGGGCAACATTATATATAGCTATCGGCTCATCCCATTTATGGTCTTCGGCAACAATACCTATTGATTCACTAAAAAATTTCCCCCTTGTGTCAGAGGGTACCAATTCGCTGTATTTATCGAAAGCAATTTTAGCCTGGTCATTCCTGCCATTTGATTTCAATACCTGCCCATAATTCAGATAAAATTCAGGCTTATTGTAAATACCGTAGGCATTGACTTTATCATCAGCCTCCTGCTCTTCCTTGTGCATGTTCATAATCCGGTAACATTCACCCAGTTTGAAGTAAATATCTGCACCGGGATGTTTTGAGGCTTCCTTTTCATAGAGTTTAGCAGCACGATAATACTCCCAAAGGTCGAAGAGTCGGTCGGCTTTTTTTGTTCCAGCAAGCAGTGTATGACAAAAAAGTGCTGTTAAGGCTATTATGAATATTTTTTTCATAGTAGTGCGTTTGGTTTATTTTAGAAAAATCTTGGGCTTGATAATTTGGTCCGGTTTCTGCTGATGTCCCAGCCCAGCATGAATTCGTGGGTTCCGCTATTATATTCGCCTGTTTGGTTCAGGTAATGATCATAGGAATAGCCAATGCGAACACTGCGGGTAATCTCAAACTCCGCAATACCTATAAGCATATTGTCTGTTCCGGGCATATTTATTCTTTTACCTACTCTGTAGCCCGCTCCAAGAAATAGTCTTTGATAAAAAATAAATGTACCATCAAATTCCCCAACAGCAGGTGCTGCGTTCACATATTTTGCCAGGAGAGATGGCCTGAAATCAATTGTTTCGTTTACGGGAACAACAAAGCCTGTGGTGAGGTAATATTGCCTGTAAAACTTTGCTAGATCGGCTCCAGGGGCATGTGTGAGTCCGAAGCGGGATTGCAAAAGGTGGTTGACGCTAAGTCCCAGGTAGAATCTTGTATTGTAAAGGTAAATACCTGTACCTGCATCGCCCACCCAACTCACAGCAGCGTTACCTGTAAATGCAGGATCTGAAGGTTTTTCGATATTGATTGATGACCAGCCAACACTGATATTATTCAGCATCCCGGTTATTCCAAAAGATAAGGTCATTTTATCCTTTATAGGGAGATGATAAGCATAGGTCAAATTGATACCGGTATTGTGCATAGGGCCTGACTGATCGTTATAAATTTGTAATCCAAGACCTAACCTTACATTGGGCATGGCACTATGAAGCGTTAATGATTGGGTAGCAGGAGCACCTTGCATTCCTATCCATTGGTTACGGGTAACAAGTGTACCTGATAGCGCTTCCCTGGTGCCTGCATAACCGGGGTTTATGTAAAGTGGGTTGAAAAAATACATAGAGTACCCGGCATCCTGCTGAGCAAATGCTGCGAGGGATAGAAATACCAAAACAAACGTAGCAACTGGCATTTTGAAATAAGTCATATTCTCAGATTTATGTACATTATTGGATACGGGTGATAACAAGCGAAGCGGTAACCGCATGTGTGCCACCGGCATAAGGAGTTATGGTAAGAGCCGGTGAATTGCCAGTAGGGTTTACTATACGTAAAACACTATTTACGGATGTGGTAGTGATTAATCTGTTTCCGACTATCTGGCTTGTACCCGTAGCGCGTCCAACAACAGTTGCGGCATTTTCTGACCCATTTAATTCTATAACAAGCTGCCCTGATTCATCGACACTTACCTGCCAGCTAACCATGTATGTACCAATAGCAGGCAATGTGAAACTGGTACTGCTTGCGCGTGTGATAATACTATTAGACGGTCCATCCTGTGGAAAAGCAACTGCGGCCCCACCTGCAACCGTTGCAGCATTGTCTGATGGCATGGTTGCGTAAAAATCTGCAAATGCCACTATTGCATTTGTGCCAGCTGCACCTGCCGCACCTGCTGCGCCGGTAGCACCTGTTGGTCCTGTAATATTTGCTACAATACTCCAACTGCCACCACTCTTGAGGTAGACATTACCTGTTGTAGTATTTAAATCATAATCTCCGTTAACACCTGTTCCGGTAGCTGGAACTCCTGCACCAGAATACCAGGTATTACCATTAGTTCCGGGGCTTCCTGCTGCGCCTGTCGAACCTGCTGAACCAGTAGCTCCTGTAGGTCCTGTGAGATTTGCTACAATACTCCAACTGCCACCACTCTTGAGATAAACATTGCCTGTTGTAGTATTTAAATCATAATCACCATCAACACCGGTTCCGGTAGCTGGAACTCCGATACCCGAATACCAGGTATTACCATTAGTTCCGGGGCTTCCTGCTGCGCCTGTTGAGCCTGCAGAACCAGTAGCTCCCGTTGAGCCTGCGGCTCCAGTAGCGCCGGTAGGTCCTGTAATATTTGCTACAATACTCCAACTGCCACCGCTCTTAAGATAAACATCGCCTGTTGTGGTATTTAAATCATAATCTCCGTTAACACCTGTGCCGGTCGATGGAACACCTGTACCTGAAAACCAGGTATTGCCATTAGTTCCGGGGCTTCCTGCTGCACCTGTTGATCCTGCCGAGCCTGTGGCACCCGTTGAACCGGCTGCACCTGTTGCACCGGTAGGTCCGGTAATATTTGCTACAATACTCCAACTGCCACCGCTCTTGAGATAAACATTGCCTGTTGTAGTATTTAAATCATAGTCACCGTTAACACCGGTTCCGGTAGATGGAACACCTGTACCAGAAAACCAGGTATTTCCGTTTGTTCCGGGGCTTCCTGCTGCACCTGTCGAGCCAGCTGAACCAGTCGCACCTGCTGAGCCGGTTGCACCCGTTGAGCCTGCGGCTCCGGTAGCACCTGTGGCACCTGTAGGCCCGGTAATATTTGCTACAATATTCCAACTGCCACCACTCTTAAGATAAACATTACCTGTTGTAGTATTTAAATCATAATCTCCGTTAACACCTGTTCCGGTAGATGGAACACCTGTTCCAGAAAACCAGGTATTTCCGTTTGTTCCGGGGCTTCCTGCTGCGCCTGTTGAGCCAGCTGAACCAGTAGCACCCGTTGAGCCTGCGGCTCCGGTAGCTCCCGTTGCGCCTGTAGGCCCGGTAATATTTGCTACGATATTCCAACTGCCGCTGGTCTTTAGATAAACATTACCTGTTGTGGTATTTAAATCATAATCTCCATTAACACCTGTTCCGGTAGATGGAACACCTGTTCCAGAAAACCAGGTATTTCCGTTTGTTCCGGGGCTTCCTGCTGCACCTGTTGATCCTGCCGAGCCTGTGGCACCCGTTGAGCCTGCTGCGCCTGTAGGTCCGGTAATATTTGCTACA
>CAIUZK010000103.1 GCA_903903635.1 uncultured Bacteroidota bacterium
ACTGTTAGGCAGCAGCTATCTGGACCGACAAATCTTGTCCAATGCACATGAAGCCCCTGTGAGTATAGGGAGAGTGAAAAAAATAAAAAAAGCACAGTAAGTATAATTTTCATGTTCGGCATTTATAATACTAAATTAATATAATAATTTCATAACAAAGAAAGCATTAATAAATAAAATTAGAAAGAGACGGTTTGCGTATCCCCTGCGACTCTCCGCCTTTTCGCGGGACTCGCAGGAATCAACAGAGCAGCCTAATAATATATATATTCCATTTTATTTGGAAATACCAATTCCTTAGCCTACCTTTACCTCAAATTCTATCCGTATATGCATGAAAATATAATTAAATTCCCGTTAAGTTGGCTTTGCATCCCAGACATTGCACACAAAATTGCACACTACCCACCCAAATGCGCAATTTTCACCCTATAAACCATTGATAATCAATAAAACTTTGCGCAAATAAATATTTTGCACAGCAGTGTGCAATTTGCCGTGATGAACAAACTTAATCATATGATCATTTAATTATACGAATCCTGGTTCAGACATTGCACACAAAATTGCACACCAACCACCCAAATGCGCAATTTTCGCCACCTAAACCACTGAAAACCAATAAAAGTTTGCGCAAATAAATATTTTGCACAGCAGTGTGCAATTTGCTCATCCCAGGCCATTAGCTCCAATTGGGCAAAGTAATTAACGAACTAACACATAAATGCAAAAGTGAATTGCTACAGTCCAATAGCAAACGCCTCCCGGCGGCCCTTAATTTGGTTCCCCCACAACCACAGCGTAGAGCTAACCCTTTTTACTGCGGAGCTATTTAAAAAGGGCGGCACTTTCTTTTGTTACTTTTCTTTTTGCTGTAGAAAAGAAAAGTAAACTCGCGTCAATCAGGCATTGCAGATCAAATAAAACCAGCAACTCTCGCCCCTCAATTGGAAATTTATATTACTCGCGAATATCAGGTATCTCATTCTACTTCACCCCAACTCCCTCACTATTATAGGAAGCCCGCAAATGGCACGTGCATAGCCCATGCCCAGGGCGGTAGGTTAAAAGAGGGCCATGGAGACATCCACTCCCCACATTTGGAAATTCACACATAGGAATTAGTAACTCCATTTTATTTGGAAATATCAATTCCAATTTGTACCTTTGTGCCAAATTCTATCCCTATATGCCACTAAGTATACATATATTTCCGGTTAAACTAGCGACCTTGCCAACTTTGCACACAAAAATTGCACACTTACCACCCAAATGCGCAATTTTCACCCTATAAACCATTGATAATCAATAAAAATTTGCGCAAATAAATATTTTGCACAGCAGTGTGCAATTTGCTCATAGCAGGCCAGCACACTAACCCATACTAATCACATTCAATCACATTAACCCCACATTATCAAACTCAATCATATAATCATATAATCATACAAATCCTGGTTCAGACATTTTTTACAAGAATCCTGTGAGAAACCGCTATTACATTTGCCTCAATAAAAGGAAAAAACCTTACAGTCTAGGATACATTAATAAAAATTTAAACAATCCCAAACCCTATCACAGCAATGCCCATCATGTTTCTAATCTGCTCAGTGCATAAATTACCTATACTTCCCTCGTGGGTATGGTGCAAATGGCCTGAGTAGTTGAAAGTGCCGTTTTCAACTTCGCTGCTTACCTGTTGGTAGGCATTCCTGAAGGGGATGTGCTCATTCACCAGTTCGTTGATGCGCTCAACGGTAAACAGGTATTTGTACTGCGGGTTTTCAAGCAGGTGGTCTTTAACCACAATGTTGCTGAGCATGAGCATGGTAATTTGCAGGCAACTCTTCAGATCTTCGATGGCAGGGAAGAGAATCTCTTTGGTGAGTTGCAGATCGCGGTGGTAGCCGGAGGGCAGATTGCTGGTGAGCAGTGTTAGCTCGTTGGGCACTGCCTGTATCCGATTGCACCGGGCTCGCACCAGTTCGAAAACATCGGGATTCTTCTTGTGCGGCATTATGCTGCTGCCTGTGGTGAGCGAGTCGGGGAAGCTGATGAAACCAAAATTTTGATTGATATAGATGCATACATCTGTGCTGAAGCGCGAGAGGGTAGCGGCGATACTGCTCATTGCCATAGCCACAAAGCGTTCTGTTTTACCACGGCTCATTTGTGCGTATACACTGTTGTAATGCATTTCGCTGAAGTTCAGCAGTTGGGTAGTCATTGCCCTGTTGAGCGGGAAGGAGGAGCCATAACCTGCCCCACTACCCAGCGGATTTTTATCGGTTATTTTCCAGGCGGCAACCAGCAGGTTCATATCATCGATCAGGCTTTCGGCATAGGCGCCAAACCAGAGTCCAAATGAAGAAGGCATCGCCAACTGGAAATGGGTATACCCCGGCAAGAGTTTATCTTTATGTTGTTCGCTCAACTGCAACAACTGGTCGAAGAGTGCCAGCACGGATTCTTTGATCTGCTGTATTTCGTGGCGTAGGTACAATTTAATATCAACGGCTACCTGGTCATTACGGCTCCGGCCACTGTGTATCTTTTTCCCGGCTTCGCCCAGCCTGGCGGTAAGCATAAACTCGATCTGAGAATGAATATCTTCAGCCTCATCCATCATGGTAAAGTTGCCTGAGGCGATATCCTGCAGTATTTTTTCCAGCTCGGCCTTTAAAAGCTGGTACTCATGTGCCGGAAGCAGGCCAACAGATTCGAGCATGGTAATGTGTGCAATAGAGCCCTGCACATCATACCAGGCCAGTAAAATATCAAACTCACGGTCGCGGCCCACAGTGAAATTCTTCACTGCACCGGAAAGGGTAGTGTGCTCTTTTTGCCAGATATTCATAGAATGCTATTTAGTAACTTAATGTAAATTTTTATGCCCTCTTTTATTTCATCAACAAATATGAACTCATCGGCCATGTGGCTTCGTAATGTATCTCCCGGTCCCATTTTAAGCGCAGGAAATGGCATGAGCGCTTTATCGGACAGGGTAGCTGAGCCAAATGTTTTGAGGCCTGAATTCAGGCCAGACTGTACAAGCGGGTGGGTGGCTTCTATACAAGTAGATCTTAGCCGCGTGCTGCGCGGAACTACTTTGCATTTAACATGCTCGCGGATAATGGCCAACACCTGCTCGTGGGTGTATAGCTCATTGATTCGGATGTCGACAGTGAAGTTGCATTCGCCTGGAATAACATTGTGCTGTGTGCCACCGTGAATAAGAGTTACGTTCATCTTAACCGGGCCAAGTAAGTCAGACACCAGGGGAAAGGAGAAATTTCTGAACCATTGAATATCATCAATAGCATTGTACAATGCGTTTTCTCCTTCGTTATGAGCCGCATGACCGGATATACCGGTTGAAGTACATTCAAGCACCATCAGCCCTTTCTCGGCCACGGCCATATGCATATGTGTTGGTTCGCCAACAATGGCTGCATCAATATTACCTAGATGGGGTAATAACAGCTCTACCCCGTTGGCCCCTGATATTTCTTCCTCGGCTGTGGCTGCGATCAGGAGATTATACTTCAGGCCGGTACGCCCGTAGAAATACAGGAAGGCGGAGATGAGGGAGACCAGGCTGCCTCCGGCATCATTACTACCCAGGCCATAAAGCTTACCATCGCTTTGCAACGGCTCAAACGGATTTGCAGTATACCCTTTATTAGGCCGTACAGTATCGTGGTGGCTGTTGAGCAAAAGGGTGGGGAGCAGCGGGTCGTAATGCCTGTTCACGGCCCACACATTATTTACAAGGCGTTGGGTAGGAATATTCTTTGCAGTAAAAAAGTCCTGCAATAGTTGTGTCGTGCCCTGCTCTTCTTTGCTAAAGGAAGGGATTTCGATGAGCCTGCTGAGCAAGTTTACAGCATCGTTACAATATTGTTCAATTATATGTTCGTCTATTGTATCCATGTTCCGGTTTCTCCTTTTATCAAGGCCGCAAGGTCTGCTGCATGGCCAATTATAACTTGTTGTACACCCTTGTTTACCGCAGTTAATGCATTCTCGATTTTAGGAATCATGCCACCTGATATGATCCCCTGATCCTTAAGCACCTGGAAGTCGGCCCCGGAGATTTTTTTGATTACAGAAGTATCATCGGCGGGGTTACCGAGCACACCGTTCTTCTCGAAACAATAGATCAGGGACGTGGGCATAATGGTAGCAAATGCTTTTGCCAGTTCCTGGGCTATGGTATCTGCATTGGTATTCAGCAGGCCGCCTTGGCCATCGTAAGAGAGCGGTGCGAATACCGGGGTCATGCCGGCATCCAATAACTTCGTTATGGTATCCACATGTACACTGTTTTCCTGCAGATCTCCTACGTAGCCATAATCGACTTCTTTGACCGGCCGTTTTACAGCAGTAATAACGCCCCCATCAGCGCCGGTAAGGCTTATTGCATTACATCCGTTGGCCTGAAGTGCTGCCACAATGTTTTTACCTATAAGTCCGCCATAGATCATGGTTACCAAATCCAGAGTAGGCTTGTCAGTTATTCGCCTGCCGTTGATAAAGTTAGCTTCAATACCCAGCTTCGAGCCAATAGCTGTGGCTATTTTGCCTCCGCCATGCACTAAAATCTTATGGCCATCTAATGCAGCAAATTGCTTCAGAAAGGACTGAAGAGCGGCATCGTCATCAATGATGTTTCCTCCGATTTTTATTACGATCAGCTTCATTGTTCAATTGGTTGCTTTTAGAAGTTCGGAAAGTATCGTTTGTGCGGCCCATACCCGGTTAGCCGCCTGCTGATTCACGACACAATCGGTACTGTCCAGTATCTCATCGCTCAGTTCAACATTTCTTCTTACCGGGAGGCAGTGCATCACTTTAGCATTGTTGGTTTTCAGCATGTGATCTTTAGTCAGCATCCAGTCAGGGTTAGTGTCCTTTACTTTGCCATAATCGTTGTATGTGCTCCAGTTCTTTACATAAACAAAGTCAGCCTGCTCCAGTGCATTGGCCTGGTTATAGTCAATAGTTGCACCTGCTGTGAACTTTGAGTCCAGTTCATATCCACGGGGGTGAGTAATCACGAAGTCGGCCATGCCCCATTTTATGATCCATTGGGCAAAGGAGTTGCTGACGCATTGGGGTAATGGTTTTATGTGTGGCGCCCATGATAGTACCACCTTTGGCTTCCGGGGTTCTCTGAAAAGCTCATGTATGGTAATGATATCCGCAAAACTTTGCAGCGGGTGAAGAGTAGCGCTTTCGAGGCTTACAACAGGTACTCCTGCATACTTGATGAACTGATTTATAATTTGTTCACTATAGTCTTCCTCTTTATTCTCCAGGGAAGGAAAAGTGCGAATGCAGAGTATGTCAAAATATGCACCCATTACCGGGGCTGCATCTTTAACATGCTCTGCCGATGTGCCATTCATTAAGGCTCCATCCTCAAACTCCATCTTCCAACCATCTTTATCAACGTTAAATACAATGGCCTCCATGCCCAGATTGGCCGCTGCTATCTGGGTACTCAACCTGGTGCGCATACTGGGATTAAGAAACACCAGGCCTATGCGTTTGTTGATACCAAGCAATTTGTCTTTTAATGGGTAAGCTTTATATTCCAGGGCCTTCTTTAAAAGAGCATGTATGTCATTAACATCCTGTGCTGAAATAAAATTCTTCATCGATAATGAATAGTAAATGTTGATTAATTTTTAACTAATTCTGTTTTTATAGCTTTGATCAACAGGTCCACATCAACTTGCTGAATATTGAGTGCCGGTAACAATCTTATTACATCTGGTTTTGCCTCGCCGGTAAAAATCCTATGGTTGGCAAGGAGGCGCTTGCGTAAATCTTTGTGGCCTTCAGGCAAGTCGAAGCCTGTCATCAGGCCCCGGCCTCTTACATTTGACAATTCCGGGATGGCATTTAGTTCAGCCATTAAGTAGGACCCAATAGCAGCGGCATGAGATAGCAGTTTTTCGTTTTCAATAACTTCAAGCACAGCAATAGCGGCTGCGCAGGCAAGGTGGTTGCCGCCAAACGTAGTGCCCAGCATGCCATGTTTAGGCTTTATGTGAGGTGCTATTGCTATTCCGCCAATTGGAAATCCATTACCCATTCCTTTGGCCATGGTATATATATCGGCGTTAACATAGGCATGATCGTGTGAAAAGAATTTACCACTTCTGCCATAACCGCACTGAACACTGTCGGCGATGTATACACTGCCATGCTCATCGCATAATGTTCTTATAGTTCGTAAGAATTGATCAGTGGCTACATTGATGCCACCCACACCCTGAATACCTTCGGTAATCACTGCGGCAATTTCTTTTCCATGTTCTGCGAAGAATGCTTCCAGCGCATCAGTGTCGTTGAATGGCAGGAAGTGGATATTGTCGGTTTGATTTACCGGCGCAACAATTGACGGTGTGTCGGTAGCAGCGACGGCAAGTGAAGTGCGGCCGTGAAATGATTTGGAGAAAGCAATTATTTTTTTTCTGCCAGTATGAAATGAGGCGAGTTTCATGGCGTTCTCATTGGCTTCAGCGCCAGAGTTGCAGAGAAACAACTGGTAGTCTTCCTTTCCCGCTATCTTGCCCAGGAGGTCGGCAAGTATTTGCTGGCCGGGTATCTTTATAGAGTTGGAATAGAAACCAATATTGTGCAACTGCTCGGTTATGCGCTGCACATAATGAGGGTGAGTGTGACCGATAGAGATGACCGCATGGCCTCCGTACATATCCAGGTACCGGTTGCCATTATTGTCCCATATATAAGAGCCTTGCCCTTTTAGTATGGTAATGTCGTTTAACGGGTAAACATCAAATAGTTTCATTGACTATATTTTAAAATGTTACTGCTTTTAATTTCAATCCGGTATCCTGGTTAAGCCCAAACATAATATTCATATTCTGTACAGCCTGACCTGATGCGCCTTTCAACAGATTGTCAATTGCAGAATGAATGATGAGCTTGTCTCCTTCTTTTTCAAGGTGCAACAGGCATTTATTGGTATTAACGACCTGTTTCAGGTGTATCATGTCGTGGCTTATATGTGTGAATATCGCTCCGGAATAATAGTTGGTATAGAGCGCGTAAGCATCTTCCATACTTAGCGGGCAATCAGTATAGGAGGTTACATAAATGCCCCTGGTGAAATCTCCGCGCCATGGTATGAAGTTGACCTTGTGATCTGTTGGCTGAAGTGATGATAGTGATTCCATGATTTCACTTACATGTTGGTGGGTCAATGATTTGTAAGCCTGAATATTATTGGCGCGCCAGGAGAAGTGTGAGGTTTCCTGCAGCTTTTGACCAGCGCCTGTAGATCCGGTAATTCCGGTGGTATGTACCTCTCTGATAATACCTGCTTTGGCCAGAGGAAGTAAGCCTAATTGAATAGCGGTGGCAAAGCAGCCGGGATTGGCAATACTATTGGCAGTAGCTATTTTATCAAGGTTAAGTTCAGGCAAGCCGTATACAAACGTTCGGCCATCTATAGAGGCATTTGCAGCCAGCCTGTAATCCTGAGACAGATCTATTATCCGGGTAGCAGGATTGATATTTTCAGAGGTAAGAAACTGTTTGGCTTCACTATGTCCGACACAGAGGAAAAGTATATCTATATCCTGCTGCAATTTATCGGTAAAACAGATGTCGGTATCGCCAGTGAGGTCCTGGTGAACTTTGCTTATGGGTTGCCCTGCATGGCTCCTGCTGTGCACAAAAGCTATGGATACATTAGGATGGTTGAGCAGTAATCGTATCATTTCGCCGCCGGTATAGCCGGCGGCGCCAATAATGCCGGCTTTTATCCTTTTACTGTTATTCATGTTCTGCAGTTGTTTTTATATTGTTTACAGAATTGTAAATACCCACCTGGTTGCCGAATATTTTTGCAAACCCCTTTGCATCATCGCCGGTCCATCCATTGTTCATTTCGCCATAGGAGCCGAATTCATTGCTCATGAGGTCGTGCCTGCTATCTATGCCATCGAGTGTATACCTGTATGGATGTAGTGTAACAAAAACCTTTCCGGTAACGGTGTGTTGTGTGTCTTCGAGGAATTTCTCAATATTGCGCATAGTGGGGTCCAGCATCATGCCTTCATGAAGCCAGTTGCCATACCAGGCGCTCAACTGATCTTTCCAGTAGAGCTGCCACTTGGTGAGTGTATGCTTTTCCAGCAGGTGGTGCGCTTTGATGATAATAAGCGGTGCAGCGGCTTCGAAGCCTACTCTGCCTTTGATGCCGATAATAGTATCGCCAACATGAATATCCCTGCCTATGCCGTAAGGCTGTGCAATAGCCTGAAGGTATTGAATCGCTGCTACACTATGTTCGAATTGTTTGTCATCTACACCGGTAATTTCACCCTTTACAAAGTTGAGCGTAATCTGTCTGGGCTCAACTGAGGTTACAGGTGTTGGCCATGCGCTTTCGGGCAGCGGATCACTACTGGTAAGCGTTTCTTTTCCGCCTACTGATGTTCCCCACAATCCTTTGTTGATACTATATTTGGCCTTTTGGAAGTTCATAGCTACTCCATGCTCAGCAAGGAAAGCAAGCTCTGCATCCCTGCTCAGGCGCAATTCCCTTATGGGGGTGATTATTTCCGTGTTCTTCAGCATGCTTTGAAAAACCATGTCGAAACGCACCTGGTCGTTTCCGGCGCCGGTGCTGCCATGAGCTACAAAATCTGCTTTCATATTGCCGGCATATGAGGCCACTGCAATTGCCTGCACCATGCGCTCTGCGCTTACACTTAGCGGATATACCGCATTCTTAAGTACATTGCCAAAAACCAGGTAGCGAATGCAGTTATTGTAATATTCTTTGGTTACATCAATCACCCGGAATGATGTAACGCCAAGTTCATAGGCACGGGCTTCTATATTTTTTAAATCCTCCTCGCTGAAGCCTCCGGTCTGTATGGTGACCGCATGCACCTCAAGGCCCCTTATTTTTGATAGATATACGGCGCAGAAGGTTGTGTCTAATCCTCCGCTGTATGCCAGTACCACCTTTTTCATTTGTCTGAATTTTAAACTTGAAATAATGAGTATGCTAATCAGGATATATGCGAGTTCCGTTTACGCTTTTTTAATAGTATGAATTGTTTCAGCCTGAGCAACCGTTCGTATATCCTGGCTTTCTTTGTGAAATCCTTCTTTGTTTCTTCCGGTGTGTAATGGTCTTTGGGATCATAAAGCATCGCAGTACATAGACAATTCTTCCTTTCCTTACTCACCAATATATCATAGTTCACACAGCTTCGGCATCCATCCCAAAAGGCTTCGTCTTGTGTAAGCTCGGAGTAGGTTACAGGCTCATAACCCAGATCGCTGTTGATTTTCATAACTGCCAGCCCGGTGGTGAGTCCAAAGATTTTTGAATCCGGATATTTTTTACGGCTCAACTGAAATATCTTTTTTTTGATTTGTTTAGCAAGGCCACTTTTTCGGTAAGCGGGCGATACGATCAGGCCGCTGTTTGCAACATACTGGTCGTGCCCCCAGGATTCTATATAGCAGAATCCCGCCCATTTACCATCAGATGCAAATGCTATTACAGCTTTGCCTTCATTCATTTTCAATCTTAGATATTCGGGGGATCGTTTTGCTATTCCTGTGCCGCGGGCTTTTGCCGATTCCTCCATTTCATTGCAGATCTCTTCTGCATATGAGAAATGTGAACGATCAGCATTCTGAATCCTGAAGGTTTTATTCATTGCAAATAAAAAATTAAAAAAAATAAATAAAAATTCAATCTCACTTCAACCTTTTAAAGATTGTGCGATAGACTAAGACTTAAATCCTGAACTTATAAATAGTGGGACCGGTGTAGAATATGTTTATCTCAACGTCGTACCCTGAAGGAGACCTGCCTGAAGTAAAAAATTGTCCGTTCAGGAGCAACAAAAAAACCCAAGCCAATGCTATCATGTAGTTGCGATAAAGCCGGCGCAGTTAAAATGGTTTTTTTCATTTATCTATTCGTTGAAAAAGTATAATTTTTTTGAGGATGCAAAGTAATGGTATTTTTTAATTAAATACGGAATATCTAATGTTAAATTGTTAGTGCAAATGAAATTTTCTATCAAGCCACTTAAGCGTGGGTTCTTATCTGAAATATTATACCTGTTGATTAGCAGAGGAATATTGCAAATTTGGAAATCCTTTATGTATATATAAACCTTTAGCTGAATTTTGTATTAAGTTACAAAGTTGGTGCGAAATGATGTGATTGTTTGATTGTTGTTTTACCCGGAACAGGAATCGACCTACACATCTTAGGAGTTTCATTCTGTTAACCTACAGATAAAGAAGTTGCAATCAGGGTTGAAAAGGGGGGGGTATTGTATATGCGGTAAATTGAATTAGTTTGGTTTGAAGTTCCTAATCAGGATAATTAAATCAGCATCCATATTATCCGATATTTAGTGAGCTAAAATAAACAGCCTGATTGGATATGTAGATGGAAATTACTTCCAGTCGCCTAGCAATCTTCTTACGGCAATAACCTCGCCAATATGGTAACTGTTGTGGTCGGCTATTAGCAATGCTTCGCGCAGCAGGTTCTGGCCATCGCCATGGGGGAATGGTTTGTACAGGTCGACCTCAATATCATCGAGCAGAGCAATAAATGCTTCGCGGTCATTTTTTATTTGTTTGATACAGTCTTTCCATTCAGCATCATCCTTTGGCCCTTTTTCTTTGGGCCAGTAGCCTTCGGGCCATTTTGGGGATACATGCCTCGGGTTACGGGAAAATTCGAGGATATCCCATTGGGCAATCCTGATATGTTCGGCCAGTTGCCAGATGCTGTAGGGCAGTTTATCGGGTACAATGCCTCTTATTTTTTCAGGCACATCTTTGAATGCATTATTGAGCGATATGTGTGCGTTGCCTGCCAGCAGCAGGTCTTTCAATTGCTTTACTACTTCTTTCGTATTCCCAATGTTGCTCATAAAATGGCTTTTCTACAAGGTAAACAATAAATAGCATTCAAATGTTTTCAGATTGTTTCTATTTTTACTCAGTAATGGCAAAGAAAAAGAAAGCATCGGGTATCAGGCGGTTTTTCAGGATACTCTTAAGGGTTATATTGATCATGTTTGTATCGTCACTGCTATATTTGGTGATGTGCAGATGGGTTAATCCGCCTGTAACCATGACTCAACTGGGTGGGCTGTTTGGCGGCTATGGTCTTAAAAGGGATTATGTAAACTATGACAATATTTCGCGCAATGTAAAACTGGCAGCCATAGCCAGCGAAGACCAGTTGTTTCCGGAGCATAACGGATTTGACTGGAAGGCTATGGACAAAAGCCTTAATGGACCACACAAAAAGAAAAGGGTGCCTGCCGGTGGCGGTGCAAGTACAATCAGTCAGCAAACAGCCAAGAATGTTTTTTTGTGGCAGGGTTCAGGCTGGGGCAGGTATGTGAGGAAGGCCCCGGAATTCTACTTTACCCAACTGATTGAATGGACCTGGGGTAAGCGCAGGATAATGGATGTGTATCTTAATGTCATTGAAATGGGGCCGGGTATTTTTGGTATAGAAGCCGCATCGCAGAAATATTTTCATAAACATGCCAAGAACCTGTCGAGGGCTGAAGCGGCAATGATCATTGCATGCTTGCCCAATCCGAAGGAGTATACAGTGGTGCCCATGAGCGCTAAAGTGAGATGGCGGTATGCCCATATTATGGATCAGATGGATAACCTGGAGGGGGATGAAGATGTGGAAGCTATAATTAAAACGCCTTAATTACAATAGGTGTTTTATAGGGCAATTTATTGTTGTAGAGTGAAAGGGATCAGGTTATTATTTGAAGTGGTGTTATAAAATACTGGGTGCATGAAACAAACAGGGATTGAAGAATTTGTGGCGCTTTCGAGGGTATACCCGGTTTTTGATGTGCGAAGTCCGGGAGAATACAGGCATGCCCATATACCCGGCGCATATAGTTTACCATTATTCAGTGACGATGAAAGAAAAGTGGTAGGGACACTTTATAAGCAGTTGGGGCGTGAAGATGCCATAAAAACGGGGCTTGATTATTTTGGTGGCAGAATGAGGAAAATGGTTGAGGAGGTAGAGGGTATATTAAAATCAATCTCAACGCAAAATAAATATACAGCATCGACTGAGAACAAGGAGCACTCCAAAACAGTTTTAGTGCATTGCTGGCGGGGGGGGATGCGGAGTGCGGGTGTTGCATGGCTTCTTGATCTTTACGGGTTTAAAGTTTATGTGCTCACAGGTGGCTACAAGGCATACAGGACCTGGGTTTTAGAACAGTTTGCAAAGCCGTATCCGATAAAAATAGTAGGAGGGTTTACCGGATCTGGTAAAACTGATATTCTGAAGTTAATGGCCAAAGAACAACATGCCATAATAGATCTTGAAGGGATTGCACATCATAAGGGTTCAGCATTTGGGGCACTGGGTGAAACTGATGCGCCGGGACAGGAGCAATTTGAAAATGTACTGGCAGTTGAGTTGCATAAAGTATCGGCAGCATTACTACCTGAACAGAGTATATGGATAGAAGATGAAAGCAGGAGAATAGGGTTGGTAAATCTGCCGGACCGCTTATGGGAAACCATGAGAAATGCTCCGCTCTATTTTCTTGATATACCTTTTGAAGAGCGGCTTGATTATATTACCGCTGAATATGGTGTATTTAAGAGAGAGGAACTGGTGAACTCAGTATTGCGCATACAGAAGAGGCTTGGCGGCATGAACACAAAGAACGCCATTGGATATCTTATAGAAGGCAATACCAAAGAGTGTTTCAGGATATTGCTGGCTTATTACGATAAGTTTTACAAAAAGGATCTTGATGAGCGCAAGGCGAAAAACGTGCCCATCAATATTATTGATTGTGATGGCGTAGATGCCAGTTCCAACTATAAAAAACTACAGAATTAAAAACGGAATTATGGAAGAAAATATTGAACCAGTTAAGTTGACGAAATACTCGCATGGCGCCGGATGTGGCTGTAAGATATCGCCTGCGGTATTGCAGGAAATACTTAAAACTGATAATCCGCAGCCATACAATGGTAATCTGCTGGTAGGGAACAGTTCGAATGATGATGCCGCTGCCTATGACCTGGGTAATGGTATGGCGCTGATCTCGACTACCGATTTCTTTATGCCCATTGTGGATGATGCATTTGATTTCGGGCGAATAGCTGCTGCCAACGCCATTAGTGATGTTTATGCCATGGGTGGTAAACCAATTATGGCTATTGCCATATTGGGATGGCCGGTAAATAAGCTTCCGGCAGCAGTTGCCGCCAGGGTGCTGGAGGGTGGCAGGGCAGTGTGCAACCAGGTGGGCATACCGCTTGCCGGCGGGCATAGTATTGATACTCCGGAGCCGATCTTCGGGTTGGCGGTTAATGGCCTGTGCGATATTGCCAACCTAAAAAGAAACAATACAGCCAGAGAAGGAGACCTGCTGTTTATTACAAAACCTATTGGGGTGGGCGCGCTTTCCACTGCACAGAAAAGGGGCTTTCTTAAACCGGAGCATCTGGAGTTACTCATAAAACAGCTTACTACGCTTAACAGCCTGGGTGAGCAACTGGGCAAGATAGCAGGAGTAAATGCCATGACCGATGTAACAGGTTTTGGTCTCGGTGGCCACCTGGTAGAGATGGCTGAAGGCAGCGGGCTAACTGCAGAATTGAATTTTTCAAAGTTGCCACTTATTGAGGGTTTGAAGGAATACCTTGCCTTTAAAACCATACCCGATGGCACAAACAGAAACTGGAATGCCTATGGCAGCAAAATTTCTTTTGGTGAAGGAGTTGATGTAACAGACGCATATTCGATAATGCCTGATCCTCAGACCAATGGTGGTTTACTGATAGCCGTAAATCCTGGGGCGGTTAATGAGGTAATTGAGTTGTTTAAAGCGCATGGTTTAGAAGGATTTACAGCACCTGTAGGGATGATGATTGCGAAGCAGGAAAAAGTGGTTTTGGTGAAACTATAGCATTTTGTATGAATTAATCAATTGTAGTACATTTGAATAGTGATAGACAAAGAGCAGATATTACGGAAAATTAAAAAATCAGTGACCGAATCAGATCCTGACGCAACGCTCATTTTATATGGTAGCTATGCCCGTGGGGATTATAATGAAGACTCGGATATTGATCTGCTTATTCTTATCAACAAAGACAAAGTAAACAGGGATGATAAAATTCACATTACTTATCCTTTGTATGATATTCAGTTTCAAACTGGGGTTATGATCAGTGCACGGGTTTATTCAAGGAAGTTCTGGCAAAACCCACCCTTTGTAACTCCTTTTTATGAAAATGTAACCAGAGAGGGGGTATTACTATGAATGAAAAGGAAAAATCCGGGCTCTCTGTTTATTACATGAAGAAATCAAAAGAGACTTTCAGTGAGGCTGAGTTTCTCTTTGCAAATAATTATTATAATGCTGCGGTAAACCGATTGTATTATTCCTGCTTTTATGCGGTATCTGGTTTGCTGATATGTAATGATATTAACGCAAAAAAGCATTCAGGTCTGAGGCAAATGTTTGGTTTGCATTTTATTTCCACTGGTATTATTGATGTTGAATCGGGTAAATTTTTTACCGAACTTTTTGAATTAAGGCAGGATGCAGATTATGAAAGTTATTTTGATCTGGATAAGCCCGAGGTAATGGTATTATTTGAACCTGCTATGAAATTGATAAGCCAGATTGAACAAATCCTATTAAAACCTTAGTTCTTATTCATGGGTAAAAAAGACGAACGTATAGATGCATACATAGCCAAGGCAGCTGATTTTGCCAGGCCCATTTTAGTGCACCTGCGTGAATTGATACATGCAGTATGCCCGGAAGTGGAGGAGGCCTGGAAATGGAGCTTCCCGCACTTTATTTATAAGGGGGATATTTTGTGCAGTATGGCTGGTTTCAAGGAGCACTGTGCATTTGGTTTCTGGAAGGCGGCGTTACTTACTGATGCTGATAATGTATTATCGGTTACCGATAGAGAAGGGATGGGGCATCTTGGAAAGATTACCAGCCTTAAAGACCTGCCAAAGGATACCATTTTGAAAAAGTACCTGAAAGCAGCCATGAAACTGAATGAAGATGGTGTTAAGTTGCCAGTAAGAGCCAAGGCGGGTGATAAAGAAAAGAAGGAATTGGCAGTGCCTGATTATTTCAGGGATGAGCTGAAGAAGTTTGATAAGGCACATAAAGCATTTGAAGCCTATAGCTACGCTCATAAGAAGGAATACCTTCAGTGGATAACTGAGGCAAAGACAGAGGTTACCAGAAACAAGCGGATAGCACAGACTATTGTCTGGCTGGAAGAGGGTAAAAGCAGAAACTGGAAATATAAGGATTGCTAGCTGATGCCAGACTGCCATTTTATTCAATTATGCTGGTTGATCAATGATCAATTTCAGGGATGAGGAATTGCTTTTTGTTCCCTTAGCCGCTCCCTGAGGTTTTTGGCATCGGGATAGTTTGGCGCCAGTTGCAGCGCTTTATCATTGGCGGAGGCTGCATCATCAATTTTACCTGATGCATAAAATGCCGAGGCCAGGTTGAACCAGGATTCGGGTTTTTCGGGCGTGAGTTCGACACATTTTTTGTACGCAAATAGCGCAGAGTCGGGTTTGTTTGTCCTGGCAAAATTTATGGCCTGGTTGTAGTAATAGCCATTGGCAATGGAAATACACTTTGCCAGCTCGGGGGCATTGGGTTCATATTTCCTGACACTATCCCAATCATTTACAGCCAAAAATGCATTGCCCATGTTGAAATGGCAAATGCCTCTGTTGAGGCGGGCCTTGACATGTTTTGGATATAAGGCAATTGCTTTATCGAAATAACCAATGGCTTTAGTAAACCACTCATTGCACAAGGGTTTATCATTTTTATTCTTTTTAGCCTCACTCATGCAGGCGGCGGCAGCATTATTGTTTGTCAGCACGCTATTTGGGGCCGTTTTTACATCGGTGAAGAAAAGTGTTTCATCGTTTTTCCAATCCTTATTCCTTTGAATTGTTTTAAAACCTGAGAGAACAATAAGAATGGAAACAAGAGACAGCAGAATGGTATTTTTAGCTGCCGATTTCCCCATTAGATTGCAGAGGTAGCAAAGCAGCCAGGCGATAATGATTGAAAACCCCACTGAAGAATGGAAAGCAAGACGTTCGCCCATTGGTGCGCCAATATTGAAGATAAGGTTGGAAACCAAAAACATATTGCCGAGGTAGAAGGCAATGGCAAAACCCAATACGTGCCTTTTGCGCCACAACAGGAACATGGCAGTAATCAGGGAAGTGTACAGGGCGATGGATAACCATACCAGCGGATTCCCGAAATTGGTATAGGGTAATTGATTGTAAGAGTAGTCTGAACACAACACACCGGGGAATACCAGAAGTTTCAGGTAGTTCAGTAATACCAGCAATTCGGAAGCGAGTTTCTCAGGAGCGGATGCAAGTAAATATGGGTTATTCATGATGTTCGATTCCGCGCCCGCAGCAGCATCGGACACGGCATTGAAGCGCATCATAAAATATAAAGCCAGAGGGGCCAGGTAAGGCAAACTCGCTTTTATAGCTGTGGCTGGCCCGATCTTATTGAAAAGGTAAAATGATATTGGTAAAAAGAGGATCAGAGTAACGGCATATTCCTTAGACAGCAGGGCGCAGAGGAAAAAAAGCAGCGACTGCAGGAGATCACTGATCTTACGGCTATTGAGGTAGTTGAATGATTTTATGAAAGTGAGGGAAATAAACAGAATGGAAAGAATTTCATCCCGGCTTTTTACATTGGCCACAACTTCGGTGTGCAGGGGGTGAACAGTGAAAATAAGGGCAGTAACAATGGCAATCAGCGGTTCATCGGGGAATACTACTTTTCTTAGAAAATACAACAGGGTGATGATCGCCAGAATATACAGCAGAACATTCACAACATGCCGGGCAGGCATTTGACTGTCTATTCTTGATTTTTTTTCCAGTGGTTGCTCACTTTCATGAGATACACCCATGATTTGTTGTTCAACCGCAAAAGTAACCAGGGAAAGTGGTCTGTACCGGCCGCCTGCCAGTTGGTTGCCGCCCTGACGGTGTTCGAGGTAGCTTTGGTAAGCATCTTTTGTAAGTATATCAGGGATGCCGGCAAGGCCAGACTGCACATAATCGTTATCTGTAATTGCCATCCTGTCGTCGAATGCCGCCTGATGAGAGCAGGTATTGGCATAGAACACAAACCCAAGAATGGCAATTATCAAAGCCTGAACACGGAAGTTAAGAATAGAATATCCCGTGTCATTAGTTGTCTTTGGCAGTATTTTATTATCTGCTTTAAGATCAGTAGTTTTGTTAGTTGCTATACTGTTTGTTTTATTATGCCTGGACATGGAAATGGCTGAAAATTCGATTACGTGCCTAAAATACTGAAAGAGAAGCGGATTTTATCACCTCTGAAAATTTTGTAGCACAATGATATTGGCTGAAATTGAAATGTATTACTGTAAATTAGTATGAGTTTGGTTCAGGAAACGGCAGATATCGCATTCAATTGAAGAGACAGGCATGTAAAAAGGCAACAAATCATGAAACACAGGCAATTTTAACATTTTGACTTCAGAGTTTAGATATTACTTTTGAGGCTTAATAATTAAAATCGGTTTTAATGAAACAAATTTCAGTTGTTCTTGGTTCGTTGATGCTCGCAGGCATTATATCCATAATTGCATGTAATGCACCTCATCCAAAAGATACTCCTGCAACCGCGAGTATACCTTTGGGTCAATCAACAGCCATTCCTTCTAAGATCGCTTATGTAAATATAGATACCCTTGAGGCTAAGTATGAGTTGTTGAAAACTAAAAGAGAGGAATTTAAGACACGTCAGGAGCAGATGGAGAATGAATTGCAGCGTTCGTTCGACCAGATGAACAATGATGCGGAAGAAGTGCAGAAAAAAGCCCAGGCCCGCACGCTGACGGAAGCTGAATACGAAGCGGCGCAAAAACGCCTGGGGCAGATGCAGCGCAGTTTGCAGACCCGTAAACAGACACTTACTGAGCAGTTGATGAAAGAGCAGGAAGAGTTTAATAAAGACCTGAAATCCCGTTTGGATGCTTTTCTGGATGAGTATAACAAAACCATGCATTTCGATTATATTTTGTCTTATTCCTATGCCGGTTCATCATTGTTATATGTTAATAAGCAATTGGATATTACCAGGGATGTAATAGCCGGAATGAATGCTAAATCGAAAAATGAATCAGCGAATCCGAAAAATGAACCAGATAATAAAAAGGGAGTTAAGAAATAAGTAGTATTTTTCTAAAAATTCTCGTTTGGAAAAAAATAAATCTTCGAATCCCGAAACCGGGGGGCATTTTACACGCTCACTTACTTTACTTGACGGAGCACTGCTGGTAATCGGATCGATGATCGGATCAGGGATATTTATTGTAAGCGCCGATATATCGAGGCAGGTAGGTAGTGCAGGTTGGCTTATTGTAGTCTGGTTATTATCCGGCTTTATTACGCTTGCAGCCGCTTTGAGTTATGGCGAGCTAAGCGGCATGTATCCCAAAGCAGGTGGTCAGTATGTTTATCTCAAGGAGGCTTTTGGTAAATTATATGGATTTCTTTACGGCTGGTCGTTTTTTGCTGTAATACAAACAGGAACCATTGCCGCAGTAGGGGTGGGTTTCGCGAAATTTACAGGTTACCTGATACCGTCGCTTGGAGATGGTAATATACTATTGGGCAGCAAGGGCGGATTTAATATTTCGGCAGCGCAGGTGCTGGGTATTGGCATTATTTTCCTGCTTACATTTTTAAATACGCTGGGTATAAAGAGCGGAAAGTGGATACAGTTTATTTTCACATTTGCGAAAATCGGAGCCATGGCTGCGCTGATTATTTTTGGTTTCCTGCTTTTCAAAGATCATAGTGTATGGCTGAGTAACTGGTCGGATGCGTGGATGGCAAAAAAAGTGTCGACCAGCAGCACAGGGGTTATCAGCCATGAAAGTCTTTTGGGGCTGGCTATCATCGGGCCATTATGCACCGCAATGGTTGGCGCTCTTTTTTCGAGCGATGCGTGGAATAATGTAACATTTATTGCCGGAGAAATAAAACGCCCCGAACGAAATATAGGACTTAGTTTGCTTATAGGTACTGTAGTAGTTACACTCATTTACATATCGATGAACCTTATGTACCTGAATGTAATGAGTCTGCATGAGATAGCAAATGCCCCGGCAGACCGGGTGGCATTGGCGGCGGCGCTGAAAATATTCGGGAAAGAAGGGACAACAATAATTGCCCTGATGATCATGGTATCTACCTTCGGATGCAATAACGGCTTAATCCTCTCAGGGGCAAGAGTATATTATACCATGGCAAATGATGGATTGTTTTTACCTGCTGCCGGTAAATTGAACAGCAAGGGTGTGCCATCATCAGCTTTGTGGATGCAGTTTATTTGGGCTGCAGTGCTTTGCCTGAGTGGCAAGTATAACGACCTCCTCGATTTTATCATCTTTACCGTTTTAATATTCTACATAATGACCATAGCCGGTATTTTCAGATTGCGGAAAACGCAGCCGGATTTGCCACGGCCGTACAAGGCATTCGGATACCCGGTAATACCTGTAATTTATATTATACTGGCTTCTGTTATTTGCATTCTGTTGCTTAAGTACAAACCGGAGTATACATGGCCAGGATTGATAATTGTACTGACAGGTATCCCTGTATATTTTTTCCTGAAAAAGAAGAATAAAACCAATGAATAAGACTGAGCTGCAAAAAATATTTGACGATATGGATGGCCTGCACGTTGTGGTGGCCGGTGATGTGATGCTGGATAATTACTGGTGGGGAGGTGTAGAGCGCATATCTCCTGAGGCGCCTGTGCCGGTGGTATCGCTCACAAGAAGGGAGAGCAGGCTGGGAGGCGCTGCTAATGTGGCATTGAATTGCAGGGCGCTGGGTGCGAAGGTAACATTGGCAAGTATTGTGGGCGATGATAATGAAGGCAGGGCGCTTACCAAACTGGCTGAAGAGGCTGGAATAGATACCAGTCTGATAGCCAAGAGCTGGAGGCGGCCAACTACTACCAAGACAAGGATTCTCAGCCGCAACCAACAGGTATTGCGCATAGATGATGAGGTAACAGATGAATTGTTTCTGGAAGAGGAGCATCCTTTTATTGATATGGTACTGAAGTATCTGCAACGTGTAAAGCCGGATGTGCTGATATTTGAGGATTATAATAAAGGCCTGCTTAAGGAAAATGTAATAAAGCGCATAACAGCACATTGCAAGGAGTTGGGTATTATTATTTCGGTGGATCCAAAGCAGAAGAATTTTCTTGCTTATAAAGATGTGACCATATTTAAACCTAATCTTAAAGAAGTAAGGGAAGGGCTGCACATGCCGCTGGAGCAAACTGAGGAAAAGAACCTTAATGAAGTGCACAGGAAGTTACATGAGTTGCTCAGGCATGAAATCACTTTCATCACACTTTCGGAAAAGGGAGTGTTTTATAATAATGGATTTTCATCCCACATTATTCCATCCAGGATTAGGAATATTGCCGATGTTTCGGGTGCCGGGGATACGGTAATAGCTACGGCGTCGCTGGTTTATGCCCTTACAAAGGATGTGCGGCTCATGGCCGAGATCTCTAATCTGGCAGGTGGGCTGGTGTGTGAAGAAGTGGGTGTGGTATCTATTAAAAAGGACAAGCTCAGAAGGGAGAGTGAGTTGCTTTTGTGTTAACCCGGAAAATGAATAATGCTTACAATTATCAAGTTTTTGCCCACCTTGACTGAATAATTTACCTTTAAGGTATGGACGAGTACATTTCTTTTGAACAGATACCTTTTGGCAGTGATAATTTTGCGGAGAACCCGGAACCGAGGTGCCCTTGTGTTTTGTTGCTGGATACGTCTGGCTCGATGGGTGGATTGCCCATAGATCAATTAAATGAAGGCGTAAGGACCTTTAAGCAGGAACTGATGATGGACCCCCTGGCTACAAAAAGGGTAGAGGTGGCAATAGTGACCTTTGGTCCGGTTACAGTAGAATCCGATTTTCATACCGTACCTAATTTTCACCCGAGAGAACTGGATACTACCGGCGATACCCCAATGGGCGCTGCTATTAATACAGGCATTGAAATGATATCGAGGCGTAAGAAAGAATATAAGGAACATGGTATTTCGTATTATAAACCATGGATTATATTGATAACAGATGGAGCGCCTACCGACGACTGGTCGAAAGCAGCAATGAATGTCAGGGAAGGAGAAAGCGCGAAGAAGTTTGCTTTTTTTGCCATCGGGGTAGAAGGAGCAAGTATGGATATACTGAAGCATATATCCGTCAGGGCTCCCCTTAAATTGAAAGGCTTGATGTTCCGTGAATTTTTCATGTGGCTATCGGCCTCTATGAAAATGGTATCGAGCAAGAATCCCGGGGCAGCAATTAATCTATTACCTCCAAGCGGGTGGTCTGAATTATGATATGGAAAGCCATAGGTAAAAGTGTGGAAGGGACATCGCATTCTGCCCTGCAGAAGGGATGTGAGGATTCAATTGAGTATAATGTAATCAAGAACCTTAGCGGAGTAGAAGTACTTGTCTGTTGCGCCAGCGACGGGGCAGGCAGCGCACAATTTGCAGCCTTCGCTTCGGAATATATAACCGGTAAAGTGGTTGAGGCTATAACTGATTTAGTGTCGTCAGGGTCCCAGGTTTCGGAGTCGGATATTTTCGGAATAGCTGAAAGTATATATGAATATTTTAAGCAGGAGGCTGCTGCCCGGGAAGTTGAAATAAATGAGTTTTCCTGCACTTTGCTTGGGTGTTGTGTAGAAAGAGAACGGGCTGTTTTTTTTCAGGTGGGCGACGGGGCAATAGTAAGAAATGACGGACTTGGATTTTATGTGCCCGTATGGTGGCCTTTCAACGGTGAATACCAGAACACTACTTCTTTTCTTGTGGATGATGTTACGCTAAAAAATCTAAATATTGTAATACTGGATGAGCAGGTGGATGAGGTTGCTCTGTTTACCGACGGACTGCAAATGCTGGCTTTGAATATGGAATATGAAAATGTGCACCAGCCGTTTTTTATAGATATGTTTCGGGTGGTAAGGCTGGCTGATGAAAATTCAAAAATCGAACTGCTGAACGGAAAACTCGCTGATTACCTGAATAGTAATCAGATCAACGACCGGACGGATGATGATAAAACCCTATTTCTGGCTTCAAGGTTGGATGCATGACCTATAAGGGATTAAATAATGAACAATATGCTACAGGCCGCGAACTAGGCAAGGGCGGGGAGGGAGTTGTTTATGAATTGCAGCAACAAAGTAATCTTGTACTTAAAAATTATCTTGAGCCCCTTACAGAGGAAAAGATCAGCAAACTGAAACATATGATTGCCATGCGTAATGCCAATA
Organism: uncultured Bacteroidota bacterium; assembly: GCA_903903635.1. Taxonomy (GTDB): domain Bacteria; phylum Bacteroidota; class Bacteroidia; order Chitinophagales; family Chitinophagaceae; genus Nemorincola. The sequence goes on from CAIUZK010000103.1 coordinate 22,491, forward strand.
TCGAGGCATATGCAGCATGGCCTGTGGACCTGGTACTGGATGATAAAAATGCCGTATGTGGGTTTGTAATGAGGAAGTTGACCGGATATGTGCCACTGCATATGATCTTTAGTCCGATGGACCGGAAAAAACTGTTTCCGGATAAGGGGTACAATTTCCTTGTGCATATAGCCCGTAACCTGGCTACTGCATTTTATAAATTGCATGAGGCGGGCCTGGTGGTGGGTGATGTGAATGAGGGTAACATTCTGATCAATGCTTCCGGTCTTGTCGTATTTATTGATTGTGACTCCTTCCAGGTATCTGGTAATGATACCTGTTATTATTGCGAGGTGGGTGTGCCCAGGTATACGCCTCCTGAACTTTTGAAGGAAGGTTCATTTTTCCAGGTAGTGCGTTCTGTGAATACGGATAGTTTCTCCATGGCGGTTTTGATTTTTCAATTGCTTTTCATGGGCAGGCATCCATTTGCAGGAAAGAATAAACTGGCCGGCGACTTTGATGAAGAAACAGCCATCAGGAAAAGGGAATTTGCCTATTCGCTGGAAAACCCCAGGAAGAAATTATTTCCTCCCAACGACAGCTTTAGCATTACGAATATATCAGATCATCTGGTTGGGTTGTTTCATAAAGCTTTTGAACAGGATACCAGGCCATTGCCTGCCGAATGGATAAAAGCATTAGACAGCCAGTTGACCGATATGGTAACCTGCGGCGTTTCGAGGCTGCATATATATCCTGCTAAAATCACGAATTGTCCGTGGTGTGAATTTCAGACCAGAAGGGGTATACTTTATTTTCTGGATGATACCTATCTTAAAGCTACCGCTGCCCTGGGCGATATCGAAAGTTTTGTAAATGGATTTAATATTGAAAAACTAGAACTAAAAAAGTGGGAGGCAAAATCTGATTATACCGCAACATCGCCAACGCCTGTTGATAAGAAATTTTACCTGTACAGAAATTTGAAATGGGGGTCTATTGTAACGTTATTGGTTATTGCTATACTGACTTTTGCGTTTCATTGGAGTGCGTTAATTGTTGTATGTGCTCTTTTCCTCTCTTATATCAGCCATCAATATGCCCCATGGTCGACACGACTGGCGGCCGAACTCAAAAGGCTTGTATCGGTAAATGACAAAATAAAGGAACGACTTACCGTATTGATAAATGAATATAACAACCCTTCTGATTACACGAATTATTCAAAGGGGGTGACCCTGATGCAAAAATACGTAGCTGATTTCAGGCGATTGCCGGAGGAATTTGAGCGCAGGCGGAAGATAATGGAAGAGAAGATTTATAATGAGCAATTGGCTTTGTTTCTTGCTGATTATGAGATTGAAAAATTTGAGATCCCTTCCTTTGGGGCGGCCAAAAAAACGGCCTTATATAATAGTGGCATCAGAACTGCCGCTGATATCTCTAAATTAGGGGTGCTAAAGGTGCCGGGAATAGGGCCCAAAAATTTGCAGATTCTGCTGAGCTGGCAAAGACAAATGGGCTCAGGTTTTGTATATATTCAAGACCAGCATAGGCTGGACACAGGCCTGCAGGATCTGACCAATGAACTGGCAAAGATCAGGGTCAACCTGGAGCACCTGATAAGGAAAGAATACCAGGCACTCAGCCATCTTAAGCTAAATATAGCTAATCGTGCCACCGTTCTGGAAAGGCACATCGAAGAATTATCGGTCAAAATGTATATTGCTAATCAAGACCTGGCGGCTTTCAGGAAGCTTGCTGCATAATTTCGCTGCCCCCAAAAACGGCTTTTTTGCTACAATTATTGCCCTCAACTGGCTGTTTGGGCTTTACCTCCTACAGATATACGGAATTTAATTAAATGCATATCGGGTGTTTTATACCCAAATTTCGCATGCCTCCTGATTATTTCTGTCCCCGAAAATGATTTATACCGCCTGGTAAATCTGCTAATCTATTCCGGATGACAGGCCAATTCACCTTAAAAAAGAGGAGCGGATAATTCACTAAATCGATCAGTTTTTATGTAAAAAAACCAATCACCGGAGGAATAATTAAGCTCAGGATTTACTCCAAAATTTGGAAAAAAATTGTATTTTCTGGAATAAATAGAATAATAATAATAATGTATGTAATTGGTTGTCAGTATTAATATTTTTTTGGCATGTGTATTGCATATAGCGAGTATACGGAAACAAAAACTAAAAAATAAAACTCAAATTTGACATGGTATTAGTAAGGTAAAAAAGGTAAAAGAAAAATTAAACAAGGCATATAGTTCGGAAAGTATTCAGTTGAATTGCTCATTAAAAATGCCAGTGAAAATAAGTTGAATTTATAGAGGATTTTCTCTACCAGCTTTGACCCCACTGATAAAAATCAGTTTGGTTACTGACCATTGTCAAAAAACTAAAAAATATTGTCATTTACTTTTGGCAATTATTTTATTGTTATACTTTTAACGGGATAAAATGGTGCATTTTTGATATGTAAAAAAAGATACGCATCTTTATAAAACCTTTATAAGATGCGTATCATCAATCTCAGTACTAGTGAGACTGACAGGC
>CAIUZK010000104.1 GCA_903903635.1 uncultured Bacteroidota bacterium
GATAATGACACAAATGAAACGGATTAAGTAAACTATATTTGTAACAGTGAAGCAACTAAATAACGCACTCATTTTTGAGATTAACTATGGTGGGTCAGTTTGGCGAGGAAAAGAGGGGTCACTTTACGCGGAATATCCAGGATAATCTCAAACATTCTTTAAAATATCCACCAGCTTTCGAATTAATTCCTTTTTTGCCCTATATATGAGAGATTCTACTGCAATTATAGTTGTTTTCATTATTTCAGCAATCTCTGTATTGGTATAACCTTCCACTTTACTTAATGTGAATGCAATACGCTGGTTATCAGGTAATGTATCCATTGCCTTAATTATTTCTTTCATGTCTTCTTTTCCACTTAATAGCTTTTCCGGGGTAGTGCCACCTGCCAGCCAATTGGCTAAATCTTCCAGGTGTACCTTTTTGAATGCTGATGATACCCGTTTTTTACGTTTTCGTTTTTTTATTTCATCAAGGCTTTTTGAAACAGCTATTCGTAATATCCAGGTTGATAATTTCGAATCTCCACGAAAGAACTTTATGGACTGATAAACTTCAAGGAAAACCTCCTGCGAAATGTCTTCGGCCTCCTCTATATCTAATAAAAATTTGTAGCAAGTATTAATAACCCTATTTCTGTAAAGACCGACTAATTCATTAAAAGCAGATCGATTACCTGCTTTTACTTTTTCAATCAGAATCGAGTCTTCTAACAATTAGCCGAAAATTTTATTATTCGTTTAATACACAAAATTCATAAATATTCTCCAAAAACGTGATATTATCACTAAAATAGCTTGCGCTTGGAAACTTTCTTGGTTTTGGATTAACTGAGGATGGGTATCCGTTATGCACATTCTACATAGCGCCTTACTTCATATGCACTATTTTTCCTGTTTTCCTGCCTGTTTTCTCACCCTGAAGGACATAATAATATTCCCCTGGTCTGGCATCAGCGCCGTAACTGTATTTGCCATCCCATAACACGTCATACTTCCCCTCAGATACAACATTTCCATTAATCAGAGTCCTTACCAATTTACCCTGTTCGTCAAAGATAGCTAAGTTAATAGCCTCAGTTTTATCCAAAGCGAACGATATTTTGGTTTCGGTTGTAAATGGGTTGGGAAACACCATTTCGTCAAAATAGTTGCTGTTCCATAGCACAGGTGTACCGGTGTTTATAGAGTCATAGCAGTTTTGCGTACCGATAAAATAAGTCGCCGCAATATCTCCGTTATGATGAGTTGCATTGGTGTCGGAGGGTAAGTACACTCTTACGTATTGTACCTGTGTTCCTATAGGGCTTACCGTTACCCTTAGGTGTCCGGAATTGGAAAGGATAAGGCCTGAGTCGTAACCATATTGTGCAGCTTGTGCCGGATAGTTAAAGTTATGAAGGCTTGGCTGTGGCGTTTCCTGGTAGATCAGGCAATCCTTCTGCTGTTTGGCAAAGAAGTGGTCGTGACCATGGAAAAAGATATTTACATGGTTTTCTGTGAGCAGGTCTTTGATGGGTTTGTACCAACCCGGTCTATGGGTAGCAAAGCCTGGAGTACCATCTATATTTTCGCCTCCCCATTCATAGAAATCAGCCGGTTCGGTACCACCTCTCCCCTGGCCCGATCCTGCTCCTCCTACAAGCTGGTGGGAGAATACAAATTTGAATGTTGCATTACTATTCTGAAGTGTTTGTTTCAGCCAGTTATATTGGGATGACCCCAACGACCAATTCCAGGCGTTAAGAGAGTCAGGTTTAGGATTGGTATACCAGAAAGGATCGAGTACAATGAATAATGCATCACCCCATTGCCATGCATAATAAGTCTGCCTTTTTCCAATGAAAGGGTAATTTGTTGTATCTCCGGTATAAAAACTATCAGGTTCCGGGTTCAGGAAATATTTCTTTCGAACCTGTGCATCCCATACAGGGATGCTGTTGGCTGTGCCATTCAAATACCAGCCTGCCTCACCTTCATGGTTCCCCATTGCAATAAACAAGGGCACTGAATTGCCTGATACCGAATAAAATTTCCTAAACAACCGACACCGATAGGGTATGGTATCATAGGGCACTATACCAGACGTGTTTTGTAGCTTATCAGTCATTAGGAAATCCCCGAGGTCAATCATGAAATCAGGACTGTCAGCCAACTGGTTGAGCAGACATTGGTGGTAGAGCGCAGTGTCGCTATTATAATCATCATGAGGATCGGCCTCAATATCGAAGGTAAATGGGCTACTCACGGATCGCTGTGTATGGAACGAATATTCTGGCCTAACAGTATTTAACGTATCACCTGGCTTACGATAAAGTATGCGATAGTAGTATTTCGTATCGGCGGACAACCCAGTCAGTGCAGTAGTTGCCATGGTGCTATCGGGAAATGTTTGCCAGGCTGTCTGGTATGGATAAACTCCACTGCTCGTGCCATATTCTACGGAAACTTGTGCTGAATCCGCAAAGATAAGCTGAATAGTCACCCCGGATGCTGTAGGCCTTGAAAGGAGTTCTGTGAAAAGTAATTGTTGGGAATAACATGCCGAAGTTAAAAACAGGCATAGTAAGAAGAGAAGTCGATTTTTTTTCACAGACAACGGATATATAACATTAATGAATCACAAGTATTTTTCTGACTGTTTGATAGTTTTCGGTCCGGATATTCAGAAAATATAAACCAGTGGGGATGCTACTTACATCAATATGATCTTCCTGAGTTTGGCTTATTTTACCGCCAACAGTATTTATGAGTCTTATCAGATGCACATGACTATTATCGTCGAAACTAATATTGACCAAATTGGTTGCGGGATTGGGGAATACGTTTAGGTTAATATTTTTCGATAGATTGGAAACAAATGCGGCTGAATCGCAAGTACCTATAGTGTAAGAAAAAGCCACCGAATGATTGTGATTAATTCCCGTCACTGTATCTCGTGGAAGGTAGCTCTTAATATAATCTACCTTTACACATGAAGCAGAAACAGTGACCCTGACATAACCACTATTCTGCAATGTATCTGCCGTATAGGCAGCGGTGTTAACACTGCCTTTGACATAGGTAGAGTCAGCCATCATTGGCACCTCCTGGTATGTGATACTATCCAGCACCTCATGAGCAAAGAGATGATCATGTCCTTGAAAAAGGATATTTACCCCATAATTCACGAATAACTGCTGAATGGGGACTCCCCACCCTGGGCGATGAGTATCAAAGGTGTATGTTCCATTTTGTTCATGTCCTCCCCATTCGAAAAGCTGAGCTGGTATAATGCCCCCTCTATCTTCTCCTAAAGGGTGATGTACAAAAACGAACTTGAATTTGGCCGTACTGTTCTGGAGTGTATTTTTAAGCCAGTTATATTGTGCTAAGCCAAGGGTCCAATTCCAGCCTTTTGGTTTGGCCTGAAGGGAAGTAACTGAATCGCAGTCAAACCTGTAGGCATCCAGTACCACAAACAGAGCATTGCCCCAGGTAAAGGAATAATAATCTTCGGGTAAACCAATCCCAAAGCCTTCAGCGTTAGAATTGCCTGAATAAAAGCCATTCGGTTCAGGATTAGAATAATAATATTTGCGCCATAACGTGGACCAGATAGCGAGATTATTTGGGGCGAGGGTATCAAGATAATACATCTTTTCTCCATCGTGATTGCCAAGGCAAATATTAAAAGGGATAGAGTTACATACTGCTCCAAGTCTTTGTCTGTAAGCCCTTCTTAAAGAATCAACTTGTTGAGACGTGATGGTAAATGGGTAGTGGTCATCGCCAAAAATATCGCCGAGTGTGAACATGAAATCTGGATTATCCAGGGCCACATTAGCCAATGAAACCTGGTAAAGATGCTGATTGCCGTAATCATAAAGGTGCTCATCTGCTTCTACTGTAAATGTGAACGAGCTGCCAGGTAGTCGCTGAGTGTGGTAAGTATACTCCGGGCTAATTGTAAAATTTGCAGATCCGTTGTTTTTATAAGCAACACAATAATAATATTTGGTATCGGCAGTTAGATTGTTCATATCAACTACATAGGGCACTCTCGCAGTATAAGTGAGCAACGCAGTAGAATCAATGTAAGTGCCAGATTGTGTGCCCCACTTTAAATAAAATTGGCCAGACAGATCGAACATAATATTGGCTGTCATCGATGTGTCGGTCGGCCTACCCAGAATTATCGAATAATCTTGGGCGCTTATAGAATTAGCATATATCATCAATAACAGGATGGCAATAAATCCTCTTCTAAAAAAAATAATATGTCTGTCGAATAATACTTCTATTACCATCCAATGCTTTTTAATAAACTTAGTCTTAACTATTATCGTAGATGTTTCAATTTCCCCGAGGTTTAACCACAAGCAATATTAAGTTTACTGTTTCATAATTTTTATCGTTTGATTTGAATTTTGAGTTACTATTTTAAGCAGGTATAAACCTGCATTTATCGAGGAAAAATCGTATTGCTCAATTTGATCTCCTGACCATAATAACTGTCCTGTCATATTCAAAAGTAGGAAATGCGCATCGCTGGAGACATTATCAACGTAGATTTTACCTGTGAATGGATTTGGATAATTCCTGATAGTATTTTGTTGGAATACTTCGTTTACTGCTGCAGGATAAATTTCAACAAAATTACCTGGAGTCAGTGTCTTACCGTTAAATGCCGGATAGTTTGGTGCATACCTATAAACCCTGAAGACTGAATTCATTGTCTCACCAGCAAAGACCGGGTTGGCCGGGATTGTGTCTCCCTGCGTCAATGGTCCTGTGTCAGTGCAAGGGTTAATATATTTCCAAACAATCGTACCGGCAGCAGTTACTTCAGTAAATATTCCCAGAGGGCCGTTATCTATTAGTGTATTACCATTGGGCAATCGCTGAGTGCCTGAAATATCCTGAGCATATAAACTTGAAGGTGGGCTTGCAGTGTAGGTCCATGTAAGGCTTGTCGGGCCAAAGGCTGAAGATGTCGGTACGACATAGTTTCCGCTCATATCTACTGCAGGAATTATTTCATCAATCGTAGAGTAGCTTCGGCCTACACCATTATTAAAACAAAGTAAATGCCCTGCACCGGGAGAACCTGCTTTTATCCATTCAACATCGTGCTGCTCAAAATATTTTTGATCACTTATTGTTCCCCTATCATATGCCATCGGATTCCCCCACCGGTAAAGCAAGTCTCCTCCTTTTCCTCTCACCCCCCCTGAGTGACCTGCGGCTTGCGTGGTTGTGGTACTGTGGTCTATTATCCATACTTCACTGTTTCCTCTTACACTGACAGCAATCTGGTCAAAAGTAGAATCATAATCAATACTATTCATGTGATTCCAGAACTGAGGCAATTTGCGTCGGTCACCTGAATCACAGATTAATTCGGGATGGGCGCTTACAACACCATAATTTGCTTTAGTTGCATCAAAATGTTGAATAAGGTGATCCCATACATGCCATTGCCAAACTACATTTCCTCCTGATGGAAGCGTTGGTTGAATTTCAATTATGCAATCGGGCAACATATACCCGGAAGAAATTACACCAGCCTGAAAATCGCTTGTATCAAATCCCGCTGCTATTATATCAGCCAGTGTTTTTTTTTCAACAACCAACATAATAATATTTCCATTGGGCAGCATTTTTACATCGTGGTGCTGCATATAAGCACTGGTTGAGTAGTTGATTGACCAGATAAGGGAATCATTCCAGGTATATTCTTCTATTCTTCCTCCTTCGCCCCCACCAGTGCTCATAGGCCCGGTAATCTCGCAAGGACGTAGCAGATTCCCATTTTGAAGCAGGTAAACGGCTTGCCCCGGTGCATAGTGACTGGCCTTCCATTGATGTACAATGCGGCCGTCATTGTTGATGAGGTAGGTTACCGTATCATGCTTCGGAGCTAACAAAGTATATCCATGGTAAGCGTTAATGGTGTCATTAATAAATACACCTACAGTTCGTGTCTGCGAGATACAAGTACAACCAAAAACAAGCAATACCAAAATTACCAAGATTATTCTTTTCATAATAGTTCGATGTTATTTAATGAATACGATTTTTTTGCTCACTTGCTGGTCATTTGTTTTGAGTATACATATGTACATTCCACTTGCAACTTGAATGCCCCTGTCATCAGTACCATCCCAGACAAGTGTGTATTTTCCCGCAGCATAGTTTTTGTTGATGAGTGACCTTACTGGCTTTCCTGATAAGTCAAATATGTTTACGCTGACCTGATTAGATTCAGGAATATCGAACGCAATTGTAGTGGAATAAGAAAAAGGATTTGGATAGTTCTGATTAAGTAAATCATTTGACATTGGTTTCCCCAAAGGCTTAACAAGGGTTTGAATTGTTGAAGGGGTCCAATAACTTGGCGTTTTGCCAGTCATTGTGGGACCGGGAGTCAAATCATGTCCACTGAGTGCAGGATGAGTGCTATCGTACCTATATGCTCTAAATACACCGTTATAGGTGGGATAGTTGTCCACTTTCACTCCTTTTATCCCATCCCTTGTCATGGGGTTGATATATTCCCACACAATAAACGAGTCTAACGGGGAAATTTCAAAAAAATGACCATCATTCATCGAACATATCAATGTGTTTCCATTTGGTAATCGTTGTGCGCTACCGCCAATGGTGCTATAGAATGATGTATTATTTTTACTTGAAAATTTCCAGGTAATTTGTTTGGATTCATTTTTTGAAACTTTCATCAGGTTAGAGTTTGGTGAATTTACTGTCCTGTAGCCAGCATTTGGTGGATTGACAAAGTTCCCGGTGTTAGTGCCGCTGGAATCCAGAAATGGATTTATTTCATAGATATAGGATTGGGGGGTAAGTTCAAACAAATTTTCATCGTTGTTGAAAAGCATGAAATGCCCTGCTCCAGGCAATCCTGGTTTTATCCATTGAATATCGTGCGCACCTCCAATTTGTTTGTTACCGGCTGTCGACTTTTCCCAGTTGGCTGTTACAGAAGGAGCTACCCCCTGGTTGTATTTCGCCGGATCACCAAATCTATATTTAAAATCACCTGCACTTGTTGCAGCAAGAGTAATACTCCCTGCTGGATTGGAAGGGATAAAAGTGTTGCCATGATCTATTACATAAAATTCGCCATGGACTGAATTTATGACTATGAGGTCTGAATCCTGGTTATAATCAAGGGAATTACAATGCAACCAGTCTTTTTGGACCGGGTTGCCACTGATATTGAGATTGATTCTGCCTGGTGTGCCAGCAATAACACCATAAGTTGGTTTGCTCGCATCAATATCCTGCACTACATGATCGAAAAAGCACCATTCCCAAATCACGTTACCTGACCTGTCTACCTCAACGATGGCATCCATCTGAGCGCCAGTATAGCTGTGAGATGGGTCGCATCCGGCATTCAGGCATTGGGTAGCAGTTAAGTCTTTATTCGCGATATATATGAAAGTTGAGTCACCCAATTTAGGGTTATATATTTTTTCGAAATCGTGATGCGGGTGGTAATTGGTCCTTGTTTCGGTATAACTCCATACTACCGTACTATTCCAGTCAAGTTCTTTCCACTGATTTGAATTACTTGGATCTCCGCCTACAGCGTCCAGTAATGTTCCGGCCTCTGTAAACCTGGGATTAGTACCAATATTCCATGTATGAATAACATGCCCCTCAAAGTCAATTAAATAGGATGTGCCCCTCGTCCCAAACAGAGTATATCCAAAATATGTTTCAGAAGAATTCCAATACCTTGTTTCCGTGGAAACCATAAAGCTTTCCTGAGCAATTAATGAATAACCGAAACAGGACAGCAACCAGAATAAGAATAATTTTTTCATATCACAGCGTTTTATTTTATTAGTATAATTTTGTTTTTTATGAACTGATTATCTGTTTGAAGAATGTAGAAATATAAACCTGCGGGCTGATTTAATGCATTCCATTTAAATTCGTGTTGGCCTGCGGCCAGTCTTCCATCTGTCAGGGTGGCTTGCAGTTGCCCCAGATAGTTGAAAATTTTCACTGAGACATAAGACTCTTCAGGCAAAGAGAATTGTATCATCGTCGATTCAGAGGAAGGATTCGGGTAAGTGCAGCAATATAGGTTTGGCTTCGCATTAGTTGTAGCAACGCCAGTAGAGTGGCTGAAGTTTCTTGCTACCCGAAAGCCCACATGATACCATGGATGATTGGGATCTAAAGGTCCTCGGAAGTAAGACGGGTCTCTGTTTGACACTCTTGAATGTCCATCATTAACTCCACTGATCATATCTCCATTGTACCAATTTCCGCCACGCATACCCCTGTAGGGTTTGCCATCCGGCATGAGATCGCCCGTGGTTGGTCCCTGAGGGCTGTTGTATGGAGAACTACTATAGTAGTTGCGGGAGTACCAGTCATAAACAAACTGCCACACATTTCCTGCCATGTCATAGAGCCCATAATTATTAGCCCCATTGGAAGTCATGTAAATTGTAGCACTACCTGGCCAGCCGCAAACCGCTTTCAATTTCAATGTGCCATCATAGAACCCGACAGGTGTAGTGTAGGGGTAAGCTCCCGTTTCATAAGGGTCACCTGAATTTGGCCAGTTTGCTTTTGTGGTATCCAGCGTATTGCCCCATGGATATATGTAATAAGGTGTAGTATCACCACCCCTGCCAGCATATTCCCATTCGGCTTCAGTTGGTAAGCGATAACCGTTCTTTGTAAAATCGCAAATCCAGGTAGTTTCATTAAAACATTGTTGCAATCCGTTTTTATTACTTAACCAGTTGCAATAGGCTGCTGCGCCAAACCACATGACGCCGACCATGGGATGTTGTGCCCTGAAATCTACAATGGAAAACGAATGTCCGTCATAACCTATGCTATAATATGATGAATACTGATTTGTGTAGCACAGAATGTTGGTGTCACCAGTAAGGTACACTATATTACTACGTACCTCAATCAGGCTTTTTGACAAAGCAGAATCAAGAAATTGCAGGTATTGCTGATTTGTAGCTATTGTTTTTGCGATGTAAAAAGAATCGATTTTAACTGCATGAAGTGGAATTTCATCACTTGGGTGGGCTGAATCTACAAATCCATAATGGTCGCCCATTTCGAATGCACCTCCGGGTATTAATGCTTCATTAATTGTTTGTGCATTTAATTGTGTAGAAAAAACCACCAATAAACAAGCAACAGCGGTTATTCTTAATTTCAAATTGACCATAAACGACCTTTTATTTTCTGAATAAATATGCCCTATTAATTATTTAGACGACACCTCAGATTATTTCTGGCACAAAGGATATTATGATCTTCGTCATAAAAAAAGATGACCAAGATCATCTTTTGCGCAGAAGACTTTTCCCCTTGGAAAACGTCTAAACAATTAACAAAACCGGTTGTCATGCGAAAAATCATTACTCTAAGGGTTATTTTATTTGTGTCCATTTATTTGTCGTTGAGTAATGTTGGTAATGGTCAAACATATTCTATTGTTGATCCGGCTCAAACCACATGTTATGATACCTTATTTTTAATTACTTGTCCTTCACCTGGAGCGAATTATTATGGGCAAGATGCTGCCTATATTGGTACGTTGCCCAATTATTCTATTAGTACCGATGGGAAAACAGTTCATGATAACAATACAAGTTTGACCTGGATGCGTAGTCCTAACACAACCAATACACCGCCAGTAAAAGCTAATAGAATGACTTACGCAACTGCTCAAAATTGGCTTACTACAGTAAATGCTATTAATTATGGCGGGTACAATGACTGGCGGATTCCAACGATAAAAGAACTCTACTCACTTTATAGTGGCAAGGGCACAGACCCAGGTGGTTCAACTTCATCAGTTGGGTTAACTCCTTTTATAGACACCAATTATTTCAAATTTGCATATGGCAATACGGCACATGGAGAACGAGTAATTGACCAACAATATATGTCTGCGAATATTTTCATCAAGAATCCCAGCGAATCTGGCTATACTAAGGATTTTGGGGTAAATTTCTCAGATGGAAGAATTAAAGGGTATGATACAGTAGATGTGCTTAGCGGTCTGCCCAAAACCTTCTATGTTCAGTTAGTTCGTGGCCCGCTTACTTATGGATACAATACTTTTGTAAACAACGGGGACCAAACTACAACAGATAATGCGACTGGATTGATGTGGTCAAGGACCGATAATGGCTCAGGGCTTAATTGGGAAAATGCGTTGGCTTGGGTACGAACAGAAAATGCCGCAAATTATTTAGGTCACAGTGACTGGAGGATGCCGAATATAAAAGAACTTCAGAGTATTGTAGATTATACACATGCTCCAGACTATGATAGTTTGCCTGCTATTGATACTAACTATTTCCAATGTAGTACTATCATTAATGAAGCAGGTCAGTTGGATTATCCATATTATTGGTCTGGTACTACACACGAAGGCTATTTCTCTGGGTCAAGCAACGGCGCTGAAGCAGATTATGTTCCGTTTGGCAGAGCGTTGGGTTGGCCTTCAACTCAAACGCATTGGGTCGATGTGCATGGGGCTGGATGCCAGCGAAGTGATCCAAAGGTAGGGCCACCATATGGATATGCTGTCGTTAAAACAGTTGTTGTAAGTGGGGTTACTTATACTGGCTACTCACATGGTCCACAGGGCGATGCCATCAGAGGTTCCAATTATGTAAGGCTTGTCCGAAATGCTTCAGCAACATCAATTAACGATCAAAACAGGAATGGTCATTCATTGAATATTTATCCTAACCCGGTTGCAGAAGTTTGTACAATTTCATTCGGTGATGAACAAAAGCAAGTAAGAATTGACATACTAAATATGCTTGGCAGTAAACTTATCGAAATAAATAGCACCAATACAAACACGGTTGAAATAAACGTGCGAGATTTACCTCAAGGAATATTCATAATGAACATTCATGTTGATAATTATCTTTGGTGCACAAAAAAAGTTGTCAAATTTTAGAAAGGCAGCTGTATTCTTACAAACAAGCAAACAAACTGAGACTATACCAAGCCAACTGCACCCCAGCATGCACCCCAATCAATGTTTAGTAGTTGCAAATGATTACAAACCAATTAGTTGCAACTTTTGTATGTGGCCTCGCCAGGAATCGAACCTGGATCTGGAGCTTCGGAAACTCTTATACTATCCATTGTACTACGA
>CAIUZK010000105.1 GCA_903903635.1 uncultured Bacteroidota bacterium
AAGACGGATCGGGGAGTACGCTAAAAGACATCATAGCTGACAAAATGGCTATTGATGATGGTACTTTCGATAAAATAGCCATTGAGGAAACCCTAAACGTGATGACTACTAATCCTAGTGTCAAAGTATTTCTTAGAAAACTCAGCGACGGCAATACGATAGCGGCTCTTTTAAAAGAATGGCGAACGAAAAAGGGCAAAATCAAAATCAGTCGTGGGCAGTTTAACAAGCTGAGACACAAGAAGAAACAGAAGCATGTTGTTTTTGATTTAATCAAGGGTAGCACATCAATACATGGCGATTTTGTGGTTTTAGATTACGATCTTGCCGACACCGATAAGCTCTGTTATACAATTGAAATGAAAAAAACCAAGGAAACAGACCTTATGATGCGAACTATCCGTAAGCTGAGAAGAAATAGGCGAAATATACTGGCAAAGATATCATAATAACAATTAACTCCTTGAAAATAAAAGTGTGAAAAATATTCACACTTTTATTTTTTTTGTGTATAATATCAATGTAGCTATTGATAGGTAAACATAAACTAATTAAGGAGTTAAGTCATGGAAGAGAATAAGGTTGCTAACAATGAAGAGACAGAAGAGAAAAAAATCATCGAAGTACCAGAAGAATTACTTAAAGAAGGCGAAATCATTGACTGCCTGAAAGTTAAAGCCGATCCTCCCGATATTTTGCCGGAAGACCGTAAACGCAATGTAAAGAAACTTGCCGGTGCCATAAGTCATTCGTTGAGAGGTCGGGGCGAGATAAATGTTCGATGTTTTGGCAGTGCTACAATAGGTAAGGCCGCAAAGGCTTTAGCAATCGCAAAAACATACATAGGGGTTCAAAATCTGCAGCTCGATTGCTCTCCTGCCTTTATTTCTACCAAGATGGGCGAGAATGAACTTACCGGCATTTGTTTTGTGACATTTGCTTCTGAAAAATCGGCAGATAGTAAACCTATTGACGTAGAGAAATGCAAAAGCGTTCTGATGGTCAAGGCAGATCCAAAAGATATCGAGCCTGAAGAAAGAAAGAAAAACGTCAGAAAGCTTGCTGGTGCTATTAGTCATGCTCTTGCCGAAAACAAAGAAGTAGCAATCAGATGTTTCGGTAATGCTACAATAGGTAAGGCATCAAAGGCGCTGGCAATTGCTCGAGGGTATGTTGCGACAACTGGTGGAGATTTATATTGCTGGCCTATGTTTATTATGGCAGACATGAATGGCAATGAACGTACTGGTATTTGCTGGTATGCTTATAGTAATTTGTCATAATAGTAATGGTTTCTGTGAACTACCCACGAATAAATCCGCGAGCTTCAGGTTTCGTAGAGACTGACTTTGCGCCAAAGGCGTCAGAGGCCAGTCTCTCTACCTGAGATTTATAGTGCTTATGTTCCCCAAGCACTTTTTCTATATCTTTAACATTCACTCTGCCTGTCCCTATCTCTAAAATAGAACAAGCAGAATGAATGTCTCTGTCTTGAACATTACCGCATTCACAAGTATATGTTCTTTCGCTCAAACTAAACTTATTTAGTTTTAAGCATTTACTACTGTCTGGTAGTATCCTCAAACATAATTGTGATGTTGGTATGTATTTATCTACTATTTTGAGAGTATGGGCTTTGCTTCGCAAAC
>CAIUZK010000106.1 GCA_903903635.1 uncultured Bacteroidota bacterium
AGTGGAGCAGTTCAGTAAGATAAATGCTTACCGGGTGCCTGCCTACCACAGGCTGGATGTATCGGCAACCTACACACCCCAACCCAGCAAGCCACACAAATGGCAGGGATCGTGGACGTTCTCGGTATATAATGTTTACGACCACCACAATCCATACTTCCTTTATGTAGATAATACAGGTACTGTAAGCCAGGGTATAAAGGTGACTGTATATGAGGTGTATATACTCCCCATTATACCAAGCATAACTTATAACTTCAAGTTTTAATCGACCTAAAGTAAAACGAGGCTAATAGGTATTATCCCTGTATCTCCATGACCGTCAGCGAGAACACATCGTTCACATCGGCACGGGTACCAGGCAGGAGGTCGATGGCAAAATTGGTAAGCTTTGATTTTGGGACATGGGAAACCATAACCGGCATAAAGGGCCTGCGTGAGCTGCCCACCGGGTTGGATTGGGCCGATGCCACCACTTCACCATTGAAAAGCAGGTTGGCACCAACGGGCAGGTGATTGGAATTTGCACTTCCTGAACCACCGAAATAAACCAGTAATTTACCACCATTGGTAGTGAATTTGCCACAAAGGCCGGCATCGCCGGAGATATATTCTGAATAAACAGAAACGGCAGATTGGGTAAGATTAAAACTTGTGTAAGACATGGTTCTTTGATTTTAAGTCCATCCTGAATATACTCAGGTTAAAAATTTTCGATGCAAAGGTAAGTTGGCATAAATTGCCCAAAAAGCGTTAAATGACCCAAATTTAAGGGGTAAAACACGGTATTTGTGCACCTTACTTCGGGGGTAAAAAGTGCAGAATGAGCTATTTTGATTGTGAATCGATTAGCTGCCTCAATTGTGTAGGATTTGGAATGACCAGTTTAGAGCATGTTTCAAAAATCAATGCTTAACAGGCGTAATTGACTTGTGAATTACAGTTCTTAAATCGGCGAGGTTTTTGACATCAGCTTTGATGAAAATACGTTTCATATTACTATTGAGCCTGTGTGCCGGCATGTTTAAGCGCTCAATTATTTGTTTATACTCTACCCCTTTCATCACCATTTCAACAATGTCATTTTCCTGCTGGGTGAAATCAAATTGTTTGAATTGGGTATTCTTTGATGGTTCGGTACTGATGATGCCCAGCAAACGGGTAAGCACATCTGGCTCTATAAAACTACCTGTAGCAGACACATGGTTGATCACAGACTCAAGTTCCTGTAGCTTAAAAGGCTTGTATATTATAGAGCATGCGCCGTTCTTAAACGATTGTTCCAGCAGATGCTTATCCTTATCACCAGTCATCATGATCACATGCGACTCAGGGTACATAGCACGTATATCCTTAAGCAAGTCTGTCCCTAAGGTTTGCTGAAGGTGGATGTCAAGCAAAATAAAATCAGGGTCGATATCTGCCTTACTATTGAGTAATTTTCGATGATCTCCCGAAGAACAGGTGATCTTAAATGTTCCGGACAATCCGAAATAATCCTCTATGGTAAGACGCAGATCCGTATTGTCTTCCAATATCGCCAGTGACCTCATTTTCTATTGTTAATATTTATGTTAACCATTAATCAGAAACAAAATTATGCCATTAAACACCCGCAAAAATCCCTAATTGTAGTAGTCTGATTTGCAATATTCCAAATCATGTACTACTAATTTATTGATCACCCAGATCAATAAAGGCCTTCAGATTTAGATTGATCAAAGGCTTTTCAAAAAAGCCCTTGACAAGTTCATGGTTGTTGGCCTTTTCCTTGTCTTTAGGATCAATTGATGAGGTTAGCATATAGACCTTACAATTCTTATTTATTTGGTTGCCATGCAGCTTCAGATTGTCGAGAATATCCCATCCGGTCAGACCGGGCATATTGATATCGAGAAAAATGATAAGAGGGTTGGTCAATTCTTTATCAGCAATAGAAGCCAGGTAATCCCAACCATCAAACGAATTATTAAAAAGCTTAACTGAAGATTGAGGTGCAATATTAAACAGCATCATTTCAGTAAGCATGTTGCAGATATCATCATCATCAATAAGAACAAAATCAGGGGTCATTTTTCGATTTTAAAGTTGTTTAGTGGAGATTATAATTTTAAACTCAGTGCCTGCATTCACCTCACTTGATACGTGTATGGAGCCTCCCATCCGTTCAACCTGGGTCTTGACCATATATAGCCCCATACCCTTTCCTTCTGCTACATTATGGAAACGTTTGTATAAACCAAACAACTCATCATTGTTCTTTTTAAGATCGATACCTAAGCCATTGTCCTTGAAAATAAGTTTAACGGCGTCCTTCATATTCTTACTACTTATCTCAATAGTGAGTGGGATATCGGGCTGCCTGTACTTAATACTGTTAGCTATAAGATTATGAAATACACTGTAGATATAAGATTTTATCTCAAAAATATGATTTACTAAGCTGAAATCAGTAACTATATTAATACTATCAACAGCATCTGTATTCAGGCTGATTTTTACGGTATCAACGAGGTCAGCAAATACAACTTCCTGTTTTTGTTCGTTTACGCCTTCCCTTATCTGCAGGATACTGTTCATGTCTTTAATAACCATATCCAGTTTACCAACCGACTTATCCAGGCCTTCCATTAGTCGCTCTCTGCTGTGAGACAGCATACCCGGTGTTTTCATTGCATTAATCAGGCCTATAATATTGGCCACAGGAGAACGCAAATTGTGGGATACTATGTAGGAAAACTGCTGCAGGCCCTCATTTCTTTTTACCACATCTTCCAGCATCCTGGTCCTTTCCGTTTCTGCTATTACCTGATCTGTAATATTATCAAGAATGCCCAGCACAAATACCTCCTTAGTACCCACCATATTAAATGGTGTTTTCAGGACATTAAAAATTAAGTGTTTACCTTTCTTATCGGTAAAGGGCATCAGCTCCAGACGTTTAGACAACCCACTTGAGATTACTTCTCTGTCTGAATCAGACACAATACTATAATTGCCTACTAAATGGGCTTCTAATTCTATAAAATTGAGGGATATCAATTCCTCTGGTGTCAGGCCAAAAAGTGCAGCATAATTCTTGTTGGCAAACTTGAACCTGCCGGCATAGTCCCTTACATAAATGCATTGGGGCACCATATCCATTATCAACCTCAAGTTGGCCTCAGAGAGGGATAAGGCATCATCCATTTCCTTTTTATCAGTAATATCGTATATCACACCATACATGCCTATTGGTACATTATCAGTATTGGTTTCAAAGAAAGATATAGATCTCACATACCTTAACATACCATCTTTACGAATAATACGGTGTTCTTTTTCAACACGGCTTAACGTTTTTCGGGCCTCATTATCTATTTTCTTAACCATCGCTACATCATCAGGGTGCACAGCTGATATCCAATCTATGTAACTGAGTGCATTTGGGGTTGGCTCGTAACCATAAATTCGGCAGGTTTCATCAGACCAAAATGCTTCTCCTGTTTTAAAACTAATGCGCCAACTACCGATATGCGCGATAGCCTCGCTGTGATTCAGGAATGCAATTGTTTCAGTTAATTTATTATTTATAATTTGCCTGTTTTTCTCATTCTCCAGATTATCCAAAGCAAATGAAATACTATTGGAAATCTCGTCAAGAAAAAAAACCTGCTCTGCATCAAATGTATTGATATCACTGGCATAAACATTAAATGTTGCGACTGCTTTACCTGCTAATTTAAATGGCAGGCATAGATAACTCCTAAAGTCCCGGCCCCATAAATATGACTTTAAATCATGGCTCCATACTTCATTATTAAAGTCATTGGAGAAATAATGATTCCCTGTTTGCATTACATATGAAGTGGGACCATTAGTGTCGATTTTTAATTTACCCAACAATTCATAGTCCTGGGCAGTGGCATTATAACTTGCAACAGGATTATAAAGCTTAGTTTCTATATCAGGTTTGCCAACCCAACAAACCTCATACCTGCCAATCTCGACGGCAACTTTGCAAATTTCATTAAACAACGCTTCCTCGCTTAACGATGAAATAATTGCTTTGTTTATTACACCTATCAAGGCAAGCCACTTCTTAGTAATATTTGTTTTGTTTTCTTCACTTTTGCAAACTTTATTATGTTCTGTAAAAGGACAGATGAAAATACTTTCATCGTTCACGGAGGTGGAATATGCAATTTCAACAGGGAACCGGCTCCCATCAGCTGCATAACCATCTACTTGCATTTTATGCTCCAGTGAGCCATCAAGTCCTTTTGGATTAATAAACATTATTCGCGATAAGGAATCGGGGCTAAATACTTGCCCTGGAAAAAGCAAGTCAATCGGTTTGCCTTCTAATCCAACATCGGGATATTTAAATGCATTATTTACATGCCTGTTGGCAAAAATGATCTTTTCATCATTACCAATGATCAGGATACCACAACCGGCATTATCAGCCATTAGCCGGAAGCTGTTTGAGTTAATTTCCATTTTTATCTTACATTATCAGGTTAAGCATCATAAATAGGTTGGGGATGTAGGCATAAATGGTTTAACAATTAAGCGTGGCTGTTATAATACGTTTAACAAATGCAAAACTATACCGATCCAGTTTTGTATTTATCACTAATGTTAGTAGTAAAAAACACTAAGCCAAAAAAAGTGTGCACAAAAAAATTGCAGCCGGATAGTTATCCTACCCAGCTGCAGATAAAATGAATTACACTATAGATTACAAAGAGGCCACAGAAATAGTAACTATGCTATCTTTAATGTCCATGCTAAAGCTGTAACCGAAATAATCGCAGAGTGTTTTACTTACAAATAGCCCTAGTCCCAATCCGCTTATGGATTCGTCTTTCTGAAATTTTGTAAAAGCCGCAATATCAGAAGCTGAAAACTGCGCCAGGCTGGATATTCTATTGGAAATAGTAAAAATGAAACCATTATTTGCCCCCTTTGTTAAGGACAACTCTGGCTTTGATGTGCCAATATTGAATTTTATGGCATTATCGATCAACTCTGTAAAGATGATGTTGATATGCTTTTCAGAACCTTTCCAGTTATATAGACTGCTTGTTTCTACCGCAAGCATTTCCTGATTGTAAATGGTATTATAAGTAGCCACTATTTTATTCAACAAAACAGCCAGATCCAGATTTACTGTAAATTTATCATTGACCAGTTCCTTAGTTTTACTATTCACCAGAGATTCATAAGTAACATAATTATTCAGATCGCGCTGAATATGGAAACCAGAGGCATAAATAGACAGGATCGAATTCATCTGGTGATTGATGACATCGGTTTCTGCTAGATGATTATGGGCAGGCAGTCCCTGGTATTGGTTTAATACTCTCCCTTCAGATAACAAACCAAATAAAGGCTCAATGATATCGTGAGACATGTTTCTTCCAATCAGGTTCAGTACTTTGGCGTTCAGGTCCTGTGCTAGCAAATTGTCATCTCTCTTGGCGCGTTTGAGCCAGAAGAAAATTGTTTCGATAAGTTCCTTATTCGAGAATGGCTTGGTAATATATTCATCTGCTCCAAGCTCAAGGCCTTTATTAACATCCTTCTTGTCGGCATAGGCCGATAAAAAGATGAAAGGAATATTATAAATCCTTGGGTCGTTGCGTACTGCTTTCAGAATTTCCCATCCCAGCACATCGGGTAGGTTTATGTCGCACACAACCATATCAACCACCTGCGAAGTGAGGCATAATAAACCTTCCTTGCCATTGGCAGCACTGACAAAGTCGAGTCCATTGATCTCAATAAAAGTGCAAATCGCTTCCCTAAGGTTTGCATCATCTTCGATTACAAGAATCTTTTCTTTACTCATTATATCATGTTTTATCAGGGCAGACTTATAGTAAATTCCGACCCTTTATTTAAAATACTTGAAACCTTAATAGTACCATTGTGTTTTTTCACTGCATACTCAACAACCATAAGCCCAATACCGGTGCCGGAGATTACCCCTACATTAGAAGCCCGGAAAAATGACTGAAAAAGTGATTTCATATCCGGCTCGGGTATACCAATACCTGAATCAGTTATTGTAAAAGTAAGTTTTCCTTCAACTATAGCTACAGCAAGCCTCGGACTTTTTTTGTTATACGAATATTTGAAAGCGTTACTGATCAGATTAACCAATGCATGCTTCATGATTTTAGTATCAAAAAACCATGAAGAGATTCCCTCCTGTATTTCAATTTCAAGATATCTCCCATCACTATATGGTCTAAATGTTGCAGCAACCGTATCTATGTATCCGGCAACATCAACAGTTTCCGGATTGAAATCAACACTACCACTTTCAATCTTACTTACCAACATGAGCTGATTCAGGATATCTGTCATCAGGTCTACTTCTTTTATGATCCTGTGGGTTAATATTAGTGGATTCTTTTTAGCAAGCAACTCAGGCTTGGTGTAGATCAGTTCAAGTAATTCAGAGTTAGATTGTATAATAGTCAGTGGCGTCCTCAATTCATGTGATGTGATATGCATGAACTGGCTTTTGTTCTTATTCAGTTGCACCTCATGCTCAATGATCTGCTGCATGTTGCGTTCTTTCATTACCAGCTCAGTTATATCTGATATCCTGCCTACAAAAGTATCCATACCCTCTTTGGCATCAAGGATCAATGTATAGTCAATATACAGTTTGTCTCCTCCCGGATGGGCCTCAATAGTAAAAATACCATTTTGCGCCTGCCCTGTATTGATAAGCAATGTTATCTTGTCCTTCAATATGATCTGCTCTTCCTGAGCCAGTAAACTATAAAAATTGATCCCTTTTTTTAATCCATCCTCTATGTTCAGAATCCTTAGAAAGGACCGGTTGCAGGTTTTGAGCACTCCATCTAATGTGCAACTGAAAATACCATCCCTGGCTATGTCCAAAAAATTCTTGATCCTGTTTTCCTGCAGCAATGCATAGCGTTCATTTTTTACCTGCTCAGTTACATCTACACCATATCCGATCACCAGGTCCAGGTTGCCCTCCTCATTAAATAAAGGAGAGAATATACGCATCAGGTAGTGGTCTTCATCATCTTTACGTTGTGTCTCCAAATACTGTACTGTCTCACTGTTTTTCAAAACAGAATCAAAAGCTTTTCGTCTCTGATCGGCAAATGATTCAGGTATCCCTTTAAGCTTGCAATAATCATAATCGTCTTTACCAATCAGCCATTCCCTTGTTTCGTCGTTTTTAACAGCCTTTTTATTAATATAGCTATACTTATGGTCGAGTGTAAGCAAAACCAGGTCGGCAGGTATACGGTCAATAATGTTGTGGTAAAACTGCTTTTGTTTTTCCAGTTCCATCACCCTGGTCCTTTCATCATTTACATCCCTTAAAGTGCCTACCAGTTTTATGGGTTTGCCATTACCACCCCATTGAATGCACTTACCACGCACATTAAAATACCTGTAAACACCATCTACTTTATACCTGGTTTCGAATGCGAACGAGGGCGTTGTAGGTGTAATTTTGTTAACTATGATATCATTAAAAATGGTTTGATCTTCCGGATGCATCATCTCCATATAATCTGCACTGGTTAACCTCCCCTCTTTTCTGTAACCTACAATACTCTTGTATAAGTCTGAAACATTGATCTCTTCAGAAATCACATCATATGACCATGCTCCTACCCTGGAGGCTTCTAATGACAGCAAGAGTAAATTCTCATTTTCTTCTGTTTGCAATTGCCGCAATTTACTTACCGATATGTCCTTCAATAAGTGAACCCTGCCAATAATCTCATTTTGAGTATTAAAAACAGGGTGTACAACAACACCAAACCAGAACTCTTTACCCTCCTTTGTATACCCTATATTTTCGAAATAGAAAGGCTCCCCTTTCAGCACATTATAATCAACAAAGTTCTTGTCGATATAAACCGAGCGCTTGCCATAAATGGCATCTCTGGGCCTTTTGCCTATTACCTCATCATAGGGCCTGCCAGAAAGTTCTTCAAAATACTTATTACACCACACCACACATCCATCATTATCTGAAATGGTTATGGCATAATTGCTTTCTTTGTTTTTCGGGGTATTGAAACTATCTGTGTATTCTTTTTCCTTAAAATAATTAACTACGTCTTCAAGGTTGCTGTACTTAATAGTCAGGAACAGATTGTTGCCACTGAATAATTTGTTCTCATAAGAATTGTTGAACAATTTAAACTGCAGGTCAATTTCATCATTGCCAATGACATAGGAAGGTGTACCCAGAAATATCATTCTATTGTCCTTGTCCAGGTATTCGAACTTGCCTTTAAAGTTGATGTGAACGGCGGTTAATGACTGGATAATTATTATTTCATTTACCGGAACAACATCTGTTGGTGAACTACTTTTACCGGACTTTTTGATGCAGGTAAAAAGCGAGTTGAATTGCTTACCTTTTTCGATGCCGCACAACTGTGGTATGTAATTGCCATAAGACTCTATTTGCTGTTGTTTATCCAGGCATATATAATATGGAAACATTGTTGCAAATTGCTCATGACTAAAAACAAACTCCGACATTCTAAAACGTTTTCTTTAAAAATTTCTTTAAGTTCTATACTCAGCCCAAAACAGGATACACTGGAAAACCATCCAGTAAATAGCTCACCGGAAAGAGTTAATTTTTATTGTTCAATTTAAATATAAGCTGGCCTGCTGAATTCACATCATACTTAAGGTAAATATTTTTTATGTGGTGGTTTACAGTAAAAAACGTGATGCCCAATGTGTCGGCAATTTCTTTATAACTCAACCCTTTAGAAATATGGCCCACAATTTCCTTTTCCTTTTTTGTGAGCTTATCAAATACCAGATCATCTGTTTCCTTTTTCTTGTTGAGCATATTGATCAGCTTGGTAGTTGTACCAGGCTGCAGAAAACTGCCATTTATGATCACTTCTTTAAAAACATCTACCACCTGGGCCAAAGTGAACGGCTTGTATAAATACCCGCTGGCCCCATTCTCCAAAGCCTTCATGATCAGTTTAGGGTTATCATCACCTGTAATAACGATCAGGTTTGATTCCGGGAATTTCTTCTTTATCGATTTGATCTCATCAATCCCTGAGGCATCCTCCAAATGCTCATCGAGCAGAATAAAATCAGGGACTTCGTAATAGTTTTCCTTAAGTATATTGCCTACCCTGCCTGTTGAAAAAACGATGTTATATCCTCCCTTCAATTCAAGATACTGCTCTATCGTTTCGCGCAAGGGCAAATTGTCTTCGAGTATACCTATATTTAGGAGTATATTTTCCAAATCTTCTTAAAACCAGCCTATTTTTCCGGTTAGCTGATTAATTGGTGCAAAATTAAGCCATAATAACAACTACTTAACCTACTAATATTAGTAGTATATACTAAAATTTACACTTTCATTTATGAATAGTAGTGATTTACGATATATATCCTGAGTTCATTTACTGTTTAACGTTACCAGGCAGCTTAAAAGAGTTATCATCCTATATTCAGCAATGGATGGCATTTAAGTCAGATAAGCCATTTTATTATTCTCTTGAAACGATACGGATATTTCTTGCTGGGCTACACATGTCACCTATAAGCATTTTACAGGGAATAAGCGGAACCGGTAAGACAAGCCTGCCGAGAGAATTTGTAAAGGCACTCGTTTCAGATACAAATTATATTGGTATTGACAAGGACAATACGAACAATGCTCCATACCGGATTTGCGCAGTTCAGTCGGGGTGGCGCGACAACATGGATTTAATGGGCTATTACAATTCGTTTGAACATAAGTATAAAGAAACGGATTTTTTCAAAGCACTATATCTGGCCAATCAACCTAAATATAGTGACACGTTATTTTTAATCATTTTGGATGAAATGAACCTATCAAGACCTGAACATTATTTCGCAGACTTTCTTTCACTGCTTGAGCAATCGCCAAACGAACGATACATCAACCTTTCAAATACGCCGGACGAAGTATTGCCAACTCTAATTAAGGGTGGAAAACTTAAGGTACCAGAAAATGTAAGATTTATAGGGACGGCCAATCATGATGAAACGACATTAGAATTTGCACCAAAAACATATGATCGCTCTAATTTGATGGAAATGCCAAAGAATCATCCTGATAAAAAGAATTTCAAACAACCGGAGAAATCTTTTAACGTGAATTATGGTTGGCTTGCGACCAAATTCGATGAGGCTGAAAAGAAGCACAAAGACGCTTTTAGCAAATTTCACCTATTTATTAATTCAGATGACATGAAGTACCTTTTGATGGACAAGGGGATTGGCGTTGGGAATAGACTTGAATATCAGGCGGAAAAGTTTATCGGCGTTTATGTTGAGTCAGGTGGATATTCCGCGTAAAGTGACCCCTCTTTTCCTCGCCAAACTGACCCACCATAGTTAATCTCAAAAATGAGTGCGTTATTTAGTTGCTTCACTGTTACAAATATAGTTTACTTAATCCGTTTCATTTGTGTCATTAT
>CAIUZK010000107.1 GCA_903903635.1 uncultured Bacteroidota bacterium
AGTTTTCTGTGGACTGCTTTTTCTTTGATTCCATGTTTACATTTTTTGTTGGTTAACAATGGAAACACTATCTAAAGTTATGTTCTTTTTAGTCCACTTTATGCTGACGATTTACAATTCAGATAAAAAAACATACGCTTTTCCAGAAAATGGGTCTAAATCAATTATTTTTTCTAACGTTTTACGAGCCTCTGAATAATTTCCAGCGTTATCTTTTTCCGCTGCAAATGATAATAGTGTTTGCCACCAGATAACTTTCCATTTACCATTTTCATTTATCAGGGTATAGTATTTTAAGTCATGAACAGTATCCAATTTAATCATCCAAGTTTCTTCACTTTTAAATCTCCGATACGATGGGTTATTTACGTCCATTGGAAAAGAAGATATTTTTGATTCTAAACGCTTTCTTTCTTTTAAGCCGGTATCAGGTACAGTTCGTGATTTGACATATTCATCTTTCGTCACAAATTCTTTTGATCTCGCTGACAAATATTCGTCATACAAAACATCGTTTTTGTTTTCCATTGTAAGTGTGCGATAGCTTTTTAATACATCTTCTGGGTTTGAGAAGTCTGTTCTATGACAAGATGCTAAGAGTATGATACTTGCCAATAATGGAACTAAGTTTGATTTTTTCATTGTTATTTATTTTACTGTGGTTAGTTTATGAACGATAGTTGCAAATTTTTGGGTACATTCCTTGTCTATGTAGAACGATTAAAAGCTTTGTGATTAATAACTACAATTTTGTTCAAAGATTAAATCATTTTCCGAACACAAGCTGCCGTCACGTTGCTTATGCGCATGGAAATTACCTCCGGTATAGACTACAAAAATATCGGTGTTATTAACTTTATAAGTGCCACTGTACATTATCATATGTCCTGGTTCATCTTCAAATGTAATCTCTACTTTTCCGCCTTTATACAGAAAAAGAAATTCCTTATTCTCACCTTTATAAATCTTCTTATTATAAAAGCCAGGTATTGATGAGAGGTCATGTTTGGCGGCACCATCTTCGGACGATTCAGTTTGGGGAGAAGACTTGCTATTATTTATATTGTTCGTTGAGCTGCTTGGTTCATCTGCGAAACTATTTCCTATAACTGTAGTATCTGATGCACCTTGATTTTGTGAGTTTAGAGGCTCGTGTATATCGTTTGAATTGGAAGAAGTATATTGAGTGTTGTTTAGCAGCGCAGGAATTTTTTCGTTTTGACTAAGATAATCTATCAGTCTTTCACCCGAACTTTTTTCATAAACATCTCCGTCTTTTATTTCGTAATACAAATTTGTTGGCTCCCATAATCCTTCGTCTTTGCTGCCAGCAACAATGGCATCGTATAAATCACTATAATCAGCTAAACCTTCAGGTGTTCCGCTACCTCCATGCTCTTTTACACGAAACCTTTTTCGGGCATCATCTGTGGCAGGGTCTAAACTAAACAGGAAACTATATTGAGTGTGGTTAAATGCAGGGTTATCCAATGTTTTAGCTGCTTCTTTGTCCGGTGGAAATTCAAGAATATGAAAGCATTTGTTCGGGTCGCTTTTTAAAATCACCACCAGACAAGCTACATCATGTCGCCCAGGCCACCTACTATAATTCGTTACTCTGACATAGGCTAATTTCTTAGCAGAGGATATGTGGAACAAATAACTTCCAACTACAAATGCAATCAGAAATAGTGATGCTATTAGTATTGCCCGTTTTTTATTCATGATTATTTATTTTTCAATTTGGTAGTGAGTGCTATTATTCAAAGTGCGACAAATGCAATTTTTTGGGTGCATTCTTTGTCTATATAAAAATCTATGGATTTTACGATTGCATTCTGAATAAATGACACTGATTTATGACCATTGTAGTCCCCCCGATAAGAATGATTATCCGCATAATCGAATGTGTATATACAATAAACGGTTCGCTCTGATCCTCGGGGGTATTTATTTATTAGTTCTTCCGCTTTAGCAGCATCCACAGGCATTAATAACTGTTTATCTAATTCTAAGTTCTCAAAAGAGATATATAAGCACGGATGAATCAAGTCAAAATGCGTTCCCCGATCCAAAATCCTGCCATCTTCATCTTTACTACGCGGATATAATCCATCATCACCTCTTTTACTTGCCGGAAACGTAAATCCACCTTTTTCAAAATTGTATTGGCCAAGGCTTGCTGTAGTTATATACGTTCTATCCTTCGCCATGACTAAAGTATCGTTTTTTATACTGTTTAATTTTTCTTTACCGCTCACTAAATATTTTTGTTGTTGAAATTCATTTAAATCTTCGGGTAAAGGATCAAAAGCATCGTAATAGTTCCATACGTCAGCGTCGCTAATAGAATCTAAGGATTTAATATAGAGGCAATAAAGACATGACTTTATGATTTGCTGATTTTCCTTCCATCCCATAGCAGCCTTACCATTCATCATATCTGTACTTAATCTTTTAGTGGCTGACATGGCTTGCGCCATTGTTGGAATATTTCCGCCTCCATTATCAATCTGCTTATTTGTAAGAGCCTGTCTGTTCTTTAACATTTCTTCGATACTTTTCTTTTTGATAGCCGCCCGACACATCTCACTTGAAAACGCATTTGGGTAAACAGAGTTAACAGTTCTGATAAAACTTTTGTCAAAGTATGTCAGGTGTATTTTATCCTTACTTACCAAGTTACACTTAGCAAATAATGCCCCTTCCTTAGTATGTAACGTGGAAAAAACTTGGCCTTTATCAGAACTCACCACGTAAAAAAAAGCGGTATCCTTTTTAAATTTCGTCTTGAAAACAATATTAAGTTGGTTATCGCACACAAGCCATACTGACGTATCTTCTTTCTCTGCTATTGTGAGTGATTCAGTAGGGCTGTTTCCCTTTTGTTTTACCCACTTACTTTGCTGTGCGCTTATAACATTGTCTATAGAAAATGTGATTGTTACCAAAAGGAACATCACTAAGGCTTTTTTCTTCATCTTGTAAAATTTGAGTTAATATTAAAATGTTGGTTATCGTTCTCAATAACCACAAATATATAAAAATCCGAAACCTTAGTTATCAATTTCGATAACTGATGAAAGAAAAAGAGTTGTTGGCTAAGATTGGTACACGAATTGTTGAGCTAAGGACAGAAAAGGGTATGACGCAACAAGAATTTGCCGCCGAACTCGACTATGAAAAATCGAATATGTCCCGTTTGGAATCTGGCAGAGTAAATCCACGTATCTCCACACTATACAAAGTCGCTAAGGTGCTCAACGTTACTTTGTCAGATTTGTTGATGATAGAATAATTTGATAGCCCATACTTTCTGGCTGGTTACATTGGCGTAAAGAATGTGTTTGTATTTTCATCCTGTTAAGGTAACCATCTGCTATATTCACGTTACAGAAAGACAGGAATATGAACAACCAGATAGTACCAACGAAACAAGGACAGGTAGTTAAGATAATCAAACCTTACCCTGACGAGAACCCGGCAGAGACTTACCTCATTACGGAAGATGTGTCCGCCTATAGCGACGATGCAACCATATACATAGTTAGCATTACCGATCTGCAACGGCATATATCCAACCCTGCATTAGCTCCCCGCAAGCCCATTGCCAAATCAGAACTTACAGTTTTGGCAGACGACCTTTTAAGCTATGTGGCATCCTGGAACAGCAAACAACCTGCCTGAAACGCTAAAAATTGCTAAAGTTCTATTTTTACCCTCAAAATACGCCCACTATATTTCCTTTTGTCGTGGATTGCTGCTACCCTCGCTATATCGAAAATCAAAAACAAACGATTATGCAAACGACAAATGACAAGTTGATCGCGTTCTTAAAGGAGAACCCCAATGCAACTAAGACAGCCATCACGGAGGGTACAGAACTTAAAGGATTACAGTTATTCAACCTCCTAAAAAAGATGGTGAATGATGGACAAATCACCGCAACGGGTGAAGGCAACGAAACCACTTATTCCCTTGCCGAAGCTGACGCAGAGGAACTTGTGGTTGATGAAACAGAAACAGAGGAACAAAACTTGCTGACAGAGGAAACAGCAGAGGGCGAAAATGATGAAGCTGTGGAAACAGAAGCAACGCCAGCCGCGATAAAAACAAAGAATAAGGGAACAGGACGGGACACTTGCAAGTACAAATTTGGAGGCGCGGAATACGGCAAGGGGCCACTTGTTCGTGCTGTAATTGCCAAATACATCGAGGATAACCCAACAACTACGTTTAAGCAATTACAGGAAGTGTTTCCCCCTACTTTGATGAAGCGTTTCGGCGTTTTTTCCAACGAAAGTGATGCAAAAAAACTGTCCGGCAGCAAGCCTCGCTACTTCATGAAAGCGGAACAACTGATAAAAATAAAGGGGCAGAAAGAACCGATAGCCGTGTGTAACCAATGGACAGCAGCGCTTATGGTCAATTTTCTGTCTGTTGCTAAGGGGCTTGGTTACAAAATCAAGTAGCATCCAAATATCTGTGAATTTAAACGGGGGTCTTCAACAGCCTCCGTTTTTCTTTTGTATAGCTTCTTTACACACTATTTTACCGTTTCTCGTTTGGGAGCATGCCGACTGCATGTAAGCTATTTATACTAAAAAACTATTTTCTGGCTTCTATTATACTCCGAAACGCGCACGGCGCGCGCTTGTTGAGATTTATGTACTGCCAAGTTATTTTAGCTGTAAGAAAGAACAGTAGTTGTGCGCGTCCATTCAGCGCGGGGGGACTTTCCGCGCGCTCACGTTCTTTTCAACTGTGCGCGGGTATTGTACAATCCCAGAAAGGATGCTTGCAGTTAAGCTGGTTCCATGCGCGTTTCTGGTACTCGCCACCCAATCCACCGACCTGTTTGTATGGCCAGACCGCGCGCAAATTCTTGCGCTTCAATTTGTTATTTTAGTTGTTAAAACAACAAATATCTAATTTAAATATACTGTTATAAACTCCTCGTCTATTTCGCCTTCTTCGAAGATAGATATGTTGATTAAATTTACATGACAGAGTCCATTTATATCCGTCGTATAAATTCCGAGTATCGTTTCTTCTAAATTTTTCTGAAAGTGGTGATAATAAGTGTCCGAATCGTTTTGCTTTTCCATATTTTTAATGATTTAGCCAAAGGTAAATTCAAATTCTTAAAACGCTTATCATTAGGAGAACATCAACCTTAAGAGGCATTATTATTATAATTTATGTTTGCTGTCACGTTGATCGTGCCGTTATTGTAGATTCAATGTGGATGGCTTGTTTGAATTACTGGACGTTGCCGTAGAGGAAAAAAATCTGGTGTGATTTCACCACCGACTACCCTTGACCGTCTTGTCAAGATATGATTGTCGTATCATTTCCTGCTCTTTGGTTCTTTCTTCGTCCCTCCTGCGCATCTTCTCTAATCCGTCGATGTATTCTTGCTCCGCTGCCGTTAATCCCGTTTCTGACTTATCTTCCATCGCTATTGCCGTTTCTTCGGGAATTTGAGTATCCAGAACTCCGCTATCAACTCTTTGGCTGTTGAGTTCGACCGGGACATACGTTATTACGATCTTTTCGTTTTCCATCTCCACAAATTCGTCGAAGTCTATTGGCTCAACGTCCCAATATGTCTTTACAGTGCGAATGCTTATTGCCTTCTTTTTACAATCCTCATTTATCTGTATTGCTCTTTCGTTTATAAAATCACATACGACCTGCTGAGTGATCCGTCCACACGGTGAAAGTGCAAATCGTACAGAATCAGAAGAAGGATTAAGTATAGTGTGATTTGCACTTTTCGATAACTCCAAAATTCTTTTAGCACAGTAAACCATCTCTGATGATACATACATGCGATACAAAGCTGTTATCCTCTTTGATAGCATGTTGCGTTCTAACGGTGAGATGGTATTATCCTTACAGTGGAATGTCTTAATTTTTATATTCGGTTTCAGGATACCATTTTTCTTTACGCCACAGTAAACCATATCGAAATATCGCTTTAGGTTTTTGAACAATGCCGGTTTTACAGTCCTATTCTGGTTGATGTAACTTATGTAGCTGAATATGTTATCTGGATTCGCATCTGGATTCAGGTAGATGAGACTATGTATCAACCTGCCGAACTCCGGCATTTTTCTTTTGTCAGGTATCCTGTAATTCTTATGTATGAAAACCTCGCAGTACTCCACGGGCCTCATATCGAATACCCGGTTCTTTACTTCTACATGTGTTTTAAATTTTAGTTCGCTGCTCCATACTTCACTTTTAACAAGATTGTACTCGTAATCTCCCTTCCCTGTCTTTCTACCGGCATTGATTTTTTCAGAAAGTGCAAATGGTACAGAATCAGAAGAAGAATTAAGTATAGTGTGAATTGCACTTTCGGGGATTTCTATAACAGAATACGGATTGTAGTAACAATCTTCGTCCATCGGTATGTACCAAGCCCTGGCTATGTCTTTGGTGTGAGGATCTAAACGCAGGTCTGTAAATATTTCCTCGCATATATACTTCCTGATGGAAGCAAAATTATTTTCGCTTATTTCGTTCTCGACCTTAACGAGAATAGAAATACCGTAGCCGGAAGTTGATATACAGACGAGCTTAACCACATCTTTGTATTTCTCTATAATTTCCTTCTTTTTCTCCCTGGTTTGTTCCTGGGAATAAATTTGCGGGTCAAAGTCTACGTCGAGATACATGTAGCCGCTGAAATTCACGATGTGCTTCTTGTCGCGGTATGATACCGTGCAAGTCGGCGTGATGTTATCGAGCTTAACTTTCAGTGCGTCTTTCTGCTTGTCGTATTCGTCTTTGCCGAGTTTGACCGGGTCGAGTTTCCTGATTTCTTCTACGGCTATATTCCGGGTCTTGATGAGCTTAAGAAGCTTTTCGATGGATATGGTTGCGGAAGGCCGTACTTTAGCAATGCCACCTTTAAATAAACTGAACATTAAAAATAAAAAGCCCGGTAGCAAGTAGGCGATTGCACCGGGCCTGAGTTGTTAAACTCATTATCTTATACTTTCCATTCCTGCGCCTACTCAGAAAATGTACTCGTTTCTATTCTATCTTTTAAATAGCGTTCTTTCCATAAATTTAGCCGTATCCGGAGAACTTGTAAAGAATATGGGGAATTATTTTTAAGCTCCAGAAAATGTAGATATTAATATTACATGGTAAGATTTCGCGAGTTATGTTTGGTTCCCTTTCTGGACAAGCCGGCAAGCCAGTGCTGGTTTGCATTCAAACAGAAACAGGAGTGAACAGGATATAACAGAAACTCCAAGGAACGCTACTACCGCAGCGTTACACAGTTGTCCACCAGAGTTTGTATTTCAATCACAATGACGGCGTATATTTTTACCCCTTCGGCACATGGTTTGGTTATTGTATCTACAAGCGATGCCGTCAGTAGTTGCCTGAGCCTTTCTGCTCCTATTTCTAAGTAGTACCTATCTGCAACGCCGGAGATGGTTACTTTGATCTTCTGGTTTTCCTCTGTCATTAATATACCCGATGGTTCAAGCTTGCCATTGGTTTCTTTCATGATCTCAAACTCCAACATGCAGTGCGACGATGGAATCGTTTTAGAATACGATAGGGGCGTTTTCTTTATCCCGTGTTTGAAGCGGCTTTCATAAAAATTATCCCTAACGGTTAGTTCATACTTGAAGCTTTCAGGCATTTTGGGATAGTATTTTCTGTCGCTTAGCAATTTTTTTATCAGCTCGTCTATGATCTGATCGGATATATATTGAGGGACGTATCTTTCATGTTTCATTACTCTTTTAAATAGTAGTTTGTATGCAAACAGTAAAGCATAGTAGGGAGTTTTATTTCATAAAAAACGTTTAAAAAATATTAGCGAAATAGTTGCTGTGATCCTTACTGTTTGGGAAATATTTCCCGCCAAACTTATCTTATCACATATGTATGGTTCTTGTTTTCCCGAAATCTATCTGGGAAATATTTCCCACCAAACATAATGTAATGTTTATGTAAAGGTCGTGAGGTTTACAAATCAATACAGATGCTCAGCTCAGCAGGTTCAGAAATATTCCCCAAAATATGTTTTATGCAACCAACTTATTGAGCTGAACCATCTGTGGATTAAAAAATGTATTGTCCATATGGTTAGCTAAAGCAAAGGCCAAAGGCGGCATGATTGAGTTACCTACACGATTCCAGATTTTTTCGTCCGAACCGATTGTCTTCCAGTCATCTGGGTAACCAGCCAGTTTCAGTATCTGTCTTGTGGTGAGCTTTACGGGCTCATTATTCACCAACGCCATCAGGTTGCGTGTTTTTGTTATCGTGTTTGCGAACTCATCCCGGGCTTTGAATTTACCAAACCCATAGCCGTATAATAAACCATCAATTTCAGGAAGCACTTCTTCTATACGCAGCTTTGAGATATTAGCGGTGTCCGCATCGGGGTATGATGGCATTAAACCTAAAGATTTATGCACTCCCATAATTATTACGCGGTTACGGCACTGCGGCGTGTGGTAGTGTAGAGAATTCAATACCCTTACATCAACCTCATAGTCATCCAGCTTGTTAAGCTCGTCTATGACCATGTCATAGAACACGCGCATGTCACCGTACAGCAGGTTATCCACATTTTCAATTATAAATGTCTTTGGCTGCGCGTGTGGTACGATGTTCCTTATGCTTTTAAGGAACAACAGGTTACGCTCATCGAAAGGGTCGCATTTCCCCGCAGCGCTAATGCCCTGACAACTCGGGGACATTAGCAGTACATCAATACCAAGGGCAGCCATGCCGAGGTACTGTAGTAATAATTTACCGCTCAACCGCGATAAATCCCAGCCCTGGACATCAACGCCCGGGAAGTTCAATTTGAAACACTCCCGTGAGTGTTTATCGAAATCCACTGCCAGCTTCGTTAAATATTTCGCTTGGTGAAACCCAAGGTCGCCACCGCCCCAACCGCTGTATAACGATACAATGTTGGGCTGTCTAAATAGAAATTGTTTTCTCATTTTTTTATTTTTATGGTTAATCTTCTTTTGTTTTAAGGTCATCAATGGTATCTGCACATTGGTCGCTTTCAAGTTTTGCAAGGAACGCTTTACGCCTGGGGCAATCTGGACACATATATACATCCGGTTTATCCTTGTGGCTCTCGGTATCTGGCTTAGGTATATCGGCTTTGCCCTTCGCTTTTTTTATAGCCTTTGAGAAACTCAGCATACTGTTGTCAAGCTGATCCAGAAGGTATTCGCGCTCGGGCGAATCAAGGATGGACTGAAAATCTGATGCGTAGTGATCGTTCTTAAAACCAAAGACTGTACGAAGGTATTTCCTTACCTCGAAATCGGATTCTTCATTGCCATCCCAAAGCAATTTCTGCGCATGGGCCTTTACCTTTTCATATCTGAGGGCAATCACCTTATAGCTAATTCTCCCCTGATGGGACTTAAGGGCGAACATCAGCGGCATTACCTCATCAACTTCTATCTTAGTCAGTATCACAACCGTCACGGTTACCCACCCGCTGAGCTTCGCAGCCTTCCATAGCCTGGAGCCTTCTATGATGAGCAATTGACCATCTGCACCGTAAACACAGTATATAGGTCTGCCCTGTCCAAATTCTTCCAGTGAACCGGCAAGAATCTCAACGCCTTCATTCGGGTCGTCTGTCTGGTCGGGGTGTAACGCGAGTGTATCTATACCGCGGTCTTCAATAACTGGCTCGTATTTCGAAACGAGTGTCTTGCATTGTGCACTTACTTCTACTTCTTGTTTCATAACCTTGTACCTTTTTTTGATTAGAATACAAAGGGAATAAAAACGGGTGGGCGTAAGCGGTTATAAGGACTTACTATCTTTTATCCGGGTAATTCTTATAAAAAGAATCATTGAATTTTCTTGCTTCTTGCTCTGCTTGTGTACAAGATTTTTTGCATGAATCCTGTTCATTCAAATAGGTGATTACTTCATCAAAGTACTTTAGTTTAAGTGTGTCTGCTTTTAATCCATAGCTATTAGTTCTGCTTGATGGTAATGAGAATTTAAGATATTGCTGATAAATAGAATGCCCACTATTCTTATTCATCCAGCCATATATACGGGCAATATCGTCCTTAGTATCATTGGTTATAGGCTCACCCTCGTTATTGTTGGACAGGTATGCATGAAGTATACCAATTGCAGGATGAGATAGTTGCTTTTTATCATCCTTTTTAGAAACATTTAATTTTACTGTGTTCGGCGGCAATTGTTTATTCAGTTCATCTATAAAATTCACAATGGCAACTCCTTTTGCAAGTTCTTTTAAAAATGGTTCCAAATTCCGGAGTATAATATTTTCTGCGAACCCCAATTGGTATAATATAACAATATGCAACGAGCTTAACCTGGCGTCAAATCCTTCTTGCTTGCAGTGATAGGATACGTAAGAGGGCGGCCATTTTATATCATCGTCCGTAACAGGCAAATCATTTTGGATAACACCCAATATTTTATGACTAAGCTTCCTATCATAATAATGTTGATAATCGAGTATTTTATTTTTCGTGCATTCGATTTTATCCCGTGCAAATTCATACTTCCCGGCAAATTCTTTCCTTAATTCATCTATGACATGAAAATGTTTTTCGAGGTTGCTTAGTGTTGGATTAATGGACAATCCCATTTCCTTCATTTTTTTAATAACAGATGCTTTTTTAAAAATTTCTTCATAGGATGTACGAAGTTGTTTGTGAGTATGGTACATTAATAACTCCTCCATTCTCATATCGCTGCCTGGTATCATATTCGGTGTATTTTATATCTTTGAACATTTCGTAAGTAAACGATAAACCAATGTCTAATAGTACAAATAAAATAGTGTTTGGGAAATTTTTCCCGAATATGTCACTAACACATTTACACATAGATTATATGCGCTTAATAATGTGTTTGAATAACGTACATTAAAATACGATGCTGCACTGATGGCGGAATTTTAGACGCGCTGGACAATTACAAACACATTATCGGTTTTTACTAAAAGAGGCTCTGGAAGCGACTTTCGGAGCAGCATAGTGCAAAATTTAGTGCAAGTTCGTTTTTACACTTCTAAAAAACAGGATAAAAAAAAGAGCTGTACGTGTGTACAACTCTTTGATTACCAGCTCATTAAGCTGTTCGTGCCCCGAACAGGAATCGAACCTGCACATCCTTGCGAATACCAGATTTTGAGTCTGGCGCGTCTACCAATTCCGCCATCGGGGCCTTTGTTTTAGTCGAAAGTAGTTAGGATATAGTATTAAGCTGTTAACCGAAAATAAGGTTACCCGCAAACTTTCTACTTTCAACTCAATACTTACTACTCTGCTAAAGGGCTGCAAATTTATCGATTCTTTCCTTAATACGCAACAGGTATTTTTTTCTAAAATATTGATCTTTTATTTCGAGCAATAATTCGTTGGTTTTGTCGCCTTTTTCCCAGCGATCAACCATAATTGCAGTAGCATCCTCCCATAGCTCCAATTGCTCGCTGAGGGCGGTTATAGCCATGTTTCGGGCATCTTTATTATCGGGATCTATCTCATATTCGCTTACTGCCTCATTTATATCCATCATTTCCATAAGAAATGCAGGCGGCAGGGCATATTTTTCATCGTCGGCGAGGAGGTTATGCATCCTGAGGATGTAGGCCATGGTGGCATCGGGGCTTTTAAAAGTCTTATAAGCCTCGTTGTTCGTAGCCGATAATTGCAGGGCTTTGGTGAGCTCGGCGGCACCGGAACGGGAAAACCGGTCGGGATGGTAGAGCCGGCTCAATTCGTAGAATTTACTCTTTATCTCCACCTGATCGGGATGAAAAGTAACCGGAAGATGATATAATTCAAAGTAGTTGGTCATGATATTTAGTAAGATGGAGTGTTATCTTTGCAGCAAAATTACGAAAGATGCTCCGGATAGGCCTATTAAGAGAAAGGAAAAAACATGCAGATGAGCGTGTGGCATTCACACCCAAGCAGTGTGCCAAGATAAATGAGGATTATCCGTTTGTGAAGATCATAGTAGAACCATCGCCTACCCGCTGTTTTTCGGATGGGGAATACCTGGCCGAAGGTGTGGAGGTGACCGACAATCTGGAGCAATGTAATATACTGATGGGCATAAAGGAAGTTCCGGTTGAATACCTTATGGCTGGCAAGACTTACTTTTTCTTTTCGCATACCAAGAAAAAACAGCCGTATAACCAGGGCATGATGCGCGCCATGATTGAAAAGCGCATCAGGATGATAGATTATGAGTGCCTGACCTATGCCGATGAGCAGCGCATACTTGGGTTTGGTATGTTTGCCGGAATAGTAGGCGCGCATAATGCATTACTTACCTATGGTCATAAATTTGGCAACTACTGGTTGCCTGCGGCTCATGAAGTAAGGAGCTATAAGGAACTGATAAAGGCCTATGAACGCATGAGGCTGCCTAACATGAAAATAGTGGTTACAGGATCGGGCAAGGTAGCATCGGGGGTGCTGGATATACTGTCGCAACTGGATATAGAAGCTGTAGAGCCGGAAGATTTTCTGACTCATGAATATGAGTATCCTGTTTTTACGCATCTTAAAGGCGCCGACCTGTATGCAAGGAAGGATAATGATCTTTTTCACAGGGATGATTTTCATGCGCATCCGGAAGCTTATAAGTGTTTGTTCTCTTCTTATGTGAACCAGGCTGATATACTGCTGAACGGTATTTACTGGGAGGGCAGGATAGCCAGACTCTTTGAAAAGGAGGACATAAAACGGCTGGACTGGCGGCTGGATGTGATAGCTGATATTACCTGTGATATAGACGGATCGGTGCCGATAAATGTGGGTGCTTCTACTATTGGAGATCCGGTATATGGCATTGACAGGCTTTCGATGGCACGTGTTGCGCCATTCCAGAAAACAAAGGAAGTGATAGATGTAATGGCTGTGGACAACCTGCCGAATGAATTGCCTTATGATGCCTCGCAGTACTTTGGTCAGCACCTGGAAAAATATATACTTCCCGAGCTGCTGAAAACAGATAGCGATATACTGAACAGGGCTACCATATGCGCTGATGGCAAACTCACCAGGCGATATGAATACCTGGGTGATTATGCATATACCCCCGGCACTTAAAGGGGAGTACTAAATGATGTTACTTCAGCATCTGGAGTTTGCTCTCAGATGGAATTGGATTTTGTTATTTGGAGTTTGGAGTTTGTTTTTTCTCCTCCTTCTTTCTAACCACTATCCACTCATCGATATTTACCTTGAAAGGGAGGTTGCCAATTTTGACTGTAGCCTTCTTGTCTTTTAGTTCGATGAGGGAGCCTACCTGGTGGTTCTCTTTATTTCTTACGAGGTCGCCTATCTTGGGTTTGCCACCGGCTATCTCATAATTTTTGTCGGCCTTTCTGGCTGCGGCAGCGTTGTTTTGTATCTGCTTTTTGCGGAACAAAACATTCTCGGCGGCATTGATCACATCCTGCTTGTTCTCGGTTTTTTTCCAGTCCTGGATTATCTGTTTAAACTTACGCTCGGTATCGCGCAGGTAGTCCAGTTCTTCCTTCTTTATTTTGTTTTGCAGGCGCAGGGTTTCCTGTTGCTGCCTTAGTTTTTCTTTATCCGAAAGCTCTTCGTAATTCTTTTTAAGCTTTTCATTTTCTTTAAGCAGGCGGTCGAGTTCTTTTTCTTTATCAGTTAGCCTTACAGATTGCTGCTCGGTCTGGTGCAGCATTTTATCGAGTTTGAAATGCTCGCGCTGGGTGAGTTGCCTTGCACGCTCAATTACCGCTGCAGGCAGGCCGCTGCGCTGGGCAATGGCAAATGTATAAGAACTGCCGGGCTTGCCAATGCTGAGCTTGTATAATGGTTCCAGTTTTTCCTCATCGAAAGCCATGGCGCCATTGAAAATGCCACGCACCTTGCCCGCCATAACTTTAAGGTTAAGGTAGTGGGTAGTAATAATACCCAATGCGTGTTTTTGCGCCAGGTCCTCCACTATAGCCTCGGCAAAGGCGCCGCCAAGGTTGGGGTCGGAGCCGCTGCCCAGTTCGTCGATGAAGAAGAGGGTTTTGCCGTTGGCAAAATCCATATAATGCTTCATATCCTGCAGGTGGGCGCTGTAGGTGCTCAATTCGTGCTCTATAGATTGTGTATCGCCGATCTGCACCATGAGTTGCCGGAACACACCTACCTCTGAATTTTCATCGGCAGGAATAAGCAGCCCCGCCTGAACCATGAGTTGCAGCAGGCCAACAGTTTTCATAGATACCGTCTTCCCGCCGGCATTTGGGCCGCTGATGATCAGTATGCGGTTTTGGCGGTCGAGGGTGAGGGTAAGCGGAATGGTGGGTTTACTATGTTGTTTGTTGTGCAGCAGCAAAAGCGGGTGGTATGCTTTGATAAGCTGTAAAACCGGGTGGGGGCTTAACCGGGGCATAGAGGCATTCATATCGGTGGCCAGTAAAGCCTTGGCACGGATATAATCGTAAATGCCGCAGAGTGTATAATAACTGGTGAGCAGTGGCGCGAACTGGCCAAGGTCTTTGGTGGCCTGTACCAGTATGCGGTGAATCTCCCTGGTTTCGGCACGCTCAAGCGAGAAAATTTCGATGTTCAGTTCTATGGTCTCTTCAGGCTCTATAAAAACAGTTTTCTGGGTGTCGCTTTCTCCATGCAGTATGCCCTTTACAATGCGTTTGTACTCGGCAAGCACAGCGGCAGTGCGCCGGCCATTCATAAAGCTTTCGGAAATATCGGCGAGGTAACCTTGCTTGTTGAGTTTGCGGATTACGCCCTCAAAAGTGCGCCTGGACTCATAGCGCACTTTGCCCAGTTCGGAGCGAATCGACATTAATTCTTTGGAAGCAGTATCCCGAACTATGCCACTTTCGTCGATAACAGTAGTTATGATCTCGCTGATCTTCTTTTCGTAAGCTAATTTTTCGGTAAGGGCCTCCAGATTAACAAATAGTCCGTCGTGTTTTTTGAACCAAAGAAGTATATCGCGGATGGTAAGTGCTAATTGCAGGAAGGACAACATTTGCTCACCGGTAAGTACGGCTCCGGTTATTCCCAGCAGCTTAAGTTCCTTATGCAGGTTACGGGTGAAATCGTTTGGAAAATGGTCGTTGCATGCAATTATATTCTTAAACTCATTGGCCTGAAGTAATTCCCGCTCCATATGGTCTTTGTGGATATGGAAGCGGATATTGTCCACACGTTCGCGGGCAGCATCGGTGCGGCATTTATGTCTCAGCAGGTCGCAGACTTTATTGAATTCCAGGGACTCAGCGGCATGGGCCGGGTACAATTGCATCATTGGCTTACCAAAAACATTTAGGGCTATTAACAGTGAATTTTATCAAATGAACCGAACGAAGATCAGGAAGTAATTTAATTGACATAATGAAAATGATGGGGGCAATAAATAACAGGTATATCAGGTATAGAAAGGTTTTTGGTAACTAATTTGGCATTTGATAAATGGTAATTTCTCAGGTGCAAAGCTAAGGGTTTTTCTATTTCATAGGATACGCAAGATGTTACTATCCATTATCCTGATGCTGAATTCCGGCTCCGGCACCATTGATTAATTACATATATTTCATAAAAATCTCAGCAACTCTCGCCCCACAATTGGAAATTTATATTACTCGCGAATATCAGGTCGCTCATCCCACTTCACCCTAACTCCCTCCCTATTATAGGATACCCGCAAGGGCACGAGCGCGGCACAAGCCGAAAGCGGAAGGGTATAAGAGGGCCGGGCTGAGGCATCTTTCAAAAATAAAAATTCCATTTTATTTGGAATTATCAAATTACAGACTTACCTTTACATCAAAAGCAACAGCTTATACTGATTTTTGAAATAAGCATTCCCGATATACTGGCATGTAAGTCAAATTATTGCACACTCAAATTGCACACTCACCACCTAAATGCGCAATTTTCACCCCATAAACCATTGAAAACCAATAAAAACTTGCGCAATTATTTTTTTTGCACCACAGTGTGCAATTTTCACCACCCAAACTCAATCATATATTTTTTTAATACTATAAATCCCAGCTAAGACAATTTTTGCACCACCCTGCAATTCCAAAACTCTAAAACACTGATTATCAATCCAAAACCCTGCAACTAATTACTGCGAAAAACGACATCATGATTTTAATTAGTGAATTAGTAAAGCTCAATAGCAACCGCCTGAAGGCGTACCTTAATAGTATTCCCCCACAACCACAGCGTAGAGCTAACCCTTTTGTCGCGGAGCAATTCAAAAAGGGCGGCACTTTCTTTTGTTACTTTTCTTTTTGCTGTAGAAAAGAAAAGTAAACTGCTAT
The DNA here is from genome assembly GCA_903903635.1 of uncultured Bacteroidota bacterium. Taxonomy (GTDB): domain Bacteria; phylum Bacteroidota; class Bacteroidia; order Chitinophagales; family Chitinophagaceae; genus Nemorincola. Next base: position 16,337 of record CAIUZK010000107.1, read on the forward strand.
GTAGAAAAGAATAGTGCAGTATGTGAGAATAATATCACATAAAATTAAGTTTTCTGTTTGATTTTGCAAAATTATCTCCGACTGCTATATGCGGTCAAACTAATGTATTAGAAGCCGCCAGTATTTGTATAAG
>CAIUZK010000108.1 GCA_903903635.1 uncultured Bacteroidota bacterium
TATACGCCATACATTAGAAAAGGGCAGAAAAAAGTATTCGTATAAAATCAACTACCCGGTTATGGCAAAGGTTGTTGATTTTGTGGAAAAGATAAATTCATTAGAAAATGAAAAAAACGAACTTGAATAACTGCCACCTAATCTGCCACCAGCAAGCCCTGTAAAATGACGAAAGCCGCTCTGGGAGCGGCTTTCAAGATACTATAAGTGGTCCCTCAGGGACTCGAACCCTGGACCCGCTGATTAAGAGTCAGCTGCTCTAACCAACTGAGCTAAAAGACCCTTTTTTATTGAGGTGCAAATGTAAGTGTTTTTCTGAAAAGTGAAAGCACTTTTATTCTATTGCCTGCAAAATCATTTTTTTACTTGGTTTTTTGGTTTCCGGCAGGTTATTACCTGCTATAATTTGGCGCTTCTTTTGTTATAACTACATCATGCGGATGGCTCTCAGCCATGCTTGCCTGGGTAATACGCACAAACTGCGACTCGCGCTGAAGGGTAGGGATGTCCTTTGCGCCACAATAGCCCATTCCTGCGCGCAGTCCGCCTACGAACTGCTGCACTATCTCACTGAGCAGCCCTTTGTAGGGTACACGGCCTACAATGCCTTCTGGTACGAGCTTCTTAATATCGGCTTCCATGTCCTGAAAGTAGCGGTCTTTTGAACCCTCCTGCATGGCCTCTACCGAACCCATGCCACGGTATGACTTGAATTTACGCCCTTCGTATATGATTGTTTCTCCCGGACTTTCTTCGGTTCCGGCAAAGATGGAGCCTGCCATGATGCACGATGCGCCTGCTGCCAACGCCTTTACCATATCGCCGGTGTAGCGGATACCACCATCGGCAATAACCGGGATACCAGTATTCTTAAGTGCCTGTGATGCTTCGATAATGGCTGTGAGCTGAGGAGCTCCTGCCCCGGTAACTACACGGGTTGTGCAGATAGAGCCTGGCCCAACACCCACCTTAACAGAATCGGCTCCTGCTGCTGCCAGCGCCTTGGCTCCGGCCGCAGTGGCTACATTGCCGGCTATCAGTTGAATAGATTTGAATGCTTTTTTAACCGTTTTAACTGATTCAATAACTCCTTTTGAGTGCCCATGGGCGCTGTCGAGTGTAATCACATCAACCCCTGCGTTTTTCAATGCTTCAACACGCTCCAGTATATCAGCGGTTATGCCTATGGCAGCACCAACCACCAGGTGACCCATAGTGTCTTTGCAGGAATTTGGGTGACTTTTTATCTGTATGGTATCGCGGAATGTTATTAGTCCGATGAGTTTGCCTTTTTTGTCGACGATAGGCAGTTTTTCAATTTTGTATTGCTCCAGGATGCGTTCTGCTTTGAGCATGTCGGTGCCTGCAGGTGCGGTAACCAGCCTGTCCTTGGTCATAACCTCACTTACTTTTTTCTTCATGTTCTTCTCAAACCGCAGGTCGCGATTGGTGAGCATGCCTACCAGCAGCGAATTGGCATCTACAATAGGGATACCGCCTATCCGGTTTTCCTTCATGATCTTGAGTGCATCACCTACCGTGGCTTCTGGCCTGAGGGTAATCGGGTCGAGAATAAGGCCATTCTCCGAACGTTTTACCTTGCGCACCTGCTCGGCCTGGCGCTCAATGCTCATGTTTTTGTGCAATATACCTATACCACCTTCGCGCGAGAGCGCAATAGCCAGGGGCGTTTCGGTTACGGTATCCATAGCGGCCGAAACCATAGGAATATTAATACGGATGTCTTTAGTGAGATTGGTAATAATGCTTACTTCGCGGGGAAGTATTTCGGAGTAAGCCGGCATCAAAAGGACATCATCAAATGTAAGACCCTCGCCGTAAAACTTAGATTTTATTGCCATGTGCAAAGTTATTAACTATTGCTCAAATCTGCAAATCCAGGTATTTCAGAGTGCATTTTAAATCTTCGCACTTATTTTTTTTAAATTGCGGCAGTCGGCCAATCCGCACATGCGTGTGCGGTTTGCATAATATTTTAAATTTGAATACCCCATGAAATTTATAATTACATTGATTAATTATTTTGCTTGCTTCCTTACAGTGTCTTTTTAATTATAAAAATATGTATCTTCACTATGTAAAATATACCTATGAAAAAGACTTATAACCAACTATTATTGTTGTTTGCGCTATGTTGTAATGTATTATTTACTCATCAGGCCAGTGGGCAAAGCTGGCAGTGGGCCAGAGGCGTATCCTGTAATGACCTTGCCAATTCTCAAAGCGAGGGTTATCTTGTTAAAACTGACCTATCGGATAACGTATACGTAATTGGAGATAATATAGGAGACAGTATGTGTCTGGGATCATACAAATTCTTTAATATTAATTCCTTGCCTTATGGTTCTGCAGCTCAGATCATTATTGCTAAATATAGTTCATCCGGCAGTTTAATTTGGGCTGATGCAGGAAAACATGGGCAATCACTGGCTGAGGCAATGACGGTTGATGCTGGCGGCAATCTTTATGTTTTTGGGTACTTTTATTCAGATAGTGTACGGTTCGGAACACAATTATTGGTAAAGTCGGATACTTTCACCAATCATTTCTTTCTGGTTAAATATAATACTACAGGATCTGCCTTGTGGGCTAAAAGCTGGGCATGCAATCCCGGTGGTATTATTAATACTATTTGTCCGGCAGGCTTAGATATTGATCTTGCGGGAAATGTTTTTGTTAGTGGTACCTATAAAAACGCGTCAATTAGTATCGGCACATCATCAGTATCAAATACGGCAACTGGTTATAATGATATATTTTTAGCAAAATTTGACCCTGCTGGAAATTTAAAATGGTTGAAAAATTTTGGTGGTGCCGATGATGATGAAGTTACAGGCATGGCTATCAGTAAGTATAATAAGATATATCTCACAGGCGCTTTTCTGTCATCCTCTATTTCTTTTGGCAGCACGACCCTCACCTATACTACTGGAAGCGGATTGGCAAATGCTTTTTTAACAGAACTGGATACTGCCGGAAATGTGATCTGGGCTAAATCATCAAATCATGCAGCTATTCCCTATTGTATACACGCTGATGCTCTGAATAATCTATATTTTGGTGGAACATTGATGAGTCCTCATGTTGGATTCGGCACTATATTCCTTGATGCTCAGTATGGAACTTTTCTGGCTAAATATGACACATCGGGCGCTGCACTCTGGGCTAAAGCATTTGCATCGGTTACATCCTCTCCCTATAATGATCTTTATTCTGTTACTACAGATTCCTGTAATAATATCTGGGTAACAGGTGGTATGATGGCCGGGTTAATGTTAGATAGTATCCATACGCTTAATCGCCCTACGGGAAGTTCTGATGCCATGTTTATTGTAGGACTGAATCCGGGAGGAACTTTGATTGCATCTCAGGCTTTCACATCAGGCGGCGATGATAATTCAGCGATAACTTCAGATAGTCATGGTAATCTTTATTTATGCGGCGATTATAAAACATCAGGTTTTTCACTCGGCACAGACACATTAAGTCATACGTTATTTATGGAACAATTCTTCGTAGCCAAATACAAACCATATGCCAGTTGCAATATTGCCACATTGTATCAAAATGAGGTTACCCAATATACAGGTATTAATCTTTTTCCTAACCCGGTAACAAAAGAACTGACCATTACATCACAAGACAGGATAACAAGCATTTCAATAAACACTCTGGTAGGGCAAACATTATATACCCATTCTTATAATGAGGAAAGGGTATTGATAGATGTTGGGAATTTACCGGCTGGCATATACATAATAAGGGTGAACGGCACCGATGTGCGGAAGTTTATAAAGGATTAAATTTATAGGGATCAAACCCTCCAAAATAGTGGTCGAAGGGGTGTTTTTGCGTGGATGGAAATTTTTCGGTTATCGTTCCTTAATAAGGAACGAATCCTATTCGCATTTTTACAAACCGTTTTTATGCTCATCCCCTCTTTTTTTAAGATTATCCGCAAACAGGTTTTGTTGTTCTTAGTGCAAGGGCTATCCATATTCGTCCGGCGCCGCACCTAAACAACCAAGCGGAGGCGGCAGGGCAAAAAATAAAGGGTAAAGCAGGGGAGAAAATCAGATGCCCCAGCCACGGGCCGGGACATCTGGTTATACAAACCCAAATCTGTTTTTTACTTCAATGTAGTTTCTGTTTTTAATTCTTTAGCCGCTTTTGCAAGCCTGATAAATTCGGAGCGATAGCCTTCCTTGTCAAATGTGTGGCTTCCCTCGGCCAGGCTGATTACCTGGGCATAATTGTCTGTTCCTTTATATTTTGAGTCTTTGAGCAACATGCCAAACATGGCTACAGATGTTGAGAACCGGCTGTTTTCAGTCGCATCTTTCATGGTGATTGTCTTGTCGGCAATCGTATGCACCATTTCAGCGCTTTTATTACCATCAGGCTTCTTATACCTGAATTTTATGGTGGCCAGTTCATTACTCATTCCTGCATTTGTAGTTGCAGGTTGCTGATATTTGAGGTCGTTGGTTTCCCGCATCCAGGTGCTTTTTACACCTACAGGTATGATCTCGTACATTATGGTAACGATATGGCCAGAACCCATATCGCCGGCATCTTTTTTATCATCTTTAAAATCTTCGGTATTAAGCAGTCTGTCTTCATATCCTATAAGCCTGTAGCCTTGTACTTTTTCCGGGTTGAATTCTATCTGGGCCTTTACATCTTTTGCTACTGTGAATAGCGTACCACCAAATTCAGTGACCAGTGTTTTCTGGGCTTCCTGTATATTGTCGATATAATCGTAGTTGCCATTTCCTTTGTTGGCAAGTACCTCCATTTTTGAATCTTTAAAATTTCCTTTTCCAAATCCGAGGCAGGTAAGGTAAACACCCGATTCTCTTTCCTTGGTTATCAGGTCTTCAAGGTCGTTGTCATTACTTATGCCAACATTAAAATCGCCGTCGGTGGCCAATAAAACACGATTGTTACCCCCTTTAATGAAATTTTCCCGGGCTTTAGCATAGGCTAGTTTAATACCTTCGCCACCGGCAGTTGAACCACCCGCTTCCAGTTTGTCTAGTGCGTCCAGAATAGTCTGTTTATCTGAGCCTTTGGTTGGCGGCAATACAAGGCCCGCGTTTCCTGCATAAGTCACAATAGTGACTTTGTCGATAGCCCTGAGGTTGTTCACCAGTAGCTTAAGGCCTGCAACCAGCAGGGGTAATCTTTCCGCCGATTCCATTGATCCTGAAACATCGATCAGGAAAACCATATTTGATGGAGGCAATTTGTCGGTATTTATTTTAATAGCCTGTATACCAACGTGTAGTAATTTATGCCCTTCCTGCCATGGGCAATTGGTTAATTCGGTATGAATTGCGATAGGGTCTTCACCTTTTGGCTGTGCGTAATCGTAATCGAAATAATTGATCATTTCTTCGATTCTTACCGCATCAGCTGGTGGTTTCTGACCATCATTTAGAAACCTGCGCACATTACTGTAGGATGCACGGTCCACATCAACTGAAATAGTAGATAGTGGGCTGGTTTTTACATTCATGAAATCGTTTTCAGGATTCTTTTTATAGGTTTCAATACTAGGATCCAGGTATTGCACTCTGGGCCTGCGTTCCATTAAGGGTGGCGGAGGTGCTGCATAGCCACCCGGAGACAAATAAGAAGCACCTGCCGCATCTTTCTTAGAAGCCATTGATCCATGATTGTTACCGGATATCAATGGTTTCTTGTTTTGGCGTATTGTTTCTGACTCACTCTTTTGTTTAGAATGGTTGGTTAGACGAAAATTCCTGGTAATGGTTTTTCCGGCCTGCACAGAAATGCTTTTTACGTGCAGTGTATCGAAACCTTTCGATACTACCAATATGCTATAAATACCGGGAATCAATTGAGGGGATGAGAAATTGCCACCAGGATCCGTTACCAGAATTTCTTTATTTTGGCCGTTCTGAAGGATATGGACCACAGCGCCGGTTAATGGATTTCTCTTGTTATCAGAAACCTTACCTGTGATTGATTGTGCATAAGAATGCCACGATATTATTGTAAGCAACAATGTGATGAGTGACTTCATAATAGTTTGTTTATTATGAAGATACTTTTTTATTTCTATTCCATAACTGCCTGCTGGTCTTAACATTTATTTAGCAGTAATGAAATCAATAATAAATAAACACCACCTATTCCTTGATTGCTTTCAGGCTGCATCTTACATCGCCGGCGGTGATATCAATAGTATACACACCTGCAGGAAAAGCCGTTGCATCTATTATGTCGGAATTAGATTGTGTGGTTACCAATTTACCCGTCATATCGGTAACATTAACAAGGTAATTTGCAGGGAAGCGGTTTTGGAAAATCAGCCTCCATTTATTTGTGGTTGGGTTAGGGTAGGCATGAACCGAAACGTCTTTATGATTACCAATATTTGCTATGCGGGATGGTTGCACTTTTACCAGAGGCGATTGCCAGATACCACGACCATAAGTTGCCACTCTTACTTTGTAATTGCCATAATTGATATGAATATGGTTGGCAATAACATTTGGTAGTCCGGTGCCGTAGGGTATAAATCCAGAGAATGAAGAGTCGGTATAATATACACCCATATCGGTACCTACAAACAAAGCGCCAGGTGTTGTACTATCTACTGCAATACAATTTGCTGGTAAATTAGGCAGACCATTACCAATAGAAGTCCATGTAGTTCCAGTTGCACCGAGTGTATACACTTTTGAGGTAGGTGTATAACCGGACATAGTAACATAAACCCTGTTTGAATCAGTATAATCAACAGCTAGATGACTGATAGCAACCGCTGTCACAGGTAAATTGCCGGTGATATTCGACCAGGTAACACCCTTATTTGTGGACCGGTAAACATGGCTATAATCAGCAGCATAAAGATAGTTGCTTGTAGATGGCGCTACAGCCAGACAAGTGGCGCCATTAGTAAACAAAGCAGAACCTGTGACATTGTAAAATGTTGTCCCGGCATCGATAGTTCCGTAAATGTTTTTGTAACCAAAATAAATCACAGCCTCATTATTGGGATCGAAAGCGACAGGGGTTGTCCAGTCTCCGGTTTCCGGGCAAACATCCAGATAAGTGAAAGCTAGCCCCTGACTATAAGAAATATTGAAATGACCATATTGTGAAGACGAGATCTGGATATTATCATTGGATGGGTTTATGGCGCAATCTTCCCCATCACCACCTGTTCTTTCATACCAATTTAACCCGTCATAGGTAAGAGATCCATTATCCTGCAAACCACATATCATGATGTCCGGGTTTTGCTGAGAAGAACTCATCCGGTAGATCTGGGATATCATCAACCCATCTGCCAGGTTTTTCCATGTTGCACCACCATTACGGGTAACACTTATACCGCCATCATTGCCGCAATATATAGTTCCTGGGTGCAAGGGGTTGATAGCTATAGCATGGTTATCGACATGAACTTTGTAGTCAGGATCGATTCTGGACCAGCTCATTCCTCCGGAATAGGAAACAGACATTGTAGAGCCAAATGCATAAACTGTATTGGAGTCGGTGGGCGAAACAGCCAGAACACGGTCGTAATAGCCATAAAAATGAGCGCTATCCGGTGGATTGGTCGTTGAAAAACCAATGCCTGAATTGTGCGACCATTTAAGATCATCGGCAGCATCTACTACCCAAATTGATCTTGGTGATGCAGGCGAAACGGCAATGGTAGCCCTGTTGTTTGTTGGGTTGATATCGTTATGCAATATCGACCAGGTAGCGCCGGCATCATACGACACCTTCAGATGGTAAGTGTTAATTGAGTAGATAGTATCCGGCATATTGGGCCTGAAAGCCATGCTGTATATATGACCTGGATCTACGTTTGTCCAGGTAGCTCCCGCATCAGTAGTGCGCAACATTCCATTACGGGTGGCTGCTAAAAGGATATTCGGGTTTTTGGGCGAGATGAGCAGGCGCTGGATGATATCCCTGTTGGTTTGCAAATAACTAAGGCCGGTGGTGCTCCATGTATGTCCGCCATCCACACTTTTCATTACACCGGCTGAATAAAGTCCGCCCCAGAAGTGGTTATAGGCAGTGTTTTCGTAGCCGTAGCCATCGCCTGTGGCAGCATAAATAGTGTCGGTATGGTTAGGATTTACGGCAATATCTGCAATACTTATTGAGGGGAAATTATCGCTGTTGGAAGACCATGTTGTGCCGCCATCATGAGTAATGAATACACCTCCGCAGGCAGCGCCAACGTATATAGTATTGGTATCGATCGGGTCAATAACAATGCAATTTATTCTTCCTATTCCATTGAAATTTGAAGGCACCTTCATAGGGCCGACAGGCTGCCATACAGGCGTTGTGCTGGTTTGTTTATGAGACAATTTTGCAGCCATTTTATTGTATTCTTCACTTGCCTTTACCAGTACATCAGGTCGCGGCATATTGCCTGAAGGGTATGTGCGGATCTCAACATCATGAAACCACCTGTTGAATCGCATAAGTTCGTTATCATTTTCTTCCTCGATCTCGGTTGGGTTGTGCAAGACGTTGTAGAGAAAGTTTTGCTTTATGCTGTAGATGTTCTCAACGCCATTGGTTGCCTGATTGCCGGAAGGTAAAACAGATTTTTGCGCCAGGATAGAAAATGACATAGCGATGCAACAAAAGAGAAATATAAGTATACGCATTATGAAGAAACTTTGACAATAAAATTACTACAAAAAGGCTAAAACTGTTGTTAAATGACCAATTTTGGCATTGCACAAATATGTTAATTCGGTTAATGTGAGTTGTGTTCCGGATAGGAAGTAAATTTTTGGCTGATTTGGGAGATAATTTTACTGCAATTTGCAATCATGATAAATATGATCTTATTTGAAGTGGGTTTAGCAAAGTTTGAATATGCCAAATGCTGATTGGTAAAAATAATCAGGTTTTTACCTTGTCTTTATGCGCCATTTTATATATTTGCAGGAAGTGAAGTGCAGGAGGTAGTTTATTTAGAACTCATTCCCAGGTAATCTGGACCAAAAACAATATTGAATATGTCATCAAGTCTGAGATTTTTACTTTTTATTCCATTACTGTTTTTATGTGTATCCGGGTTGCAGGCACAGGACAGTGATTACCTGAAACACAGAAAGGTATTCGATCTTTGTTCAATACACAAGCAGTGTTCGGAGTGTTATACGTGTAACGATAGCCGTTACCTGATAAAGATCAAAAACAACCAGGATAAAAGGATCAAGGCTGTTTATTATAAATTTTACTCTTCCACTTTTAATAAAATAATTGAAAAGGAAGCGAAAATTGAAGGCAACCGGATAGATGTACATCAAACCGGGTTGTTTTATGTGTGTGTGCCGGATGTCAGACATTGGATCATTAGTAAGATTGTCTATTTTGATGAGACAAGTGTGACATACAAAATACAGGACAGAATGGAGAATTTTATTCAAGAGCCTGATGAGTGCGATTGCAACGACTAATGTTTTGAATCCTTATAGACTGTATCATTTCTTTTATTACTATTGAATAGTGGTTTACTATTAGATGCCTTTGACTGTATTTTTTGCAAACATCTTACAGTGATTCCTTCGAAATTGTGCATTCTGTGTGGATAATTATTTCTAATATTTCTTCAAATTCTTTCAAATTCCTGAAATATTTGTAGATTGTCTGATTAAATAAAAATAAATCAATTACAAACAAATAAAACTAAGAATATGGACACATCGAAGATGATAAAAGCATATTGCCTTAAGACAAAGGAAAAAAATGTTCCTATGCAGGATGCCGTGATTACAAGAACAGCAAAAGGCGGCTATATGGCCGGAGGCCATGATGGCAAAGGAAACAAAATGGCGGCTATTATGAACGAAGCAAAGGCGCTTCAGGCTATTAAGGATGGTGTAGCAACAAAAGGTTTTTAATTTTATTATCACTTACATTCATTGCAAGCCCTTTTTCGGTAATACCGGGATAGGGCTTGCTTTTTTTATTTGCCATCGTTCCAAAATATTGATGGCCAAATTTATCTACGGGAATTAATCCGTTTTCTGAATGTAGCCGTAATATCTTGGGTTGTTACGGCCATCTGGTTGCTCGTTATAAGCACGATAAAGCAGGTAAGGATTGTTTTTTGCCATACCGGAAAAGATGATGCCGATCTTTTGTTGCATTTCCTGATTTTCGATCTTTAAGTCTACCGTGTCAGCTACGTTTATATTGGAGATATACATGACCATTGGTATAAACTTATTTTCGTAAATTTCCAGGTGGACATTGAAAATTAATGGTTTGGAGTTCATCTCTTTTGCTGTGTAAGGAAATGGATATCGCGCCTTGGTCATATTGGTGAGTGAATCGGAATAACCTGCAATCTGTGTTATGCTTTTGTATCTGAAATAACCGCCCCCCGGTGCGATACAATGGTCAGCCAAACTCATAATATTTACTGCATCAATCAGGTCGTTTTCCTGTTGCAGGGAGCGGGCGTATTTGTACTGTTCAATGGCACTGCGGTTATTCAGACTATAATCTTCACCGGTTAGGTTGCTCATTTTCCATTTCCCATTGGTTTTTATCCAGATAAACGAAAGCATTACCTTGTTTGTGGAATCACCGGCGAGTAACAGGGATACATAAGTTTCCTTTTCAAACGTAATGAACTTCATGGTATAGGCATTCTCCCCGATACCTGCATCTAGTGCCACGGTATCTTTAGGTTTAACATTCCTGATATAAAATTCATCGAAAATTTTGAAATTACCGCCCTTTAATACCTTTTGAATCTGTGGCAGGAATTTCGTTGAAAATTCGGGATTGAGCCGGGCCGTCAGCGTATCGGTAAACAATTGGGAAAGGAATTCGAAATTATTCTCAGCCATATACCGGTATGCCTGTTTGTTTAAGTCATTCATCTCCGTCCTGAGTTTCTGGTCTATTTTGCCATTTTGCATTACTTCGTTTTTGGAGATGCCACCAATGCAACTGATTGAAAACAGCAACATGATCGAAACAACAGGAAAGTATCTTTTCATTCTTCTGGATTAAGTTGGTAAGGTATAGCTTTTAAATAATAGTGACTATGAAATATTTGGAGATGCAATAATGGGATAAGCATGAACTGTAGTAAGGAACGTTGATGAAATAAGTTCCACCATATTGCGAAGTAATATTTCTTTTATTAACTGCCATAGCTTTAGCGAAGGCATGTTTTATGAGGCGTAAAATCTGCGAATAATGAATTATTTTAAGACTTTTAAAACGAAATAAAAATGGGATAGAACGAGTAAGATGGTGGGAGTTATTTCCTTCGTTCCTAAGGCAAAATAAAATTCATTCTGAATAGAGTTTATTTTTTATATTTATGAATAAATAATCCTGTTTAATTATGAAAAAAACGAATAGTATTCATGGGGCTGTTATGGTTTGTATAATATCTGTAACATTGATTTTTAATAGCTTTTATTCTTTTGCCCAGGCACCATCATGGACATGGGCCCATGGCTCAAGTAGCCCACTGGGCTGGAGCCATGCCGGTGGACAAAGTATAACAACAGACAGGTTCGGTAATGAGTATGTAACCGGATATTTTGAAAGCAGCACGCTGGTGCTTGGGCACGATACACTCCATAACCCGGGTTTCGCAAATGTTTACCTGGCTAAGTATAATCAGGCAGGCAATTTGTTATGGGCTAAAAGTCCTTCCGGCACATTGTATTCCGCTGAGGGGTATTCAGTAACTACGGATGCATGGGGGAATATTTTTCTTGCAGGTTATTTAGAGCAGGGCTCCATGATTTTCGGCACTGATACCCTGAGAGATGATAGCACAGCCCCGACGACGTTTTTGGCAAAATTTGATTCATCAGGCAATATAAAATGGATGAGAAAAGCAATTGGGAATAGCACAGTATGCGGAGCCTATTCAGTTGCGGCTGACCCATCAGGGAATGCAGTAGTTACCGGTATGTTTACAAGCCCAACTATTACTTTTGGCGGCTATACCTTAACCAATGATACGATTGGTTATTATTCAAGCCTTTTTGTAGTTAAATACGACAGTTCTGGTAATGTTCTTTGGGCACTTTCACCGCGATGTTTAACTGGGGCGCTTTGGTCGGTTTGCACCGATGCATCAGGTATTATTTACCTGGCGGGAGTATTTTCGAGTAACACGATCAGCTTTGGCGGAATTACTTTGGTTAATGATACATTGGATGCTAATAGGGGTGAAATATGTCTGGCCAAGCTCGATCCTTCTGGTACAGTAATATGGATGAAAACCGCACAGGATAAGGGAAATGATTATCTTACCGGTGTTGCCTGTGATCCATTAGGCAATGTGTATGTAACCGGTAATTATACGGGCGATTCTATAAGATTTGGAACACAGTTGTTGGTTGCAGATTCACCCGGTGTATATAATTTTAAGATGTTTTTAACCAAGTACGAAGCCACCGGCATAGCACTGTGGGCAAGAGGGGCAATTCCTTGTTACAGTATCAGTGAGGGCGTTGCTTCTGATTTAGCAGGCAACGCATACATTACTGGTTATAACAGTTCATCTCCGATAATTTTTGGCTCTGATACGCTGCATTCAACGGGATTATTTGTGGTTAAATATAATGGTGCAGGAAGTTCTCTATGGGCATTTGGGGATAGTATTCCCACTGGGTCAAGTTCATCCATAGCAGTAGACGGTCCCGGAAGTGTTTATCTTACCGGTTCCTTTTCAGGTTCAGAATGCATTTTTGGCACAGATACTTTACATCGTTCAACAGGAGGCGTGTTTGATCTGTTTGTTGCCAAATTGAGCAGTCCAACATTAGATATGCCTGAAATGAGTAATGATCCTGGCAATGGTATTGTTGTCTTTCCTGTGCCCAATGATGGAGAAATGAATGTATACTTAAATGGAACTGGTTATGAAACAATTACCTTGCGCGATGCCATGGGCAGGGTAGTTTATACTCAACATGTAGATGCATCCGCTACTGATCTGAAAATGACGATAAAATTAGGCAGGGTAGCCAATGGAATCTACCTGCTGAGTGCTGTTGGGAAAAATGGCGTGGTAAACAGGAGGATTTTGGTGATGCAATAGTGTTGTTGGTTTGTATAGTGGTTATGTTTATGCGTATGGGTGATTACTGATTAATTTTTTAGGAATCATTAAGATTAAATATGGGATAGCCATTCCCAAATCCCACAATTTGTGGATAACTTGGCTCCAGGAACTTCCCCTAATTTTCGTTACTTTGTAAGACGCTGAAAGAGTCGGCCGGTTGGCCGGAGTGATCTCGATTTTATGAAATTCTCCCACTTACATAATCATACACAATACTCCCTGCTGGACGGGGCTTCCAACATTTCGAAGCTTTATGACAAAGCCCGGAATGATAATATGCCTGCTATGGCCATTACCGACCATGGCAACATGTTTGGTGTTTTCGACTTTGTGGCCGAAGCATGGAAGAAGAGGAAAGTAGTGGGTAAAACTGCTGAGGGCAAGGATATAGAAGAGCCTGTTGTAAAGCCTGTTGTGGGCTGCGAGTTTTATCTGGTGGATAACAGGTTCAAAAGGCAGTTTTCAAAAGATGATAAGGATGTGCGGTACCACCAGTTGCTGCTGGCAAAAGATGAGATAGGGTATAAGAACCTTGTAAAGCTTTGCTCGCTGGGCTACATGGAAGGACTATACAGCAAGTACCCCCGTATAGATAAGGAACTCGTACTGAAATACCATGAGGGATTAATAGCCACAACCTGCTGCCTGGCTGCAGAAGTGCCAAGAACCATTCTGAGAAAGGGTGAAGCTGAAGGAGAGCGTGTGTTTAAATGGTGGCTGGATCTGTTTGGTGATGATTACTATATTGAGTTACAGCGGCATAGCATAGGCGACCAGGAAAAAGTAAATGAGGTATTACTCCGTTTTGCGCAAAAATATAATGTGCCCATTATCGCCAGTAACGACAGCCATTATGTAGACCAGAGCGATGCCAATGCACATGATATATTATTATGCATCAATACAGGTTCAAAACAGGCAGACCCTAAGTGGAAAGATCTCGGAGATGATGATGAAGTGCAACCAAAGGGAGGCCGGTTCGCATTTCCCAGCGACCGCTTTTATTTTAAGAAGACAGAGGAAATGAATTCCCTGTTCAGCGATTTGCCGCAGGCTATTGATAATACCAATATGGTATTGGAAAAGATCAAGCCGTTGAAGCTGGAAAGGGATATTTTGCTGCCACACTTTAAGGTGCCACAGGAGTTTAATGATGACCAGAATGCATTTCTGGAGCACATCACATGGATGGGCGCAAAGGACCGGTACAAAGAGATAACTGCCGAAGTAGAAGACCGTATAAAATTTGAATTGTTTACCATCAAAACGATGGGTTTTGCCGGGTACTTCCTTATTGTGAGCGACTTCATAAAGGAAGGCCGCAATATGGGGGTGTTCATAGGTCCGGGTCGTGGCTCAGCTGCCGGCTCAGCCGTAGCCTATTGTATCGGGATCACCAATATTGACCCGATAAAATATAAGTTGCTGTTTGAGCGTTTTCTTAATCCGGACCGTAAGAGTATGCCGGATATAGATACCGACTTTGACGATGTGGGCCGGCAGAAAGTGATAGACTATGTGGTGCAGAAATATGGTAAAAACCAGGTAGCACAGATTGTTACTTATGGCACCATGGCTGCCAAAAGCAGCATAAAGGATGTAGCCAGGGCCCTTGATCTGCCGCTGAGCGAGAGCAATGCACTGGCCAAACTGGTACCAGAGCGGCCGGGTATATCGCTTAAGCGATTACTGCGCGCCGATATGAAGGGCGAAGGCAGCCTTGACCAGAAAGAAGGCATAAGTGGCGAGGAAGTAGAATGGGTGAACAAGCTGCGGGAGATAGTGAACCAGCAAACGCCTCATGGCGATGTGCTTCGCCTTGCCGAAAAGCTGGAAGGGTCTGTGCGTAACACAGGTATACATGCTGCGGGTATAATTATTGCCCCAAGCGATCTTACCGACTTGTTGCCGGTATTCATGGCCAAAGATGTGGATTCGCTCATTACCCAGTTTGAGGGTAACGTTATTGAAAACGCAGGTGTTATCAAGATGGACTTCCTGGGTTTAAAGACCCTGACCATCATAAAGGATGCATTGGAACTTATAAAGCGCAATTATAATGAGGTAATAGATATTGATACCATTCCGCTTGACGATCTGGAGACCTATGAGCTTTATCAGGCAGGAGATACCAATGGTACTTTCCAGTTTGAAAGTGCCGGTATGCAAAAGCATCTGATCAATCTGAAACCGGATAAATTCGATGATCTTATTGCAATGAATGCCCTGTACCGTCCGGGGCCAATGGAGTATATACCCAACTACATTAAAAGGAAACATGGACTGGAGCCCATATCCTATGATGTGCCGGATATGGAAGAATACCTGGGTGATACTTATGGTATTACGGTTTACCAGGAGCAGGTGATGTTGCTTTCGCAAAGCATTGGTGGATTCAGTAAGGGTGATGCCGATGTGCTGCGTAAGGCAATGGGTAAGAAGCAGAAGGCTGTACTGGATAAGATGAAAGGTCAGTTTATTTCGGGGGCAATTGCCAAGGGACACCCTGAAGATAAACTGCAAAAAATTTGGACCGACTGGGAAGCGTTTGCTCAATATGCCTTTAATAAATCGCACTCTACCTGTTATGCGCTTGTAGCTTACCAGACCGCATACCTTAAGGCGCATTATCCGGCCGAATACATGGCTGCAGTACTGAACAACCAGAACAACATTGATAAAGTTAAGTTTTACATGGAGGAGTGCCAGCGCATGGGATTGCAGGTGCTTGGACCGGATGTGAATGAAAGTCTGAAAGGGTTTGCGGTGGCTAAGGAGAACGTGGTTCGATTTGGCCTGAATGCAATTAAAGGAGTAGGTGAGGCTGCGGTGGAAGATATTATTGCAGAGCGCGAAAGCAATGGGGCCTACCTTACTGTTTATGATTTTATTAAGCGCGTAAACCAGCGCACAGTTAATAAAAAATCGATGGAAAGCCTGGTGCTTGCTGGTGCGCTGGATTGCTTTACTGCTCAGATGCACAGGGCGCAGTATTTCTATGCCCCGCCTACCGACCCGATTACAGGGCTGGAGCGGCTGGTGCGATTTGGTAATCAGTTTCAGGCCAGTTCATCAATGGCAGTCAATAGCCTGTTTGGAGACTCTGCAATGCCGGAGGTTAAGCCTCCTGTAATACCTGAGTGTGAAAAATGGGGCCTGCCTGAATTGCTGGACAGGGAAAAGGAAGTGGTAGGTATCTATCTGAGCGCACATCCATTGGATGGTTTTAAGTTTGAGATGGATAACTATGGCATGACCCCTGTAAGCGAGTTGGAAGCCAATAAAGGCCGCAATATACGCATAGCAGGCTTTATTACTGATGTAGGCCATCTTACTTCCAGGAAGGGAACCAAATTTGGCAAGCTGACCATTAACGACTATACAGGCAATTATGAGATCATGCTATGGGAAAAGACTTATGTGCAGTATCATAATTACCTTATTAATGGCCAGAAACTCATGATACAATGTGTGTATGATGAGCATAAATACCGTCCTGGCACCATGGAGCTGAATATCCAGAATATGATGTTGCTGGATGAAGTGCGTAAGCTGCTCACCAAGCGGATCCATATTTCCATCCCATTGCTGAAAGTGGACAAAGAATTTGTTGACTTCCTGGATAACAATGTTAAAACCCATCCAGGGAATACGGAGATGATCCTTTATGTAACGGACTGGAATGGAATGGAAGTAAAACTGAAATCGCAGAACCGAAAGATCGAGGTGAATGATGAATTGATCAAGTACCTGCAGGACCATGAGGAGGATGTGAAATACTCACTTGATAAGACATGACCAATAAAAAAAAGTGCGGATACCGCACTTTTTTTTATTGGAATTTACAATATTTTTTGGCTTACCCCAATTCCGGGTACATCGGAAACCCACTCATAAATTCATTTACTTCGCCCTTAATTGTTTTTATCAGGGTCTCATCATCTGGTTTGGTCAGTACGCGATCCAGCCAGTTTACAATATGTTGCATATCGCCTTCCTTAAGTCCGCGGGTGGTCATGGCCGATACACCAACGCGGATACCCGAGGTTATGAACGGTGACTTATCATCGAAGGGAACCATGTTTTTATTGATGGTAATATCGGCGAGTACCAATGTGTTCTCCGCTTTCTTTCCGCTTATATTTTTATTGCGCAGGTCTATCAGCATCAGGTGATTATCTGTTCCGCCCGAAACTATATTATAACCCTTGTTGGTGAAAGCGGTAGCCATAGCCTGAGCATTGGAAATGATCTGTTTGGCATAAGCCATGAAACCATCCTGAAGTATCTCATAGAAAGCAACAGCTTTTGCGGCAATCACGTGTTCCAGCGGACCACCCTGGATACCAGGGAATACAGCCAGGTCAATGAGCGCGCTCATCATCCTGATCTCTCCCTTCGGACCTTTTATACCCATTGGGTTTTCAAAGTCATTCTTCATCAGGATGAGGCCTCCACGTGGGCCGCGCAATGTTTTATGGGTGGTAGTAGTTACAAAATGGCAATGATCGAATGGGCTGCTCAACAGTCCCTTTACTATAAGACCGGCAGGATGGGCGATGTCGGCCATAACCAGGGCGCCAACTTTGTCGGCAATGGCACGCACGCGGGCATAATCCCAATCACGACTGTATGCTGATGCCCCGCAAATGATGAGCTTAGGTTTATGTGCCAAAGCTTTTTGCTCCATATCATCATAATCAACCAGGCCGGTTTCCTTCACAACGCCGTAATGGTATGCTTTGTAGAGCTTGCCGGAGGCGCTTACAGGCGATCCGTGAGTAAGGTGGCCACCCATGCTAAGGTCAAGACCCAGAATGGCATCACCCGGCTGCAAAACGGCAATGTAAACAGCAGTGTTTGCCTGGCTGCCACTATGCGGTTGTACGTTGGCAAATCCTACATTGAACATTTCTTTTGCCCTGTCTATAGCCAGTTGTTCGCTTTTGTCTACAACTTCGCAACCGCCATAATAACGTCTGCCAGGGTAACCCTCGGCATATTTATTGGTCATTACACTACCCATGGCCTTCATAACCTCCATGCTGGTAAAGTTTTCAGATGCAATAAGTTCAAGGCCGCGTCTTTGCCTTTCCAATTCTTCGCGGATGAGATCAAATATGATGGTATCGTTCTGCATTAAATAGATTTTATGAGGTAAAGATAAAATAGTAGAGCGGTAAAAATAAATAAGCAAATATTTATTATTTGCCTTTTGGTAATTTTCCTGAAAGCGTTGATTAGAGTACGTTAATGTCCTTTATGCTGGTTCCGAATTCGGCCATTGCCGGCAATTTCATGTATTGTATTTGTGATTACCAAAGTAGCAGGAATCGATACCATGCAGCAGCTATTTTATTTGCCGGATTTCGAGCTGCAAAATTGATTTTATTTAGCCCGCTATATCTGGTGTAAGTTACCTTCTTCTGAAAAAAACGAATCCATTTTTGCCGGACAGCATGATTAATTGTGGCATAGCTGCAAATTTTGCACTATCCTGAACCTTACAAATAAAATAGGTTGGCCGGTCCGTGTTTCCTTTAAGCAGCCATTGTTCATTGGCTTCCGGTTGCTCGTCATGTGTTTTATTATCTATCTTGATACTCTGGTAATGAGGATCTGTGGCCGGTGTTTTTTTGGCGTAAAACAGGTTGGCATAACTTTTAAATCCCAGGGCATGGATATATACACTGCTGCCATCAAAGCCTTTATAGAAGTCTATGGCTGCTTTTTGAGAATAGGCTTCTATTTTTGGCGTGAAATGAATAACGGTTGCCTGTATAGTAATAATCTGTACAATGCAGAGTGCCATTAAGCCTTTCAGCAGATTTTTTGAAATCAGCATTACAGAAGCCCATATTCCTGTTAAGTAAAATACCCCCCATAAGCACTCAGACCATGACCACGCAACATCAGCACGGAGGTTGGCAACTACAAATGGATCCTGTATGTAAGTTGCCAGGGTGTTTTTATATATGCCAGCCAGCGGGAGCCCTATAAGCAGGAGGGCAATTATTGATCCGATAGTAAGGAAGATAGCTTTTACAGTATTGCTGATTTTTACATTGTTTTCTGACATGCGAATAATTTGCAACGCAGCCAGGTAGGTTAATGGAAAATAGCATAAAGAGGAATAGTGAACTATTTTGGTTTTTACTATTGAGAAAAGTATAAGCACTACCCAGAATAATATCCACATCCATCGGGTAAATTGATTAGTGCCGGATTTTTCATTGTCATTTTTCCGGAAGTATTGAAACAGCAGGGCCGAGGCGGGGAAGCAACCTACCAGCAGCACAATGAAATGATAAATAAACGGACCGCCATGATCAGCATCTTCGGTAGAGAAAAGGCGCACCTGGTAAATGAGGAACTGACTCACAAACCAGCTTCCAAAACTGGCTCCATAGTTTATAACCGCCAATGCAAGCCATGCCAGCACAGGTGTAAAAGCTATCAGCAAAACGAGCAAAAAATGTTTGATCTTATACCCATTAAGCCCCCTGTTTACCGCCAGATATACCACAAGGGAGAGCCCGGATACCAGGATCGCGACAGGGCCCTTGGTTAAGACGGCAAAGCCAAGGAATAGCCCGGCCCAGATAATATGCCGGGTTTTTGATACGGCAGACCGTATAAGGTAAACCTGGAAAAAGGTAAGGAAAATGAAGAGGTTGAAAATGGGGTCAATAATACCGGTTTTGAAATAGAAATTCGGCAACCAGGATGCCGCATACAGTAGCACCCACCATGTTCCGGATTTTTCGTTTTTTATTTTCTTGCCAATAAAAAACAAGGCCATAAGGGTAACAATACCGGTAACTGCATTGGGCAGTCTGGCAGCAAATTCACCAATACCAAATATTTTCATGGAAAGAACCTGTAGCCAGATAAATAAAGGTGGCTTTTCCCAGAAGGGCATAAAATCGATTTGCGCCCTGAGATATTCTTTTGAAACAATCATTTCCCGGGCACATTCTGCAAAATTTATTTCATCCCAATCGAACAGGTGCACATGCCCGATGAATGGAATAAACAGCAGAAATGCTGCTGAAAAAATAAGGACATATTTCAACGGATTTGGCATTACTGATTAAAAGTATCCTTTTTGTAGAAGAAGTTTTTATAATTATTCATGATGAAATAAACCGCCAATGTACAAACTGTACCTATAATACTCCCGGCATATACATCGTCGAAAAAGTGTGCAGTAAGATACATACGGGAATAGCATACAGATAATGCCGCCAGGAAGAACAGAAGCCCCAATGCCCGGTATTTTGATGGTAAGATCAGGGATAGGAAACAGAAAAAGCTGAATGCCCCTGTACTATGGCCTGAAGGGAAGCCCCGGCTCAGGTATACCGGCCATTCGGGTTGGTAATGCATCCACAAGCGGTCGTAAAACAAAAGCCGTGGGCGGGGATGGTCGAACCATGATTTAAGTAATTGTTCCAGAAAAAAGGGTATCAGGTTGCAAAGTGTAGCCATAAGCACATACCACCAGTTACGATAGGCAGGGAATAGCAGGGGAACCAGCAGGCAGGGTATAATTACTTCAGCCTGCCCCAGCATGGTAATGTATACAAATGCATGGTCCGCCCAATCGCTGTAATGGGTATTGACAAAGTGAAACAGATCGCGTTTTGAACAGGTAAACAATAAAATACCACCAATAACTACCCACAATAAAAATGGCAGAAGGAAGTAGCTGTTAGCCTTTATGTATCTGGTTCTGATCAAGCAATATTTTTTACGGGAATAATATTTTTTATTAGTCGCCAGATCCGGATATACCATTCCTTAGTAAATATCTGAGAATCATTTCTGGCTGATTTTACTAACCAGAATGCCAATGGAAGTAAAATTACTGTCGACAGCCACATGCCCGCCCATGGTGGTAATGTATTTGTTTTTACCAGTTTTTCACCGGTAATATTAAGAATGTGGAATGCCATAAAGAAGATGACTGCAATTACCAATGGCATACCCAGTCCGCCTTTGCGAATGATAGCGCCAAGAGGCGCGCCAATAAGGAAAAGCAGAATGCAGGCAAACGAAAGTGTGAATTTGCGATGCCATTCCACATCAAATTTCAGGAAATTGTCTTCCTGTATTTTTTTGTCTATGGAACTGATATCCAATGATTGTTTGAAATTCCGCACATTATTCATGGCCACAGTAAGTGCTGCATTTCTTGATGTGTCGGGTATCAACTGCAGGAATGAAGAATCATATTTGCGGGTAGGGGATACCAATTTTTTGATTCGTGTTTCCAGTAATGTATCTTCTTTGCTGTTGCTGTTTAATACAACATAAGGCGCAAGATTAGCTCCGATGGCATTGTAGCCCTTTATCCTTGTGCGGTTAAAGCTATCTATCTGCTCACTCAGTTGCGACACATTCATCATCTGATAAGACTGCTTGAACAGATCTTCGTTGTTTCGGGTGAAGTTAAAGGCGGACAGGTCGAAAACTTTGTCCCATTTGGCGAAGTGCATCCTGGTCTGGGTCAGGTCATTTGTACCTCTTGAATAGCCCTCCTCATACCTCCAGCCCTCCTTCAGTTTAAAAATAAGCGATTGTTTGTCTGCCGCCGATATCATCTGGCCTTCTTTAGCCAGGATGACCTTAGTATTGCCGCTGTTTTCAGAATGATCATAGATGATGATATCCCGGATTGTATTCCCATCCTTATCCTTGCTGCCAACCCTTATGGAGTAGCCCTGTATCTCATTAGTAAACTGGCCTTCTTTGATGTTGAGCGTAGGTTTAGAATTCCTCACGTCATAAAGCAAAGAAAAGGCTTTGAGATTGGCTACCGGAATGAAGTTGTTGCTAAACAAAAATGCCAGCCCGCTTACAAATAATATGAAAACCAGCAACGGCCTCATGAAACGTAAAAAGGAAATTCCTGAAGATTTAATAGCTACCAACTCGAAATTTTCACCCATGTTGCCAAAGGTCATAATGGAAGCCAACAGAATGCTCAAGGGTAAAGCAAGAGGGACCAGGGTAGTCGACATGTATATCAGGAGCTGAATTATTGTCCAGATATTTATTCCCTTTCCTATCATATCGTCCATGTAAAGCCAGAAAAACTGCATTACCAAAACGAAAAGTGAAATGAAGAAAGTAACAATAAATGGCCCGATAAAACTCCGGATGATCAATATGTCAAGCTTCTTTATCAATTATTTGACTGCTTTAAGGTTACAAACCTACATAAAAACAATTGCTGTTAGATTACCGGAAACCCATGATTAACCTTTTATTATACAACTTGTTAATCCAAAATGCTATTTCAAGCCATCATTTGTAAATTCCGCCGGGAAAGTACTTTTTGATATAAAAATGCCTGCTCCGGTTTTGAAGCAGACAATAAACAATATTATACATACCTACCGAATCTCTGATGAAGATGAGGTAGCAGGTATTAAATTTAGAATTAACCGGATTAGCTGCCAATACGGTGTTTCAAATCGCTTATCTGAGAACTCCAGAGACGTTCCTGGTCTTTCAGGTCTGCCTTATCTGCAAAATCAGTGATTCTTAATATCGTTTCATTAGTTATCGGACTTTGCTCAATACCAAATTCGAAAAACTCATCCTTGCCATAATGGTCCCAACGATACCTGATAAATTCATTTTCAACATGCTCCAGTATATCTGCCCGGTCAGTGCTGCCATTCCAGGTAAAATAAAAGGTATTATCGCGTTGGTCCACTTTGTCGGCAAACCATTCCTGAAGGCCTACAGGTGTTGATAAAAAATCGTATAAAATTTGTGGGGAGCATCTGATTGGGAATTCCACCGAGTACATTACCTTCTTTTTATTCATTGCTGAAATATTCAATTGTTGTTAGTTTTGGTGCAATAATAAAAAATTGATGCTACAATCAAAATTTTATTATCGATTCCGACAAATATTTATTAAACGTATTCGCCGGATATAGTATGATTGTGTTAATGTACTCCTAAATTTTTTTTGGGTAGGAATGTTAAGAGCCTTAGTTTTGTCATAGTAATCACTTTTTATTGATTCTCATAGTTGTGAGTTTTTAATCTCAAACCACTCAATTCTTTGCCTATGTCTATGCGTCAGCTAAAGATCACGAAATCAATAACCAATCGTGAAAGCCAGTCACTCGAAAAATACCTTCAGGAGATCGGGAAAGTCGATCTTATTACTCCGGAGGAGGAAGTTCAGCTAGCTATCCGTATTAAACAAGGCGACCAGCGGGCTCTTGAAAAGCTCACCAAGGCCAACCTCAGGTTTGTGGTTTCAGTGGCTAAGCAGTACCAGAATCAGGGTTTATCATTAAGCGACCTTATTAATGAAGGAAATCTCGGATTGATCAAGGCCGCTCAGCGATTTGATGAAACCCGTGGATTCAAATTCATTTCTTATGCCGTGTGGTGGATTCGTCAATCAATTCTTCAGGCGCTGGCCGAGCAATCGCGTATTGTAAGGCTGCCATTGAATAAAGTTGGTTTATCGAACAAGATAAGTAAAGCCTATTCGCAACTGGAGCAGGAATATGAGCGCGAACCATCAACAGAGGAACTTGCTGAATTGCTGGAAATAGGAACTGAAGAGGTAGAAACTACACTTGGCGTGGCTGCAAGGCATGTATCTGTAGATGCTCCTTTCGTGGATAGTGAGGATAATACATTGCTCGATATTCTTGAAAATCCTAATTCCGACTCCGCTGATGCTGAACTTTATCATGGAGAATCACTGCGTTGCGAAATAGAAAGGTCACTCAGCACTCTTACCGACAGGCAGCGCGACGTAATAAAACTGTATTTTGGTATTGGCGTGGCTAACCCGATGAGCCTGGAGGATATAGGTGAGAAATTTTCTTTGACCCGTGAGCGCGTGCGCCAGATCAAGGATAAAGCCATAACCAAGCTGAGAACAGCCAGCAGATGCCAGTTGTTGAAAACATACCTTGGAAATTAAGTTTACTCGTTTATGAAATTTTGTAGCAACCCGCAATGATATGCGGGTTGTTTGTTTTGATCATTTCAGTATTCAGGAGATTTCTTGTTTATTAGTCTGGCGCGAGTAATTATGTAAGAAAAGCATAGTGCAGTATGTGCGGTCATCCTAATTATTTAGGATCCGAAATTTTAATTTAGTAGGCCAAAACTTACGTTTCGCAATTATTAACAATTAAAAGACTGCACTATGCCA
>CAIUZK010000109.1 GCA_903903635.1 uncultured Bacteroidota bacterium
CTCCTTTCGTTATAGACAGCAACTCTTCTCTTTCCTCTTGCGTTAATGTAACCTTATACTTTACCATAGTTTTTTTGGCAAAGATACAATATTTATACGTCATAGTATAATTGATATGACACTAGTGTTGTAATATTGAAATTTGCAAATCGGTAGCAGAACTACTACTAAAAACTCTACTTTTTTCAGGACGATACATTCCGTGAAATCCCTTAATCCGTTCAACTCGCCTACCGGCAGGCAGGTCCGCGATTCAGACAACCCCCACTGCTCCAAGGCGCTCCTCTGCTCCTCATAAATGGAAGTGTCCCACTTCCGAATACTTCCCACAAAAACAATTTAAACTCCACCATCTCCCACAGTCCCAGAAGATCTCACATTTGTAAAGCCAGCTTAGTCGAAGGTCGGTAACTCGCCTGCTATCAGGTTCCCTCATCCACTCATTGCGCCAATTTACATCCATAGACATTCTGTTAATTCTAAAATCCTGAAAATTCTGATTCAGACAATTTTTCGCACTCAACCAATCAACTTATCAACTTATCAACTTATCAACTTATCAACTTATCAACTTATCCCCCCCTAAATCACGATAAAAGATTCATGTGTGTGTGCATTCCATTTACTAGATATTTTACACTACTTTGGCATCAGATATTTATTGCTCTTTAAACCAATTCGCATGGCACCCGAAAATTTCTTCAAAATATTGCTTATATGCGTATCCCTATATGCAGGAGCTGCCTCTGCACAAGTAGGGTTTGAAACTTCGCTCATGAGTCCTAACGGCGACATAGGCCAGTTTTACAAAAAGAATATTTCGGCAGACTTGTATTTTATGAACGGCTACATGGATGGCCGCCTCAGGATAAGGATAGGTGTATTTTATACAAAGCTATCCCCGAGGTTGGACACAGTACCCATTTATGGCGTTCAAATAGGCGGCACTCCCTATGTACAGGTTGTGCCGGGTATTCTTGTGGATGGGAAGTTGACCATGGTCTATTTGTATGGAGACATGAGTTACCGGCTCCTGAAAATTAAAAAGTTCGCACTTTTTGCCGGTTTAGGTATCGAAGGTGGTAAGGTTCATGAAATTTATTACAAGTCGTTGGAAACCGTAATTAATGAAACCGCGAATAGTGATGTATTGGTTGCCGGGTTCAAAGCTAACGCAAGTATAGAATACAAAATAAGCCCCCGCGTTGATGTTTATACCCAGGCTAGTTACATGAATTTGGTTGCAACCGACCATTCAACCAATTTCAAGCATACCAACATGGGAGTCGGCATCAACTATTATTATTTAGTAACTGGAAAGAAATCGAAAAGTAAACACAGAATTACAAATGACTAAACGGATATTTTCTTTTTTGTTGGTATTGATCTTTTTCTCCCCTTCCTGTGTGAAGGTGCAAAAGGATGTACACTCGTATTACCCGCAGGTAAAAACGGTCTCTGCAACTGTGAATAAAGACGGGTCTGTAACTGTTACCGGGCAGGTGACCTTTGAGGGCAGAACCTCAATACAGTATTGTGGTTTCTGTATGGACACAACCGCTAACCCCGATATGCTGACCAACCAACTACTCTCAGACAGCCTGATCGGGAATGTTTTTTCCTGCACCTATACTTCACTAAGTGCAGTTCAAACTTATTATTTCAGGGCATTTGCCGCCAATGTAAATGGATATGCAATTGGTAGCGCTGTCTCCGTAAGCCATGCGGGTTTTGATACATCGCTGATACCCTGCCACCCCAGGGCGCAATACATGGTACTAACCGGCACCAGCAACCAAACCGACGCATACACCTATGTTGATTCGGTGACACCATCGGCCACAGGCTATGAAGTCCTGGGGCATACTGGGAGCCATTCTATTGATATCGTTTTTGGCCAGTATCCCATATCAGGTGTATACACCAATGCCAGCGTAAGGTTTGATGCTATAATCGTTACCGGAGTAACGTTATACGTTCAGCAAATAAGCCGTGGGGCTATAGATATTACCATTTGCCAGGCCAATGTACAAGTACAGAACATGTTCACCGGCGTTTACTACCCCTACGTAATGACCACTAAATTCAGAAGCCCGAGTTAATTAAAAGTGATCCAGGCAATGCGCATGTGCGATTTTTTCCCTTTCCCTTCCAGTATCATGGTCGCATATGTCTCGGTATCCTTATTATAATCGGGTACCATTAGGGTTGATGTTGGTTCGTCGCTATCCTGTGTGCCAAACAATAATGATTTTTCAACGCTGTTATCATTGAGTTTCACGCAAACAGTGCTCAGCCTGCCGCCACGCGCTTTTGCTATCTCCGGGCTGGTCTCATCCGCATTCTTTTCTATATTGCCAGGAACATCGTTATAAAACACATAATTGCTTTTCGATGTATTAACGTAATTGTACGACATACAGGGTGTGCCGTCCAGAAGTTGCTTTTTATTGATTGCGTACCCTTGCAATTCCACGCCTTCATCAGATAATACGGAGATGCCTGCCGCATCTAAGTAGGTTTCTTTTACCGTAGACTCTCTTCTTTCCATTAATATAGTAGTTGTATTGTCTTTATTGAGTATCATATGGGAAGGGATACCCGTATATTCCTCTTTAAAATGGCCAAGGGCATAGGCATTTACTTTCTCACCAGCTACTTGCTTACGCGATTTGGCTTCCAATGTTTCAGGGTCAATATAAGTGAGCAGGGACGCATAATATTTAGTGACCTTTTGAGAAAGTACCTTACTTGTACTTGAGGTAAGATATGTTGTCATTAGTTGTATTTTGTTGCTGTTGTGGTTAAAAACCATATGAGCCGTTACATCTTCCAGGCTCAGGTCGGTATTTAACTTAGCATGTTTAAAAGCAGTTGTGCCGGCGCTGAGTTTTGATAAAACCAAACTGCATTCCTTTTGAGTAGGGCGTTCTTTAAATCCGCAAAAAAGAAGATAGATAGCTTTATCACCATCTACAACAGCGTTTTTATAGGTTAAGTTCTTAAATCCGGGAGGCCCTGTATAGCGGCCTTCATTGATCTTTTTGTGCGAGCCGTCGAAATGAGTGACTGTTATTTGCTGCTTACCGCTGGAGCCAATCTTAATTTCCTGATCGTAAGTAATAGTTGTATAGAAATCAGAATTCGGATCTTTCTCCACATCGAAACCACTTAAGTGCGAATTAAGTGCAAATTTATATTGAATAGCCATACCAGGCAGATGCTCCAGGGTGCCGAGTTCGTCCTTTTGTACCAAGGCGCCGGTGGTTGCATTTATCCTGTACCGGAATAACACAGGTTCCTTGCATATCCTGTAGAAGAAAAGCACAGCTTCCCCGTTTATTTCATACAATCCGCAGATCAATGCGTTATCGTCAAAATCGTCGCTTTCCACAAAGTTCTGCCCTGTTTTTTTCCTGCTTTTATCATATACAGTTACTTCTATTCCTTTACCGTCTTTTCTGTGAAAAAATAACGTGTTGCCGTTTTTGAACTGTAGTAATTTATTCCATGTATCGTCCGGCTCTTCGAACGCATCACTTTTTTGAATGTTGATTTTTTGCGCAGTAAGAACACTTGTACTGGCTAGGGCCAAAAACAGGAGCATCAATAATTTTCTCATTGGGTTATATGTTAGTTGGATTAAAAGCGAATGTAGTTAAAACCCACTAATCTAAGGTTGTAACTAAAAAATAAGTACTGGTCTAAGGGTCGCCCTTGGTCCTAATATGTGGAAGTGTCCCACTTCCGAGAAGTTACCACAAAAACAATTTAAACTCCGCCATTACCCTATGTCTCAGGCAATCTCCCCACTGGTCCAAGGGTCGCCCTAGGTCCCAATATGTGGTAGTGTCCCACTTCCGAATACTTCCCACAAAAACAATTTAAACTCCACCATCTCCCACAGTCCCAGAAGATCTCACATTTGTAAAGCCAGCTTAGTCGAAGGTCGGTAACTCGCCGGCTATCAGGTTCCCCAATCCCCTCATTGCGCCAAATTACATCCTTACACATTCTGTTAATTCTAAAATCCTGAAAATTCTGATTCAGATAATTTTGCTCACTCAACCAATCAACTAATCAACCTATCAACCTCTCAACTTTTTAACCTTTCAACCAATCAACTTATACTATCAACTTATCAACCTATCAACCTATCAACTTATCATCCAATCAACTTATCAACCTATATCAACAAATCAACAAATCAACTAGTCAGGTTAATCAGCAGATCAGACAACATTCGCGATTGAAATGTTTTTGAAGTTAAATTGAAATATATAATTGCAAGATTTTTTTTCTATATTTGTAAAGAGCAAAATGGAAGTCAACTAACTCTAAATTGAAGCGCATGAAAAAGATGATCCTACTGGTTGCAGTACTGTTGGGTTCGGTATTGGGCAACCGCACCTATTCACAGTCTTTTACAATGCTGACTGATACTATTTACATTTCTGCAGCTCCTGGATTTGCAAGTTATTTCGACAGCATTGTTACTGGCACTGCACCGGTAACTTATACATGGAAGGTAATTGATTGCAACTTTCCGGGAGATTGGCGCACCGCCACCGCTTCCGGATTTTGCGACAACGATTTATGCCTCTTTATGCCTTCGCTTTGGCCCACTGGAGCTGTTGAAACTTCCGCTCCATACCTTGCATCAGATACTGGTGTACTTGATTTGACGCTCGACCTTACCTCTACCTCCACACCAGGCTGTTATTACGTTACTGTCATGCTGCACAATGTACTTATACCAACTGATTCAGCTAAAGAGACATTTATCATCTGCTACAGTACACTTGCCGCACCTGCAGCCATCAACAATGCCAACATCAGCTTATACCCCAACCCAGCCAACAGCGAATTAAATTTATCCTATGCCCCAAATGCCGGGATCACATCATTAAAGGTATTTGATGTAATGGGTACGGAAGAAGCCAGCCAGGCAACAGGCAACAGCACCTCTCTTGTAGATATTCACACACTATCAAAGGGAGTACACTTTATAAGGCTAATCAACCAATCAGGTGAAGTAGTAGCAATTAGAAAGTTTGTAAAGGATTAATCAGCTATTTTACAATTTTCCGTAAAAACCCTGAATCTGCTAAATCCGCGATTCAGATAAAATAATCAATAAATAAATATGCCAATTAATTAGGAAATATAGATTGATGCACATATCTTTGTCCCAAATTTTATCACTAATGCCAGATTATTAAACTATGAAACATGAAAATTCCAACTTATTTGTCTTAAATCAGGTGTTAACTTTTTCAAAACACAATCCTGCAAATCCTACTTCGTGCGCCATAGCTTTTTCAGCGACAGTGCATAATCCTGAAAATTCAGATCAAAAATACATAAATAACTAATAATCAACGATTTGCAATCCATAAAAACTTCCGATTTCCGGAAACTTCATGAAGCAAACCAGAAGTTTTTGCCCCTAAACCAGAAGTAAAACCTGAAGCAACCTGAAACAAATCCAGAAATTGTATGAACCAAACCTGTAGTGCTCTATAAGGCAGGAAGTAATATTTAATAATACACAGACAAAAAACAAATACCTGCCCCCATGGATGTCTCACACCTCCTTCCTATGTGCGACACCTATATTTGCTACCTTGCACCTCACGACTCATAACCTGCAACTTTCGACTAAATACTTTCTACTTTCGACTAAATACTTTCGACTCAAAAATGGATTATTTCAAAAAGCAGATCGAACTGCTTAAAATGGAACGTGAAGAAGACCGCAAATCCTATGAGGTTTTGGCTGCTACAACATCAGTTGTACAGCGCAGGGCCAATGGCTACACCTGGTATCCGATTGCCATTAAGGGCACCGAAATGACCAAGGGTGACTATATTTCTGTTGAGGTGGAGCGAACCACCCACCAGGATGTAAGCCACCAGTTAAGGTTTGGCGTTTCGGCAATGCTCTTCTCCAATCATGACCCCAAAAACAATAAAGTAGAAGGAACCATAACATTCCAGAGCGGCGACCGGCTCAAGATCACCCTGCGCACCGACGAACTTCCGGAATGGGCCAGTGATGGCAAGCTGGGCATCGATCTGTTGTTTGACGATAACAGCTACGACGAAATGCAGAACGCCCTCATGGGTGCACTGGCCCGAAATGAGGACAAGGAGGAAGGAAGATTGATTAGCATACTAACAGGTAAACGCCCCCCGACTTTCGACACAGAAGTCTATCAGTTCAGTAATCCTAAATTAAACCAGAGCCAGAATGAAGCAGTAAATAAAATAATAGCCGCCAACGAATTATCCATAGTTCATGGCCCTCCGGGCACAGGGAAGACCACTACGCTGGTGCAGGCTATTAAGACCCTCATAAAAAACAACAACCAGCAGATACTCGTGGTAGCTCCCAGCAATACCGCTGTAGACCTGCTGAGCGAAAAACTATCGGATGAAGGGTTAAATGTGTTGCGTGTAGGAAATCCTGCCAGGGTGTCTGAGCGGCTGATGGCACTCACACTGGATAGCAAAATGTCGGAGCATAGTGCCATGAAAGAAATCAAAAGCCTGAAAAAAAGGGCTGCCGAATTCAAAAATATGGCGCACAAATACAAGCGCAGTTTTGGCAAAGCCGAGCGCGACCAGCGCAAAGCCCTGTTTGATGAAGCGCATAAGATCATGAAGGATGTGGGCAACACAGAGCAATACATTATTGATGACCTTATAGCAAAGGCCCAGGTCATTACAGCTACGCTTGTAGGAGCAAACCACTATACCGTAAAAAAAATAAACTACCATACAATTGTAATAGACGAAGCAGGCCAGGCAATGGAACCAGCCTGCTGGATATCACTCCTGAAAGGCAAAAAAGTGATCCTTGCCGGCGACCATTGCCAGCTATCCCCAACCATTAAAAGTAATGAAGCC
Organism: uncultured Bacteroidota bacterium; assembly: GCA_903903635.1. GTDB lineage: Bacteria > Bacteroidota > Bacteroidia > Chitinophagales > Chitinophagaceae > Nemorincola. The sequence continues at coordinate 6,913 of CAIUZK010000109.1, forward strand.
GCCAGGAAAGGACTATCCACCACCCTGCTCGAAAAATGTGTGGCGCTCCACCCTGCCGCAGTCACCCTGCTTCAGGAGCAATACAGGATGCATACCAGCATCATGAATTATTCCTCCAGGGTGTTTTACAAAAACCAGTTGAAGGCCCACGGCAGCGTTGCCGGGCATTTGTTATTTCCTGATGATAGCCCCCTGGCTTTTATAGACACCGCCGGTTGTGGCTTCGACGAAAAAGCAGATGGCACCAGCACTACCAACCCCGAAGAGGCTGCATTACTCATTAAACACCTGACAGCACTCACCAATGAATTGGATAAACACTACCCCGTTAAAAAATTCCCGACCATTGCAGTTATCTCTCCTTACAAACAACAGATAGCTGTGCTTAATGACCTCTTGGTTCATTCGGGTGAACTTAAAAAGTATAGCAACAGTATCTCAGTCAATACCATAGATAGCTTCCAGGGCCAGGAAAGAGATATAGTATATATCAGTATGGTACGCAGCAACAGCGATGGAACCATTGGCTTTCTATCCGACATCCGTCGCATGAATGTAGCTATGACAAGAGCTCGTAAAAAGCTGGTTGTTGTCGGCGACAGTGCTACCCTGTCCAGGTTACCTTTTTATGCCGATTTCATTGCCTATGCCGAAAGTATAAACACATACCATAGTGCCTGGGAATTCATGGATCTATAACAGAAGTTTTGGATTACTAAGCACATAAAAGAATTAAAAGGGCCATTAGATACTTGAGCATTATTAATAATAACACAACCCTATTCCACAACTGTATATTTGGATTAGAAAAAGTTATTTTAATTTGCTGCAAATCAGGTTATTTTGTAGACAATGTCTTTATACATAGCATCTATTAATTCGGGAAGTAATGGCAACTGTTATTACATAGGTAACAACCGGGAAGCCGTACTGATAGATGCAGGTATCTCCTGCCGGGAAACCGAAAAGCGTATGAGGCGCATGGGATTGAAAATGGATACAGTAAAGGCTATTTTTATTACCCATGAGCATGGCGATCATATCAAAGGTCTTGAAGGAATTGTAACAAGACATAAACTGCCGGTATACATTACTAATCCAACCTTACATCATACAACGCTCAGAGTCGACCCTGCTCTTATAAAATCCTTTACCGCTTACGAGGCTGTATTTATTGGCGGCCTTGCTGTATTACCATTCCCGAAATTACACGATGCCACCGATCCCCATAGTTTCCTGGTAAGTGGCAATGGAGTAACCGTAGGCGTATTTACCGATATCGGCGCACCATGCCAGCATGTCACCGATAATTTCAGGAAATGCCATGCGGCTTTCCTGGAAGCCAACTATGATGAGCATATGCTGGAAATCGGCAGCTACCCTGCGCACCTTAAAAAAAGGATCAGCAGCGATCATGGTCACCTGTCCAACCGTCAGGCTATTGAATTATTTCTTGAGCACGGCCCGGCTTATATGAGCCACTTGTTTTTATCACACTTATCAAAAGAAAATAACCGGCCCGACCTTGCGCAGAAGGTATTTGAACGGCATGCAGGCAAGACCAATATTGTAGTAGCTTCCCGCGATGTAGAAAGTGAAGTGTACCATATCCGGAACACTTCATTTAAAGAACCTATTCAGAAATCAGCTCCCTTAAAATCAGTGCAGGGCAACCTGTTTGGATAGCGCTTCAACAGCCTGAATCAAAACTAAAATGAGACAATGAAAGTACTTTTCCATTGTCTCATTCATATGAACTATTTCAAGCCCAATGCTATGACTGTCTATACTCCTTTATACGCTACCTGTTTGCCAATAGAAGTCAATCCCAGCAACGCATCGGAGGTGCTGAATATTTTATTCAGGTAGCTCAATTCCGATTCACATCCTTTTGCTTCTTCTATCAGTTTATCAGCAATAGATACTGCAATGGGAGCCTTTCTTTTAAGGGTCTTAAATATTTTCTCAGCCTCGTCTGCGCCAATACCTTCTGAAGAAAACGTGTGGCCAAGAATTTGCTCCGTAGTATTATTGATAAAGAACTGCTCAATATTCTTCCACTTACTATTCAGATTGACCGTAGCCTGTGCTGGTATGGAAACCTTACCTGAGATCATACCAAAAAAATCATCGGTAGAAATCACCTTATCCACAAGGCCCACTTCACAGGCATCTTTAGCGCTCAGCATTTTACCGGACAATACAAGATAACGGCCCATTGGCTTACCAGTCCTTCTAGCGCTTCTCTGTGTTCCACCCAGGCCCGGATAAATTCCAATACCTGTTTCAGGGAAAGCCATTTGCGCCTTTGGCATGGCAAGTACAATATCTGCACATAATGCCAGTTCCAGCCCACCCCCAAGCGCTAATCCATTAATAACAGCCACTACCTTCTTCTTCGATTCATCGATCTTCTTAAATACACCCTGCCCATAAGCTGTAAATGTTTCAATATCATTTATCTTATTAGCCTTTATGTTTTTTACGAAGAATTTAATATCTGCACCGGCCACAAATGCCTTACCTGCGCCGGTAATAAAAATCGTATCAATAGCAGCATCCTGATCAGCCAATGCAAACTGTTCATCAAGTTGCTTCATTACTTCCTCATTCAGTGCATTCAGGTCCTCGGGCCTGTTCATGGTCAGCACAGCCACATTTCCCTTTTTCTCCAGGTTCACATACTGCATTTGCCAGTGTTCCGTTCCAATGGCCAGAGGCAGGTGCATCTGGTATAATCCGGCTATTTTATGCACCAGGAACCAAACTTTCTCAGTACCATAATACTGCATCAGGTCTATTGGGCCACGACGCCATTTCAAACCAATTTTGGCGCCACGGTTTATGTCGGCTGCTGTACAAACTTTTTCATCCAGCAGTTGAGAACAAACAAAGAATACCACTCCCAGCATTCGCTCGGTAATTTCCTTTTTCACATCTTCATCCGGATTTACATCCCCTTCCAGGTTCCATTGCTTGCCCGATAATGCCTGCTCTTTAAGCTTTTCACTTACCGCATAAAGACTGCCGTAGCGTTCCAGTGTTTTCTCAGCGTGATATGCAACAGGTACTCCTGTGGCATTCATCAAGGCGAAGGGGCCCATTCCTATGCCAAACAGGTCCATGCATACTGCATCTATGGTGGCAATATTTGCAATGTGCTCATCCAGCAAACGGGCTGATTCATTCAACCAGGGAACAAAAAACCGGTTTACCACAAAGCCGTAAGAATCCTTGCAAACTATGGCATCTTTACCCGACAGCATAGAAAATGCTTTCACTGATTCTACCACATCAGCAGATGTTTTTTCACCCGGAATAATTTCCACCAGCCTGTTCTTTGCAGCATGATAGAAATAATGCAAGCCTACAAATCTTTCAGGTTTAACAACCGATTCAGCCAGTTCAGTTACAGAGAACGAAGAAGTATTGGTAGCTAAAATAGTATGTTCATTTACTATAGTACTCAGTGTTTTGAACAGATCACTTTTTGCATTGAAATCCTCGTATATGGCCTCCACAATAAGGTCGCACTTTTTAAGATCGTTAAGATCATGCGTACCCATGATGTTGGAAAGGTAACCATCTACCTGTTCGGCAGTAAATACCTTCTTCTCAACTCCATCCAGCAGCATCTTTGTGATATTATCTATACCCCTCTTTACAAACGACTCTTCTCTGTCTGCCAGTAATACGATAAAATTCTCCTGGGCAAATTTTTGCGCTATTGCTGCGCCCATTGTACCTGCCCCTACTATCCCAACTGTTTTAATCGTTGTCACCTGAATTTGATTTAATATTTATCCAAATAAATTAATTATTGCGCCATACCGGCTTTCTCTTCTCCAAAAAGGAATTGATCCCTTCATTGGCATCAAAAGTATTCATCAGCTCATTCACATACATATTTTCAAGTACAGGCAGGTATTCCGATAAAACCTTATTGAACTTTACTCTTGATGCTTTTACGGCAAACCTTAAGCTGGATGCACTTTTAGGAATAATCTGATGTTCAATCCATTTGTTCACACCCGATTCAAGCTCAATAGTATCGGCAAAAACCTCGTTGATGAGCCCAAATGCTTTCCCTTCATCTGCCGAGAAAGTCAAACCGGTAATGATGAGTTCTTCCGCTTTTGCCAAACCTATCTTCTCCGATAAAATCAAAGATGCAGGTGGAGGGAACACGCCCAAAATAATTTCAGGCTGACTGAACTTCGCACCTTTCTCGGCAAAAAGAAAATTACACATAATGGCTAGTTCCATACCACCACCCAGGCATTGACCTGATATTTTAGCCAATGTAGGTATGGCAAGGTCTTTCAACTTAATAAAAAGCTGATGGAATGAATGGATCATTCCCGCTGCTTGTGCCTTTTGATGCTCTTCCACACTTGCCCCGAATGAAAAGTGCTTTCCGGCACCTTCAAATGTGATCAGTTTCAACTCATGCATGGCACTGAAGGTGTCCAAAGCGGCCATCAGTTCGGCCATCATGCCGCTATCTATCACATTCCCTTTGCTGTTATCCATGATAACCTGGGCAATAGCGCCGCCATGCGAAAAATTGATCTTTATTTTTTCCATAATCTAAACTGTTTGTTTTTGATATTGAGGAGAAATGGTATGGTGTAACTCTTCATTCCACTCATGTCCTTCTGCCAGCAATTGCCTCAGGAGCACAAAATCAACTTCCCTGTTTTCTTTTGGTCCATCGTTAAATGCCTTGAAACCTGCTTTTGCTTCAGACATCATATTCAAAGCAAGCCATTCCCTGCTGCCTTCCTTGTTCTTATCCCAATGCTCCAGCTTGAATTTACGAACCTCAGAAATTGTCTTATTCATACAATTAGGGAAGGTGTGCAGTATTTTGGCTATAAGGCTATTTACGGCTTTATCAAGCATAGCTAAATCAACTTCTGCCTTAGCAACAATTTCTTTTGCCTTAGCCAGTTCTTCTCCTGTTTTGGCAGTACCAAAAACTATACGGCCATACTCATCAGTCACCCTTTCAGTTACAACCATTGGGTTGGCAATGAACTTACCATCTAGCTTAAGCACTGGTGCAATATCTGTAAGCACTCCAAAATAATATGCCTGGTGAGCCGACCATGGCTCGCAAAGAGTAAGTGAATACATGGCTCTCTCAACACCTACGAATAATGGTAAAAAGTCGGTTGCGCCTCCGATAGGAGCACTACCATGTTTAGGACCTGCCTGACCCAGGCGGGCCATATCGCTGGCTATACTGAAATCGCAAGCCATACCTATCTCCTGGCCACCACCTACACGCATACCATTGATACGGCATATCACCGGTTTTTCGCACATAAGGATAGCAGAAACCATATCATTGAACAGGCGCATATACTGAGAATACTCCTGCGGATTGCCTGAATAATATTCGGCATATTCCTTGGTATTGCCACCTGTACAGAATGCTTTATCACCTACTGCGGTAAGCACAACTGCCACCACACTCCGGTCGTTGGATGCAGTGCGGAAGGCCATAATAATCTCCTTAATAGCAGCAGTAGTATACGAGTTGAATTGCTTTGGGTTATTCAGAATGATCCAGGCATTAAATAGCCCGTTTTTTGCGCTTCCGTCTCTATCAAGACAAGGCCTCTTTTCAAATAATATTTCTTTAAATTCTATCGTTACGAGGTCATGATTTTTTAAGTTGCTCATATATTTCGTTTAATTGTTAAAATCTGGTACAAGCACTGAGCGCTTCACATATTTATGCTCCAGTGTATTTTTGAAAACTTCATTGATCTGCGACATCGGGAAGGTCTGCACAAACTCATCAATATGTAGCTGGTCATTAGCCACCAATTGCACTACCTCCGGATACAACTCCGGTTTACAACCCCATGTACCGATTAGTTTGGCATCAAATGCCATCAGGTTGCTCAAACGCACCTCAACCTTATCCATTGTAAAACCTACAACTGATAGTGTAGAAGCAAACGTAATCAGGTTAAAAGCCACCTCCTGTCCTGCCTTGGTTCCCGACATTTCAAATATCTTCCAGCAGAACGGAGAAGCTTTCAGCTCTTTTACAATACCCTTTACTGCATCTTTTATTTCTTTAACTCCGAGACCCTTAATGTTGAGAATAGCATCTATACCATTCTCTTTAGCAAGATTCAGTTTCTCATCATTTACATCCAGTGCAATTACTTTTGCCCCGGCTATTTTGGCAAGCTGGGCACCATACTGACCTACCCCGCCTACACCTATTACAATGGCCAGATCGCCAGCTTCAATTTCAGCTTTCTTTATTACCTGGTAAGGGGTAGAAACCGCATCAGCTATAATCGATAACTGCTCAAGGCTGTATTTCTTCAAAACCTTATCAGGCACAGGGCACAAAAATTTTGCCGGTACTATGATATGCGATGCAAAACCACCATCAAAATCATTACCCGGCATCAACTGGCTACGGCATATATTGCTGCGGCCTTTTCTGCATAGTTCACATTCGCCACAAGGCAATACAGCCGGAATAATTACATTTTTATTTAACCACTCATCAGGTCCGTTAACTACCCTGCCACTTATCTCGTGGCCCAGGGTTAATGGTAATGCATGCTTGGTTTGCACTCCATGATGCCAGAAGCTGATATCAGTATGGCAGACACCACAGCCTGCCACTTTAACCAATGCTTCGCCATCTTTCAGTACCGGAACCGGTTGTTCAACAAGAGTAAACTCTTTATTCAACTCAGTCATTTGCCATTTATAAATTTTCTGATCGGCCATTTTTATAAATTTATGTTCTCAAATAATATTGCATTTCCCTGTCCGCCACCTATACAGGCAGAAGCTATACCGTACCTTACTTTCCGGATGTTCATTTCTCTGGATAAGGTAAGCGATAACCTGAGACCACTGGCTGCTAATGGATGACCATAAGCAATAGCGCCACCGTTCACATTACATATGTTCCTGTCCAGCCCAAGTTCACGCTCGCAACCAATAAACTGGGCTGCAAATGCTTCATTGATCTCAAACAGTCCAATGTCACTTATGTTCAGGCCGGTCATTTCCAGCAACAGCCTGATAGCAGGTACAGGGCCTAAACCCATTACCTTGGGATCAACAGCACTGGTTGCAGAAGCAACCACCCTGCTAAGTGACTTCAGATTATTCTTTGCCAGGTAGGCCTTATTGGCAATTACAGCAGAAGCCGCGCCATCTACCATTCCACTTGAATTGGCAGCCGTTTGCACACCTTCTTTATCAAACACCGTTGGCAATTTTGCCATCACATCCAATGTAGAAGAACGGATATTTTCATCTGCAACAAAATCAACCATTTTCTTGGGCAGGGAAACTTTTCTGGGCTTACAACCATCTGCTTCAAAAACCATACTGTTCATGGCTACGATCTCATCCTTCAGATAGCCTCTTTCTGTAGCTGCAATGGCCCTGTCAACCGATAGCTTACCAAATACATCTGCCTCCTGCCTGGTGATTCCATGTTTTTTGGCCACATTCTCAGCAGTGCAGCCCATAGGCACAGCGGCAGTATCATTCAACGCTTCCCATAAAAAGTCTTTGAACTCAACACGACCCAGGGCATAACCCATACGGTTGCCATAACTTACTGTTGGCGCCAGCGACATACTTTCTGCGCCACCGCAAAGTGTAACATCAGCCTTGCCCAGGGTGATCTGATCAGCGCCGGCGGTGATAGTCTCGAATCCTGAACCACAGATCCTTTGCAACATTACTGCTGGAACGCCTTCAGGAACGCCTGAATAAAGACCTACATGCCGTGGGTAAAAATAAGAGTCATAAGAGCACTGCCCTATATTAGCCATCATTACCTGGTCAATATCCTTGGGCGAGATGCCGGACTTTTCCATAGCCGCCCTGCTGGAATAAATAGCAAGATCGGTAGGTGATATATTGGCCAATGTACCGCACAATTTACCAAACGGTGTTCTGGCTCCGTTCACCAGGTAGATATCATCGTACATTATTCCAATGCCTTTTTCTTTATTATGGTATGCTTTCATATAAATTGATTATTGAACTTTAGATAATTCTTTTGCATCAGCCTGTTCTGCAGCAGGCTCAACATAACTTTGTTTAGCAATAATTGCTGCCCCGTAAGAAACTGTGTACTGAGGATGGTCCACAGTCATGATCTCCTTGCCAAATTTCTGTGTAAGAATATTACTCAGGTACGGATGATAGGCAATAACACCACCTATAATATAAATAGGCAGCCCCGGCACCATTTTCATTTTGGCCACTTTATTTGCTATGGATATATAAATACCACGCGCAATATCCTGAACAGGCATTCCATCGAATACCCAGTTCATAATTTCCGTTTTAGCAAATACTGTACAGAAACTATTCAGCTCCTTATCATATTCTGAGTGAGAGGCCAGTGTGCTCATATCGGTATCGTTGATCCCCGCCCTTTCAGATATTTCAGAAAGGAAAGCGCCGGTACCTGCAGCACACTTATCATTCATATAAAAATTAGAAACGTGATTTTCTACATCGCACTGAACGATCTTGATATCCTCACCTCCAATGTCTATTATATTTTTTGGCCCGCTGAAAAACCGGGATGCTCCTGCGGCGCCGCAGTTGATCTCGGTCTTGATGATGTCGGAATCAGTAAAATGTTTACGACCATAACCTGTGGCACAACTGTATTTAATATTAAACACACCATGAATGGCCTGAAGCACATTCTTCATTGCCTGGCGATCTTTATTCAATGTCTGAAGAAGATATCTGAATACAGTTGTCCCCTGATCATCTGTTACAGTAAACTTAGTATAAGCAGAACCAAGGTCTATACCCAGAAAACAGTTCATGCCTTTATAAAACAAAGATGAACGATCCTTCTCTACCAGACCTTTATTTATGATCTTTTTATTTACTTCTCCCGTCACCCCGGGCATCCTGGAAAGCACATTTTTATTGGTCATGGCTTTTACCATATTGGTAAAAGACAGGTTCAAAGAAGTCTTTACATAATGCTTCTTGCCATACTCAACAATCTTCCCGTTGAAATAATCAATCTCAGTCTGCCTGTTATTGATAATATCAACAGCAAGCGACGGAAAGTGGTCACCTCCGTTTTTAAGATACCGCATACACTTTCTTACGAAATCATCCGGGAATCTGATCTTCTCCTTTTCAGCCACATCAATACCCTCATTGATGATCTGCTCAATAAGTTCGCAGGTATCAGCATCTGCAATAGCCTCAGCCATGGTCAGCCGACCAACGCCGCACAATGCGCTAAGAGATGCATTCAGAATTGTTTTTTCCCATGAGCGTTTTACCAACTCAAATGAGTCGATATTCTGTGTTTTAAAATCTACACTATTCAGAATATCTGCAAATTGCTTAGCTTGCTCTCCTCTTCTGTCATCTACAGGGCCAATATAATTTGGCGGTGTAAAAAAGGACACCCTGATGTTATTGGGCGAAACAGTATTTCCCGCATAATTGATGATCATGCGCATGGTACGCAACTCTCCAAAACCAGGAATCAGTAATTCTTCAACATCTATCCCGTTTTGTGCCGCAATAACAGAAAGCTTTTCCGACTTCAGTACTTCTGCTTCTCTTACTGCGCCGGGAGTATGGTACGACTTAAGGGCAAATACCAGAAAATCAAGATCCATCGGAGCCATTTCCTCAACTTTGCTATAAACCCTTTCAAATTTGGTTACCGATTGGAAAACGTGCTGGAGTATGATTCCCTCTTCCCTGATTTTCTTAAGTTTAAATTCATCCTTATCGCAGATGGCTACATCACATCCTGCCTCAACCAGTTTCACCGCAAGGATCATTCCCACAGGACCTAATCCAATGATGCCAACTTTTATTTTTTTTACTTCGCTCATCTAAAATAATATATAAGGTTCCAAATGCGATCAGAGAACCGGATGTCTTTCAACACCTGCCTCCCAAAATCTCAACTAAGCTTCATATTAAACACCTCTTCATTTACCGGCAATTTATCCCCGAATAAATTCTTAAGATGATTATTATACCTGGCAATAACATTATTCTTATTCACCTCTGCCCCCGGATCAATCATGCCGGCTTCTGCCAATAAATCTGCATTGACGATCACAGCGGAATCAATTTTCTCACTTCCCGGCAGCAACTTCATATTTATAGAATGCATACAGCCAGAAAGGCATTTACCCAGCTCCTTCAGATTCCTTGGACAAAAGCAACCTTCTTCAGGCGACTTTTCATAATCCGGATTAGTAAACAATGATCGGTTCGGAAAGATCATGGCTACCAGTGTTTTACCATCTTTAAGAGCCAGAACAACATAGTGTACATAATGACAGATTCGTTTAATTTCCTTTTCCAATAACTCAGTATCAACCGAATGCCCGTTCGGCAAGGTCAATTTACTTTCGTCAATAGCAGTAAAATTGTTCATAAACTGAATTTACGCATCGTTCTGTTAACTGTATACTTTCGAACTCTCTATCTGCTCAATAAATGTTTCAATCTTGGTAATGCTCTGCCCTTCTGAGTAGAATCTCAGATCGCACAAATCGCCCTCAATCACCAATGTAGGTATGCCTAGTTTTTCCCTCAAACGCTGTGGCATTCCAAAACGGGAATTGGAGTTATTCGCACAGGTTTTTGCATCATGGAAAATGATACCATCAATACTGAAATCATGTACCAGACCGGAGAGAATACGTTCTTTAGCGCTCTCGCTGCGGTTGATGAAAATCTCAGTATACGCTTTGGCTGATGATTCAAACGGATGCCGCTCATCAAAAGCATCGAACACCCAGCTATTGCAATAGGTAGAAGCAACGATTGCAGCATTGTTTTGAATGAACAATTCTGACAGTGGCCTTAACTTGCCCCATATAGGCATACCATCCCAATAAATCCTGCATTTCTCAACTTCAAGGAATCCTATTCCCTTTGTCACATTACCCTGCAGTTCATCCAGCAACATCTGGTAGTAATCTTTTGCTATCTGAGTACCCCTCAGTACAACTATTGGCCCCATATGTATGGTGGCATCAAAGAAACTGATAGGTGCAGGAGATACTCTTGCAGTCCATAACACTTTCTTCCACAGTTCTGTTGCTTCTTTGCTGAGTCTTAAGGTTTCTCTGAACTTATCAATATCAAACTTCTGACCGCTTACCTCTTCGCAGAGCGGAACCATATTTTTGAATTGAGCAGCCACATCATCTATCTCCTCCTGGCCTACTTCATCCATATGCCTTGGGGGAGTAATACCAAATACCGGAACCCCTAATTCCTTGCCAAAATAATTGAACCAATCCTGAACTTCCCTGCACTGATTCGTATTATATACAATAATATCTGGTTTTGGTGGACCATTCAGGCCATAATGTTTGGTAAGTGGTGTTTCTTTCTTTAAGTAAGATCCAATATCCGCAGTAAGGTAAGAACAGATATCATTAGAATAACCAAGAGTTGCAGATTCAGGAATCAGATCGCCTGCTGTGCGCGAAGTACCCAACAAAGCGCCATGGTTCTCAGGAAAATGCACTTCAAATCCGAAAGACCGCAGCAGTTCAGCAGGGCCAACACTTGTACACCATGCATACTTTTTGGTGGTATCTTTCATACCAAGAAAATAATTACTCATTATTTCCTTCAATTTTTTTGCAGATTCTATTTTATACATAAAAACTCTATTAATCAATTTTTATACGTGCATCCACTACATATACCTTATCATTAATGGCTATGATGGGATTCATATCCATTTCTGTGATCATCGGGAAGTCGGTAACCAATTTCGAGATCCGCTGAATGATATCTATAACCTTTTCTTTATTGATTCCTTTTTCACCCCTTACACCATCAAGCAACCTGGTGGCCTTGATAGAGGAAAGCATCTCACGCGCTTCCACGTCTGTCACAGGAGCGATCTTAAATACAACGTCTTTTAATACCTCTACATAAATACCACCCAGGCCAAACATTACCAGATGACCTAAACCAGGTTTGGTACTTACTCCGGCAATCAATTCCTTGCCACCGGGCAAAAATTTCTGCACCAGGTATTTGAGGCCCTTATCACCAAATGCATCCCGCATTTTTTCGGCAGCAACCCTTACTTCTTCTGCACTCTTCAGGTTGATTACAACCCCACCCATATCACTCTTATGAACTATTGCAGCCGATTCGGCTTTCAATACCACAGGGAAACCGATGTTGATCGCTGCATTCTCAGCTTCATAAATATCGTTTGCCAGCCACCATTCCGGTACAGGTATGCCATATGCAGTAAGCAGATCATAAACTCTGTCTGCAGTCAGGTAGGATCTGCCTTCCTTTTTCGACTGATTCAGGCTAATCTCTGCAATTTTAGTATTCATGACATTAAGTAGTGCAGGCTCACCTATATCCCTTGCTCTTAATTTACTATAACGGTACAAAGCGCCAAGCGCCTTTGCTGCTGTTGTAGGGAAACTATAACAGGGGACTCCGCCATCCTTCAATATCTTAGCTGTTTCCTGAAAACGCTCAAGACTCATATTGGTCATGAAATTGCAGATGATCGGCTTCTTCCTCAGATTGCTAACCTCAACTATATTCCTGGCAACCTCATTAGTATCGGTAAAAGGAGCAGTAACAAAATTGATATAGATAGAATCAATGGACTCTTCATCCATCAATACATCCATTGCACTCCTGAAATGAGCGCCTCCACCTGTAGCCACCACATCAATAGGATTACCAATAGTTGCTTCGGGTAACATGGTAGCCTGAAGAACTGCTTTAGCTCTGTCTGATAATGCCGGCAACTGAAGTCCTGCGCTTATCAATTCATCGGTGGCTATTACAGCGGGGCCGCCGGTGTTGGTTATTATACCCACCCGGTTGCCTTTAGGAAACGGCTGTGTAGCAAATGCCATTGCCACCTGGCACATTTCCTCTTCATTATTAAATGCAAGAATACCGGTCTTTTCAAATATCAGTTCTGTAGAAATATCCACTCCGGCCAATGAGCCGGTGTGTGATGCTGCAGCCTTGGCGCCTTCTTCGGTCCTTCCGGCTTTCATTGCCAGAATGGGTTTCCGACGGGTGACCTTCCTGGCTACCTCCATGAAATCAAGCGGATTGGAAAGCCCTTCGGTATACAGGATAATTGCTTTAGTCTGGTCGTCTTCGCCATAATATTCCAGAACATCCGGAATGGATACGTCGCAGGCATTACCATTCGATGCATAAAACCTCATGCCTATTTCAAGGTCATAAAGGCTTTGCATAATAAAGGCGCCAACCCCACCACTTAAAGCAACAATTGAAATACCTCCCGGTTTTGGAAATGTAAATGTAAAATCGCAGTAAGCCTTATAGTCAGGATCAGTATTAATAATACCCTGACAGTTAGGGCCAAAAATCCTGATGCCATATTGTTTGGCTTTGCTCAGGAACTCTTTTTGTAATGCTATACCCTCATCACCCATTTCGCTGAAACCGGCTGAATTGATGATAACTGATTTGATTCCTTTCTTACCGCAATCTTCAATTGCTTGCGGAACCATTTTAGCAGGTATGATCACATGAGCCAGATCGATAGTACCAGGAACATCGAAAATTGTAGGGTAGGCTTTTATTCCTCTTATCTCATCCATTTTGGGATTAATGGGATAGATATCCCCTGTAAACCCAAAATGAACAAGATTCTTTATAATCACATTGCCAATTGACAATTCTTTTTGCGAAGCGCCAATAATTGCAATTGACTTAGGCTTAAAAAGTGTATCCAGTTCGTGAACTGAATTCTTCACAGGATCAAGTACTGCTGATTCCATTTTTTGATAATTTATGCTACGACAGCCTGTTTTTCTTTCAACTTAAAATGACGGTATCCGCCCCACAATGCAGCGCCTATGCAGCCCGCATATATGGAATCAGGATGAGCCATGATAACAAACTTCTTGCTTCCTTCTTTCAGGGTTTCGTCAATAGCCTGTATCATACCTGTGTTCAGCGCCATGCCTCCGGTAAGTACAATAGGCGACTCTGCTTTAAGCGATCCTAAAAGCTTGATAACCCTGGATGCTATCGAAAGATGGATTCCTTTAATAATGTCAGGTGTTTTAATCCCTCTGGACACCATGTTGATTACATCTGTTTCGGCAAGTACCGCACATATACCCGATGAAATTTCAGGATTGTTTGACTGTAGTGATACTTCACCTACTTCTTCAATACTCAATCCAAGATAGCGGGAGATATTCTCGAGAAACTGGCCAGAACCTGATGCGCACTGACCGGTCATTTTATAATCTTCCACCCTTGCACCTTCATTGATACGAATGCAACGAACATACAATGCACCCAGATCCACTACAGTACGTGCTTCAGGAAAGAAGAAATGAGCGCCACGCGCATGCGTTGTCATACCATAAAAATGGCCGCGTTTACGCTTTACAAGGTCACCCTCTCCTGTCGATGCCAGGTAAGCAATATCTTCATACTTGAGGTTATTTTTATCAAGCATGATCTGTACCATTTCATCGGCCACCTGCGTGGGATTCCTTTTACGGATCTTCTCGGTGTGTTTATCTATTATTTTAGGATTATCTGAATATTCCATCAATACCAGCTTGATAAAATTGCTGCCCACATCAATCCCCATCGTATATACTGTCTCAGACATAATGCTTGTTTTTCAGTTTATAAATAATTGTTGATTTTTATGCTACTACTTTCTTTGCGCTTGGAAGATCGGCTTTGATATTACGGCGGGCAAACATAGCACCACCCAGGGCTCCCATAAATATGGAGTCCGTGTGAATGTTTATCTTAATGTTGTCTCCGTAATTTTCCTTTACCAACTGGGTAAGATATTTGATAACTGCCTGATTTCTGGCCACGCCTCCGGTAAAGGTAAATTCATTGAATACCCCACCCGACCTGGCTATCAGCGACATTGCACGCATAATAATTGCCTTGTGCAATCCGCCAAGAATATCGGCTCTTTTTTCACCCATGTTGGTAAGCTCTCTCAGTTCAGCGCCAGCAAATACGGTACAGGTAGAACAAATTGTTACTTCCTTCTCTGCCTGCATGGCCATAGGGCCTAATTCATTGAGCGAAATACTCATTTCATCAGCTATATATCCCAGGTACCTGCCGCAACCCGCGGCACAACGGTCGTTCATCTGGAAACTGGTTACCAGTCCGTATTTATCAACCTGTATGGCCTTTGTATCCTGTCCGCCAATATCCAGTACAGTCCTTGTTTCAGGGAATACCGCATGAGCGCCGAACGCATGGCATAAAATTTCCGATCTGATACATTCCTGAGGGAACGGAAGCAAAGCGCGACCATAGCCTGTACCCGTCATGTTTTCAATATTGAAATCAATATTGGCCACCTCATCAATTCTGTCGCGAAGCGATTCTGAAACATTTTTGAAATCGCCTTTCAGCAAATACATTTCAGCATCAAAATTGGCCTCAGACTCAATTGGGATATTCTCCGACTGTTCAGGCAGGTTCTCATATTTGTCTTTGAGCAGATCCATTGCCTGTGTTATCAGGGAATGGAATTCAAATTGAACCACCTCATTTTCTGCCGCTGTAATACTCTTATCCCAGATGGTCATCAATGGCTCAAAAAGAGCAATGTCGAATTTGTTTACCTCTTCATTATATTTTTCGGATACAATATCCCTGAAGAACTGGTTTTTATCTCCCAGGTTCTCATAGATATACTGGTGCTTGATCTTGGGCTTAATGGACTTGCGAATCAGTCGCAGATGATCGATCATTACCAGACGCCTTTCACCTTCAAAATGGTTATAGCAGGTTTTCAGCAGTTCATCACCCAGTTTGTCAATTCTTACTTTAAATTGCTCATACTGAAATACGCTTTCCAGATCAGACAGGTATTTTCTGTATTGTGGTTTAGATGCTATTTCATTGGCAAGATTTTTCTTTAAGATAGAAAAACGTGCATTGTAAATTGCTTCCATTTTGGCTATATCGGCCGCCACAGAATAATTTGCGCGGGTATTGGTTATTCCGCGGCCTATGATTTCATCCTGCTCATTGATGATCACAGCTTTCGAGGTTGTTGATCCCAGATCAATTCCTAAGTAGTACTTGCTCATTAGTTTAAGTTTCGTTTAATAATTAATTAAGCTGTAACTTCCTCCTGTGCCAGGATCACTTTACGCTGACCAAGCATCTGGAAATATGATTCCAACCTGTTTTTAATATTAGCATAGGAAAAATAACGTGGGTCAACAAGATCGCTTTCTATAAAGCCAACCGGCACACCGCAACGTTGCTCTACCTCGCGCATCATCAGCAACTGACCCGCTGAGAATGAATTACAACTCTTAATTGAATTGATTAAGAAACCATCTGCTTTGTATTCTTTGATGTAATGTTCAATCAGATCAACACGCTGTGGCAGATTGAGGTTGGTATAGCAACCCATGCAGTATTTAGCAAGGCTTTCCAATGGTTTTCCGGGCTCATGCCTGAATCCCTGGTCGTAAAGACCACCCACTTTTGTATAAGTAGAGGCAACAATTACTGCCCCCATATCGTAGAATATTTTCCAGAATTCCCTGAAGTTGGTCCAGTTTGGCGGGCCTTCTACCACAAGCCTGAACTTCTCTTCCTTCATTTCACCCTCAGGAGTTACAGGACAAAGTCCCTGACTCATACGGTCGGTTACTTCTTTGTACAACTCTTCATAATAATGAACAGCTTCCTCAGTACCACGGAATGCGGTATTCAGTGGTCCCATATAATATACACCAGCAAAATAAGAATCGATTGGAGAAGGCCTGTTTTTAGCTGTTTCCAGTACTTTCACCCATAGATCTTCTGCTTTCGCTGCATTTTCCAGCATTTTGTTCAGTCTGTTATAATCCAGCTTTTTACCGGCAACTTTTTCCATTTTTGGTATAACATCTTCTTCAAGTTGCTTTACCATATATTTCAATTGTTCCTCGGTAATAACTCCATCTTCCTGGTAAGGTGTGTGGAGCATAGCGATTTCAACACCGGGATATAACCTTTCCAGGTTTTCAAACCATTTAAGGAATGTAAAACAGCCGGTATAGCTCAATAACAGCAGATCCGGGTCGGGTAGTTTTTCACCGGTTGGGCCTATGTTACCATTAAGCATCATACCGATATCGCACTTCACATAAGTACATACATCTTCCGAAAATCCCATTTTTTCAGCATCCTTGATGTAAGATCCTGATTTTTTACGCATACCCGATTGCAGGGCATTGATCTCAGGGTAAACCGGCAGCATATCCATTGCCAGTATCAATTCAGTGAGATTACCGGGAACAAAAGTGTACACTACTTTTTTACCGTTTGCTTTCGCATTGCTCAGTTCGGTAAAGAGATTGGCTAGCATCTCTTTTTGAATGACCATGCTTTTTTCCTTTATTGCTTCTTTTGGATCGCTCATTTTTTTAATAATTTAGGTTGTAATAGCGTTACATAACAATAATTATACCCACAACTTGATTGAATCTGAGAAAGTACCTGCCTGCTCTTTAATTACTTTGAATTGTCCGGTATTTTCATGGAATTGAAAATTGATATGGGCAATACCCGCATCATCACATGCCTTCTGAAGATCAGGCCTGTCGAGCAGGGCCGGATCACAAAAACTTGCAGCACAGAATATCACACCATCAGCTTTTCTATCTCTTACCTGCTTTACAAGGCGTGCGCTCTTCGGATTGAAAATGTCATAAACCGCTGAAGAAGGTGCACTTTGTGTCAGGAAAGAATCAACAACAGCATTCAACGGATCACTGGTGGTGCTATCTATATTACCCTGTATCCACCTGGAACCCAGCATAAAGTCGTCATCTACGATATAGCAGCCCGCCATTTCTATTGATTTGATAAGCCCGATCGGAGGTTGTTCGCAGAACGCCCCTGATATCACCACCCTGATGTTATCCATTGGCTCACCGAAATCTTCACCGAGAAGATTTACAATCTCTTCAAGCATTTCATTATGCTTTTCCACATTGATCACCATTCCGGCCCTGATAATATGATATACATCAACAGCCGATAAACGCCAAGGGAATTCCTCCCTTATATCATATATTTTCTCAATCAACTCCCTGTTCTTATTATACAAGGCAATTGAATTATTGAGATGAGCAGATATGATCTTATGATCATTTATCTTGAACATATCACTTATGATAGTTTCAAGTAGTTCCCTGTAGAAAGTACCGCCAATGTGTTTTTCGAAATTCTGCGGATAATCGAAATACCTGCTGAATCCTCCCTTTTTTGCCAGTTTGAACATTCCGCTCAGGTTACGGACACAATCACATATTGACGGGAACAGAAACCCATCAAAATCATTTAGGTTGTCATCCAATGCCATTTCTATCACTCCTCTGGGAAGATGGCATATATAGGATTGGTAGTAGGCATCACCTTTTATTATCTGCTTCCTGTCCCCTACCCCCATAATTCCGACCGCAAGTCCATTCGCGGCATGGATTATTTCTCTGGGAACATAGATAGGCAGATAACCTACCAATAGTCTGAACTTCGATTTTGCCTTCCATTGTTTCGCGTATGTGAAATTAAGATCAAATGCGAGGGATTTGCATTCGTCCAACAAGGAGGTCAAGCGCTCTGGTGCTTGTTTTATCATGTGCTATTTATTATTCCATTTACGTCGGTTACCTTGACAAGAAATAATTCCACAATTTCCGATACGAATATCTTTTGGATTATGATTACTATCAGAAAAATGGTTGATTAATATCAGGTTTTATGTTTTTTAAGATGTCTTAATTGCATAGAATTTGGTATTTTATTACAACAATAATTTATTTGTTAAATTAGCAAATTATCAATAACCTATGGAATTTTTTTCGCATACAAATAAAATAGCATGCATTATCCTTTCCGGTGGTTTATCAACCAGAATGAATACGCACAAAGCCTTACTCAGGTTTTCTGAATCCCGGAATTTTATGGAGCATATTATTGAGGTTTACAATGAAGCTAACATCGATCAGATAATTGTAGTAAAGAACCATGAAATTGTTTTTTCGCCCATGTTAAAAAACAGACAAAAAGTTATTATTGTAAACAATAGCCATCCCGAAAAGGGCCGGTTATATTCTATCCGGTTAGGACTGTCCGAATTAAAACATGCCGGCTACTGCTTTATCCAGAATATCGACAACCCATTTGTTACCGGTTCCCTTCTGAAGGAGTTACTCGACAATAAAAATTCCGAAGGCAGTATTGCCCCGGTTAATGCTCATGGGGGTGGGCATCCCGTACTTATTTCTTTACCGGTAATGAATAAAATCAGATCAATAGATAATTGGGAACTTACCCTCCGGGATGTTTTGAGTGATTTCAGCAGAAATAAACTAATTACCGGCGACGAAAGGTGTACCCTTAATATCAACGACCCTGGCGACTACCAGAAATATTTTTCACAGGAAAGCTTAAATACAACAGCGTGAACGACATTTTCCTGAAAATAGCAGAAGAAAGAAAGAGCAACCGCCAGTTTGCGTTATGCATTTCTGTTAGTACCAGGGGATCGGTACCAAGGTGTCCCGGAGCAAAAATGCTGGTTTATCCTGATGGCAAAATATTTGGCACCATAGGCGGGGGCCGGATAGAAAAAAAGGTTATTGAAGATGCATTATCAGTTTTAAAATCGCAGGTATCCGTACTTCGGCATTACGACCTGTTGAAGGACCTGCAGATGAGTTGTGGCGGAAGCATGGATGTTTATATAGAACCGGTTATGAGCAAAAACAAACTCATCATTTTCGGCGCCGGGCATACCGGAACCGCTCTTGCAAAAAGAGCGCAGGAATTCGATTTTGATATTACCATGATCGATGACCGCAAAGATTACCTCGATGCTGTTGACATCATTGGCATCAGTAAGATTTTCGGAGCATACAGCCAGGTAATGCCTGAACTGCTGTTTGACGCCAACACATACATTACCGTAATGACCTATAGCCACCAATGCGACAGGGAGATACTCTCCTATTGCATCCGGAAACCATCGGCCTACCTGGGAATGATGGGTAGCCATAGGAAGGTAGAACTAACCAAAAAAGCTTTTTCAGAAGAAGGTCTGGCTACTTCTGAGGAAATTGAACGGGTGGATATGCCAATGGGAATTGAGATCGGCGCAGATGGTCCTGATGAAATAGCTATCAGCATTATTGCTAAACTAATATCAGTTAAAAATAAAATTACGCATCAATGAACGAAAAAAGAATCGCGATAGTTACCGGCGCTGCCAAGGGCATAGGTAAAGCCATTTGTATCAGGCTGGTAAGGGATGGCTATTTTGTTATAGCAGTAGATCAGGATCCTACAGGTGAACAGGGCCTTATCGACGAATTGGGGAAGGATGCTGTGGCCTGCAACAACATGAACATCTGCAACGAACAGCAGGTAAAAGATCTGTTTGCCGACACTGTAAAGCAGTATGGCAAGATCGATGCCGTGGTTAATAATGCAGGTATTATCAGGGATAATATGATCTGGAACATGAGTGTGGATGATTTTGATGCGGTTATAAATGTAAACCTGAAGGGAACCTGGCTCATGTGCCGCGAAGCTGCCATGATCATGAAGGTTCAGAAATCAGGCCGGATAGTGAATATTGCCTCAAGGGCCTGGCTCGGCAACAGGGGGCAGAGCAATTACTCGGCTTCTAAAGCCGGCGTTGTAGCCCTTACCCGCGTTCTGGCGCTTGAACTGGGTAAATACAATATCAGTGTTAATGCCATAGCGCCAGGGCTGATAGATACCCCGTTAACCCAAAAATTAGAAAAAGACGTTTTACAGAAACTCATTGAGGCCCAACCTTCCAAATCTATGGGCACACCCGATGATGTTGCTAAAGCCGTTGCCTTTCTGGCCGCAGATACCACTAATTTCATTACCGGGCAAACCATCTATGTTGATGGTGGGAAAAGCATAGGTGCAAACATGTAACCAAACCACAAAGAATATGAACAACTCACTGAAAGTACTTTTCGACGAACATGAGGTCATTACAAGGGCTGCTGACCTGGCAAAAAACGCCAAAGCGCTTATTGGTAAAAATGATGAGGAATATGAACTTACGGTGAGCGAACTGATCCGCTTTTTCAGGATCTATGCCGACCAGTATCACCACCATAAGGAAGAAGAAATACTTTTTCCTGAGATGGCCAAAAAGAATGAGTTGCTGGCTGAAGGCATCATTAAAGAGATGTTCGATAACCACACCTATTTCAGAGACCTGATCCGGGACATTGAAGCAGATCTGGAAGCGGGGGATTATGTGGAGGTATCACTAAAAATTGATGAGTATACCGAATCTCTTTTAGATCATATAGCAGTAGAAGATGAAGAAGTATTTCAAACAGCCTACAGCATTTTTTCCGAAGACGATCTGGACAACATCAACTTCAGGTTTATGGATCTCGACCGTGAACTGGGCGAAACCAAAAAGAAGGACTTTGCCGATATGCTCAAATTACTGAACAACCCTCAGCAAGTATTTTGACAACTGTTAGACTATTATGAAATGAAGGCAAACTAAGATGGCTAATGGCCTTTCTTATAGTTTGTCTTTACTTTATCCAGCCAGGCCACAAATTTCTTTGGGTCCGGGTCATAAGCATAAACTTCTGGCACCAGCTTTTTACCCCGGTCGTCTACAAAATAATAACAAGGTTGTGAGTTCGAACCAAATTTAGATTCCTGCAAATCGCAATACTTCCATCCCAGAGTTGTCACTTTCTTATTGAGTGTTCTGGAGAAATACTGCTGATCTGCCGGTAACTCTATTTTGTTCATATCGCAGTACAAAAAGGTTACAATAAAATCATTGACCAGTCTTTTAGCGACCTCAGGATTTTTCCAAACCACGGATTCCATCTTTCTGCAGTTCACGCAATTGATACCGGTAAAGTTCACAAACACAGGCTTTCCAAGGCGCTTCGATGCAGCCAGAGCTTCATCATAATCATAATACAGATTAAGGCCTAAACCTTCTACCGCAGCAGGAAGGTACATTCTTAGTTGCTCAGCATAGTGGGTATGTATCCCGGTTGTTCTGCGCACTCCCCTATCAGTAGCATCCTGAGCCATTGATCCACCTGTAAAGGCAAAGCTTACAAGTATTAATAACAGCGATTTGATTATTCTCCTGGCTGCCATAGTTTTGGCTTAGTGTGTCTTCTTGAAATTAGCCTTTACCAGTTCAAGGTGCGCCACAAATTTTTCAACATCCGGATCATAACCATATCCACCATCTACCAGTTTATTGCCATTTTCATCAACGTAGAAGTAAAATGGCTGTGAGTTTGAACCAAACTTTGAAGCCTGCAGATCGGCGTTCTTACCACCAAGAGTCGTTACATTCGAATTCAGGTCCTTGGAGAAATACTGCTGATTTTCCGGTAGTTTGATCCTGTTCATATCGCAATACAACGACACTACAATAAAATCTTCCTTCAGCCTTTTTGCCACCTCCGGTTTCGACCATACCTGCGACTCCATCTTGCGGCAGTTCACACAATTAATACCTGTAAAATCAAGCATAATTGGCTTCTTGAACTTTTTCGATGCAGCCAGTGCTTCGTCATAATCAAAATAGGTAACCAGCCCCAGCGATTTTACAACCTGTGGCTCATAGATCTTCATTTCGCTCACATACTTCACAGGCTTGAGGTCGCTATTACTTTCAGCTACGCTACCGCCGCCGCCAAATGCATCAAATGTACCCATTGGGGGCACAAAAGCACTTACACCATTGAGAGGTGCACCCCACATGCCTGGAAGCAGGTATACCGCAAAGGTGAAGGATATGATAGCCAGGAAGAGTTTGAAAATAGATACATATTCCTGCCCGTATACGTTTTTGGCCGGGGCATCATCGTGCGATAATTGCAGCTTACCAAGCAGGTAAATACCCAGCAGAATAGATAATACGATCCAGATAGCAATGAAGATTTCACGGTCCAGCAAACGCCAGCCCATAGCCAGATCTGCATTTGATAGGAACTTCAGAGCAAGCATTAACTCAACAAACCCAAGTACCACTTTCACCTGGTTCAACCACCCACCCGATTGGGCCATCTTATTGATCAGTCCGGGGAAAATAGCAAACAAGGCAAATGGCAACGACAATCCCAGCGAGAAGCCCAGCATGCCCACTGTGGGCCCTGCTACTCCTCCTTTTCCTGCCAGCACCAGCAGTGGCCCTACTATTGGCCCTGTGCACGAAAAGGATACAATAACCAAAGTTAGCGCCATGAAGAATATACCCATAAAGCTCCCTACCCCCGCCTTCGAATCGGTAACGTTGGTCCAGGACGATGGTAATGTAATTTCAAACGCGCCAAGGAAGGAAATGGCAAATACCATGATCATCACAAAAAAGAAAAGGTTAGCCCGCCAGTCAGTCGATAATGTATTCAGTTTTTCCGATCCAAAAAGGGCCGAGATCAATACACCAAGCACTGTAAAGATCACAATAATGGACAACGAATAATAAATAGCATTGCGGATACCCTCTGCCCTTGTCTTACTCCTTTTGGTAAAAAACGAGATAGTAATGGGTATCATCGAGAAGATACAAGGCGTAAATACTGCCAGCAACCCACTACCTAGCGATATAAAGAACAGGATCAGTAATGGCTTCTTGCTCAGGTCGTCATTGTTGTTCCCACCCGAAGCACTTTTAGTATTGGCCGCCACTCCCGCCTTATTCTTGCTGGTATCTGTTGGTGCCACACCAGCATTTTTAGAACTGGTATCCGCATTTCCTGAATCTGCCTTTTCAGGTGCAGCCGTACCGTTATTTGTAACTGCCTCAATGGCTCCGGTGTCCTTAATTTCTAAAGTAAAATTCTTCGTAAACGCTGGCAGGCACATGCTGTGATCACATACCATATACCTGTAAGTTCCTTTGAGCTTTGTAGGTGCTTTAATGGTTGCCTCCTGCACATAAGTTACTTTATTTTCAAAATAAACCACTATGCCATCCACTCCGTCCATCGGCCCTATAATAGGTTTACCGCTTTCTTTTACACTATCCTTCAATTTTACATTTGGATTCTTGCCAAAAGTAAATTCAGGAGGTGACTGCATCCCATCCCCACGTGGATGAAGCGACCAGATGTGCCAGTCTTTCTTCAAATTAAGATGAAAAATAATTTTATATTCATCTCCTTTTACCTTTTGGGCTTCAATTTTCCAGGTAGTAGGATCCGCTATCATTTGCGCATGCAAACAATTAGTCATAACCAAACCAAAAACGACAAAAACTATTTTCATTAATACCTTCATCTGGAAAAAGTTCATTTAATTTCAAAAACAAAATTCTTATCCTTGGGGGGCAGGCACATTTTATCATTGCATACCTGGTAGCTGTGTATTCCGGTGATCTTTGTTTTACCCGTCACCGTCGCCTCCTGCACATAATCGGTTTTACCTGTGTAGTAAGTCACCAAACCTTCAATCCCGGCCATTTTAGTTACAGTCTTTTTACCTTTCTCTGTCACTCCTCCTTTCAGTTTCACATTCGGGTTCTTGTCAAAGTTGAAAGTCGGAGCTATCTCATATCCGTCTCCTCCTGGATTGAGTGACCAGATATGCCAGCCTTTTTTAATGTCCAGGTGAACGATCAACTGGTATTCATGCCCACCTTTTTTCTTAACCTCATAGGTCCATGTACATGGATCCTCAATCATCTGCGAATACGCAACGCTACTGGTAATCAGGATGGCAATAAACAAAAATACTAATCGCTTGAAACTCATGTTTTTTACTTAATTATTTTGATCATTACTACATAAGACAAGCTAATATAGAACAAGGCAGGGTTACAAACACATTATATGCTGACTTTTAACTTTTAATTTTAACACATGCTATTTTTGTTCCTCCTTTGCCGCCAAAATTAATCTGCGCCAAAGTCTCCAGATAATAAACAGGAAAACCAATTGGCCGGCAACTAATATCATTTTTGACAAGGCTTTATTCCCATGTACAAAATATTGGTCACCGAAGGCTATAAACCCGATTACCCATAGTATATAGAGGATTAAAGCAATAAGCATCCATGTCTTTATCCTTTTCATATATGCTATCCTGCTAGTTAAGAGCCATCAGTATACTTCTGCCGTCTATATTATTCAATTCTGGCGAACAGGCCCTTTCCGGATGGGGCATCATACCAAATACATTACGGCCTGCATTGCATATACCGGCAATATTATTGATAGCCCCGTTGGGGTTTGAATTGACGTGCACCTCACCATGCTCATTGCAATATTTGAATACGATCTGGTTATTGCTTTGCAATTGCTTTAGTGTATCAGCATCTGCATAATACCGGCCTTCGCCATGTGCCACAGGTATCTTCAGTGCCTTATCGCCCACAAGCTGGCCAATCCTGTTATTGGTGCTTTCACTTTTGATGTATACGTTCTTACAAACAAATTTCTGGTGATCATTCTGCAGCAGCACACCTGGCAGCAATCCTGCCTCACACAATATCTGGAAACCATTGCACACGCCAAATACTTTTCCACCCTTACCTGCAAACTCTATAACCTGCTCCATCATAGGACTGAAACGGGCCAATGCGCCACAACGCAGATAATCTCCATAAGAGAAACCGCCTGGCAATACAATACAATCATCTGTTGTAAACATGCTCAGGTCACGGTCTTTATGCCATAGCATAACGGTTTCCTGCTTCAGGTCATCGCGCAATGCGTGCATCATATCCCTGTCGCAATTTGATCCCGGAAAAACTATAATACCAAATTTCATTCGTTCAGTTATTTATTTGCCAACAGGCAGAAAATGAGAAAAACTAGTGAGAAATAAAAGATAAAGTTACTAAACCGCTGGTTTTTTTCCAGCAAAAGAGCATGAGAAATAATAATACTCAACGCTGGCATAGCTATCAGCCATGCAGTTTTTATTTCCGAATCTGTAAGAATGGCTACAAATACAGAGATAATAAGGTAAAAAGATATCGCGATCCAGTCCCTTCTGATATAAATATTACTCATGGCTACGTTTTGCTGCATGGCATAAACCCCACTCGCCAGTAGTATCAGTAGTCCTGTAAGTGTCACTATCAGGTAGAATATCGAAGTAACGTTCGACGTAAAATTAAAACCTACATGAGGCCATGCACTATATAGCCCGATCTTATCAAACAGAAACAGGATACATGCAGTAAAATATACAGGAGTGGTATAGCCCATCAATGCCACCGACCACTCACCCAGATTAAAAGACCGGAACATAACCATGCCTACCAGTAACAGAAAAAAATAGGCCAGCATCGTAAACTGGAATAACGCTGCCATACTGAGCAGGAAGCTGGCATTGAAAATCAGTTTACGAGGCTGGGTGGTTTGTGTAAAACCAAACATGGTATCAACAGCGCCAAGCAGGAACCAGTTTACCAGCAATGTTTCGCTAAATGTATTGAATGGCGGATATATAGACGTTAAAAGCAAATAAACAAATGCCGGGATATACGTATATCGCTGAAACAGCTTGTGCCGTGTTGCTATGTTCTTCAGGTATAAAGACTGCATGAACAATATGATGATAGCAACAATACTATAGGCAAACCCTCCGTTTCTAAAAATCAGGAACATGGCCCTTACAATGTAATTATACAAAAAATGCCCCCCGGTCATAGTCGGAACAACAGGATGGAGTAACACTTGGCTTTTTACCAGCAGTGCGAATATAAATAAGGCAATTACAGTGAATGGACTATTATTTTTGAATAACTGGAGCACGTATTGGTTTTTGACTACAGAATTTCGGCTAAGGTAAGGCTATAAAATAAGTATCGCAATTTTCCGCCGCATTGGGAATAGCATTTTTCAACACCTCTCTTTATTTTAACATCAGTTCTATTAATTATGGTAGTTCCTGCGGTCAGTACCGCTTTTCGCGGTCAGACCGCAGGAACGTTGCTAAAATTTCGATAATTATGCATTAAAACACCCAAGTTATCACCAAATAAGGAATCTTAAATAGGTGCTATTATTGCTAAATTTTATTCTTCGAACTATCGTTATATTAACATTGCCTTTGTAACTGCAATCTTTAAAACACTACCCTTGCAAAACATATCTGCTTTTTATGAAAACATGGTACAACCATGGCCCTGCCCGAAACCTGCTTGCCTGACCGTGGCAACCAGTCAGGATAATCATTCCCCTCGGCGGTAAAAGCATGTATGTCTGTCTTCCCTCCCCCATCCAATGTAGCCAGTTGAATCCTGGAATGCGAGGCATTGAAATCATTGAACATAAAGGCCAATGTTCCTCCGGTATTCAACAGTGAATAAGAGGAGAAAACTCCCCCATCTTCCTGCGAATATTGCATTTTGGGTATAAACGAACTCCAATCCCTCACTGCATCCTTATTATAAGACAATGCCATAATATCATCAAAATGATATTCCCGCACCATTGAGGTCATATACGGACTGTAATAAGAATAATAACCGAAACCCGGTGTATAATTACTTCTTGTGGTTATATAGTGTACTTCTGCTACAAGCACAAAACCACCATCATTCTTTACTATAAGTTGCTTAACCTCATAGTTGTCAAATGCATGATTTTTATGCCTTGCTCCGGCTGCAATGATTAATTCCTGATCGAAGGGAATTAAACGGCTGGTAAGATAACGTCCGCTGGCCACATCAAAATCAGCATAAATAATACCATTAAAACTGCCATTCTTTTTATCGCTGTAAAACCCACCGAAATAAACCCGGTTGTTTACATTATCAATTTTCATGTAACCGCTGGCTGCATACTTCTCATTCAGTTGCAATTCATTGGATTCAAATTTTGTGGCTCCCGGCGATAATTTCAATATCCAGAACTGATCGGCATAATTTTGTGCCCCTACTATGGTAAATGCAGTTACATAGGCCGTTCCGTCATTGCTGATGCTTAATTCACCATGTTGTATATTATTGTCCGCCTTAAAGGTTGCCTTGCAGCGCTTTACTATCGTCAGCTTATCATCCAGCCACTTACCGTCAAAATCCACACTAGTACCACGATCATTGGCGCTGTATATCAATATAGACTTCTTATTTTCCGATACTTCCGATGAAAAATATACTTTGGTGGCTCCGAATATCCCTGTTTTAAAACTTCCCAGTTCCAATGGTCTTCCCTGAAGCCTCCCCTTTTCGTCAAGCAGAGCGGCATATTGAACTATTTTGTTGCTCTCAAGCGCCTGGTACAATACTATTATTTTATCCGGATAGGCAATAAACCGTATCTGGTATATTTTCTCCGGAAAAAAATCAAGTAAAATGGTGGCGATTTTGGTCATAGAGTCATCGTATGCATTAAGCATAGCGCTCCCCTCTGAATTGATGTAGGTATATAAATTACCTCCCGATATCCCAACGATACCATATTCATCCGACCGGAAATCGAATTTATCATACTGCGAATAAATCACCTCCTGTGCCCTTAAAGGCGCTCCCAGGCAATAAAAAATCAACAGTAGAATAATCGGCCTAAAATAATTCATACCTCAAATTTAGAGCAGATGTATGAAACGGGGATTATTTTTTTATTTAAATAAATCTGGAGTAATTCCGGACTGGGTATCATGCATTCCTCCTTTTTACCAAACCACTTATACCGGTTGCGGGCAATGATGCCATAAAAAAAATTACGAATGAACCTTGGGATAATTATTAAAACAAAAAGCAGTTGCCACATACCTCCAAGTAACAGGCATATCCTTAAAGCTGCAGAAGATCTATTGTAATAATTGCCTTTGTAAAAGAGGATCACACTGTCAGCATCCTTATCGCTCATATGCTCCCTGGCTAACTTTCCAGCATACGATTGTAATGGGCAGAACAGGAATTTCTTCTTTTTATCGTGCCTTATTATGAATAATACAGAACTGGCACAAAGATTGCAAACCCCGTCAAAGTATATACTGGCCGCTCTTGCAATTCAATAATCTGATTAGGCATATCACAGTAGAACTCCAGCTAAAATTATATGATCACTTTGTAAAAGGAGGCTTTATTGCTGCAGGAGCAGATGGTTGCACAGCCTGATTCTTGATTTTTGATGAATCTGTATTAGCTTTCTGATACCTTGAATTAACTATCGAGTCGGCTTTTACCTTCACCTCAATCCTGATTCTGTGTCCAAGGTCCTTTTGCGCCTGTTCATCCGATTGTTGGGTGCTGGCCTTTACTGCCGAATCAATTTTAAGTTTCACTTCTTCCTTCGAAAGTGGTTTTGTTTCCTTATTACATGAAAATAAACCGCAAACTATAAGTAAAGCAAAAATTGTTTTCTTCATAATCAGCATGCAAATTAATATAACTAAGCTAGCAAATATTGTTCCAGATGGTAAATAATGAAAATATTAACACTTGATTGTAAAACATTTCGGCCCTATAACGCGTTTAATACAAATAAATTGTCCGAAATTTACAATTGATATGGTTAGGTACAGGCACGCTATATGGTTATGTTACCTTCTGGTGTTTACAACTGCCCTATCGTCTTCTGCTCAAAATTCGGTTAACGATACTATCCGTCTGGGTGCTGTTATCGAAAACGGGCACACCTACCCAATGGTATTTCTGTCCGAATACGAAATCGTCGACCATTATATGAATGATGAAGCCCGTAAACGTAGAAACAAGCTGCGTAATGACATTTTCGTCGTATATCCATATGCAATGGCTGCTGCAGAAATTTTCAAGAAAGTAAATGATACGCTGGACAAATTTGATGGCAGGAGAGATCGTAAAAAATACCTGAAAACAATTGACAAAAAGCTGGATGTTACTTTCAAAGAACCTTTGAAGAACCTGAGTATTGACCAGGGCCATGTATTAATAAAACTGATTAACCGGCAAACAGGCCAGAATTGTTACAGCATAATTAAGGAACTGAAAGGAGGTCTCTCCGCAATGGTTTGGCAATCAGTGGGTGTTTTCTTCAACAACAGTCTCACCCGCGAATATGACCCCGAAGACAGGGACAAAGAATTGGAAGGACTGGTAAAGGACCTTGAAACATCTAACAACTACAGGTATCAATTATACATGCAACAGGCGCTACTTAAAAAAGTAGCCAATACCTTAAATTAAGGTTGCGGGTCCAGTACCGATGTGATTATTGCTACTGTCTTTAGGATATCTGCTTCATCCAGTTCATAGTACATTGGCAGGCGCAGCAGACAGTCAGTATATCTGTCAGCCTCAGGCAATTCACGGCCATCATGCTTATCGGTATAATACGGACTTTTATGCAGGCTTAGATAATGGAAAACCGCATAAATATTACTTTCCTTTAGCATCTTAACTACTTCATTACGCTGTTCCAGGCTTTTAAACACCACATAATACATATGCGCATTATTGGAAGCAAATGGAGGAATTACCGGCAATTGCAGCAAACCTTTTTCCTTCAAAGGCATCAGTGCCTCATTATAGGTATTCCAGATGACTTTTCTTCTCTTTTGTATATCTTCCAGGTTCTCCAATTGGGCATACAAAAATGCAGCTATAATATCTGAAGGAAGAAATGAACTGCCTATATCCACCCAGCCATATTTATCTACCTCGCCTCTGAAGAACTGGCTCCGGTTGGTACCCTTCTCCCTAATTATCTCAGCCCTACCACTAAAACGATCATCATTTATAACCAGCATACCACCCTCACCCGACATGATGTTTTTGGTTTCATGAAAAGAGAAAGCAGCCATATGACCTATTGAGCCCAAGGGCTGCCTGATACCACTACGCCCGGTAAAATAACTATCAATCCCCTGAGCTGCATCTTCTATTACATACAGATTGTGCCTTGCAGCCACATCCATTATCTTGTCCATGTCGCAGGCAATTCCTGCGTAATGTACCGGTACGATTGCCCTGGTGCGCTCAGTCACCAGTGCCTCAATAGCATCTTCATCAATTCCAGGATGGTCTTTACGACTATCGCAAAAAACTATTTTAGCCCCCCTGAGCACAAATGCATTTGAAGTAGATACAAATGTGTAGGATGGCATGATTACTTCATCTCCGGGCTGAATATTGATGAGCAGAGCCGCCATTTCCAGTGCATCGGTGCAGGAAGTAGTAAGCAGGCATTTCCTGAAACCAAACCTTTTCTCAAAAAACTCATGGCATCGCCTGGTAAAAATACCATCACCCGAAATCTTCCCTGATAATACTGCCTGGTAAATATAGTGGCCCTCTTTCCCTGTCAGGTATGGTTTATTAAATGGAATGACATTACTCATTTTATAAAAGAATTACAACAATTTAAACTCACCAACTTTATAAAAACATGAATTACTTAACTTCTTATCCGAAAGCCGCAATATTACTACTTTAGGTACATACAACAAAATGAAGGCTACTTCATTTTATGTACTTGAAACTGCAAATCATTAAATCAAAATTATCTTATGAATACGACAACAATAACTTCAATGCTCATTCTTAATGTCGATATGTCAACTTTAACTCAGGCTAGCCTATTAATCAAATCAAACATTCTTGGCTTCCTGGTAACACAACGCGTGAAGATCTATTTGTTTATACTTAAAACACTATATCTGAAGAACTAACCAGAGTTAATAAGCTTGCTGTTATTCAACTATTTATTTTTACATTTGCATCATGCTAATCATGGTAAACTCCTTAATAATTGCATGAAGAAAGTGGCGATATTACAATCTAATTATATTCCGTGGAAGGGCTATTTTGATTTGATACGGATGGTAGATGAGTTTATAATCTATGACAACGTACAATATACCAGAAGTGACTGGCGTAACCGAAACAAAATTAAAACACCAAATGGCTTAGCATGGCTTACCATTGCAGTCGGAAAACATTATGAAAAGATAAATGAAACAACTGTATCAGACATTAATTGGGGTAGAAGCCATTGGTCTACACTTAGACAATGTTATAGCAAATCGAAATATTTTAATGAATATAAAGGGATTTTTGAAGCGTTTTACTTAAATAACATAGAAAAACACCTGAGCATTATCAACTATGATTTGATCAAAATAATCAATAACATATTGAATATTAACACCAAAATCTCCTGGTCAACTGATTATAATATAATAGACGGTAAGGTGGAACGTCTGGTAGATCTGGTACACCAGACCGGTGGGTCTGAATACCTGAGCGGGCCGGCTGCAAAGGGTTATATTGATGAAAGTTTGTTTACGAATGCTGGTATAAAGGTTTCCTGGATGGATTATTCGGGATATAAGGAATATGATCAGCTATATCCGCCCTTTGAACATGGCGTAACTATACTGGACCTGATATTTAATGAGGGGCCAGAGGCGATTAAATATATGAAGGAGTTGCCCTAAGTGAAACTTTCAAAATACAATATTCATCAGCTAAAAAGAAAATTTCCGTAATTGGGCCGGTAGGAAGCATATATTGTGTGTTTGGTTCGCAAAAGAAAAACACGCAATTATGCTTACTAAATATAAATTATAAATGTTATGTGTGTGTTAATATTTAATTATGTCATTTCAACCAATTCGTCGAACTGACGTTAAGTATTATTCGGGTGCAAATCATCCCAATGTAATCTTATCGCATTGATGATCTTGGTATCCCGAAGGACGAGATATACAAGAGTGGATAAAATGAGACAAATAAGGAGCGACGATTTTCCACCTTCACTTTTATTTACACTATTGACATCAACGATGTGGAAATCCTTGCCTGCAGCAATATCCAGACGTTGCTGCTCCTTTATTGCCAGATAAAACTTTTGGGCCAACTGCTCAATAATATTATCAACAGGCGTAAATAAGTTTTCGTTGCTATTTCATCTTAATGCTTCTCCAGATTAATCCCTCCAGTTGTTGTCTGCTAATTATACTTGCACGGTATTTCGGACTTTCAGACCATGTGTTTTCATTTGGCTGGAATACTTCATAAAACGCACTCCAAACAATGTTTTTGTTAATATCAGCAATGAAAATATCGCCATAAGGCGTACTCATGGATACAAATATATTGCCATCCGGCAGAACAACTACATTACCACCAGCGCTACCGCCACTCATTAATCTGCGATCATTTAGAATAAGTTTGGTATTAAAATCCCATTCCTTTTGCAACTCATTTCCGGATTCCTTCAATTTCAGAATATTAGCATAATTCCCACCGGCAACTTCATTTACTCCCGGTATAAAGTTGTTGTTATTAAACATATATAAAGAACCATCTTCATCACACGTCAATGCATGCTGATGCGCAAATAAACTATTATATAGATACGGTTCAACTTTAAGGAAATTTTGTTCAAGAGTATCTGAATTTACTAAGGAAGATGCTGAAATCTTACTCCCATATTCTTTCATTACAATACCTGATGGATATTTAATTTTAACTACCCTATTGATCCCCGACAAACCTAAGAATATAACGCTATCCCGCTCATTATAGTAAAAAGCGTTTTCATGAAGATCAAATGACATTTTTGGAAAATGCTCCTGTAGTGCCCATAAATCAGATTGCTGCATGTATTTTGAACTTTCCCACGACCAGATGATGTTTCCGTCCTTATCAAATTCAGCCAGCGTACTGGAATTCAGCGGAGGAAAGAACCTTATTCTGCCGGGTTCCTTCACCCGTTTTTGCTCCTGGTTTTGCTTTAAAGCCAAAAGCAACATATAATGACCGTTGTTCAGTTTGTTCAATTCATGATGGCAAGTGTATTCAGACAGGGCATGACCATTGAAATCGCGATTACTCTTAGCATGCCACAATATTTTGCCTTTGTAATTAATATCATATGCATCTTCATTGGCAAGGAAAGTAATGGTCCCGTCTGGTGAAATTTTCACATCTGACCCCATGCTTATAGAATCTCCACCAGGAAGATACCATATTGGCTGGCCTTGAATATCGTATATAGTATTACTACCGTCAACCAGGATATAATTTGACACAAATTTGCCTGAATTGTTAATTACGCGCAACCTCTTATTACCAGTAGTGTTGGCCGGAATTATACCGGTAGAGAAATGACAGAGTTTGCCGGTTTCTATAACAGAACCTTCTTTTTTATACACCACCCGCCAGGTATAGGCATTGCCGAACTCAGGTACTTCAATGATTGCTTTATTATGGGCTGAGGTGATTGTCTGCTTGATATGAGTTGTAAATTCAGCTATGTTAATGAATTTTCCGTAGGCAATCTGGATCTGGTATTCTGTTATTTTTTGCCTGGCAGGAAATGAACATCCGATTACTCTATAGTTTAGAATACTACCCTCGGCCGGGGTAACCTGAGCAATAGCCGGTAGTGACATCAATCCCACAAAAAGAATAAGCAAGACACAACCGTAATTGCCTCTGCAAAGGCGCAACACTAAATTCTTAATCATTCAACGTATTAATTAACGACCAACATTATTCGGCGACAGATTTTACCATTTAAGTTCCGATCTACATGTAAACTTACGTTATTGGAGATTCGAATTCAAATTACCATGAGATTTTTTACTTCTCTCTTTGAATCTAATAGGTTTCGATTAATGGTTTATGATAGCATTGGGAGTTAAGCAATTTCGGTATCCCGGAAAAACAAATGTAGCATAAACCACATGCCTGTTTTTATGATTAAAAAAAATGAGATTTTTTTGTACTTTTACCACCAATATTTCAAAATCAGGAAAAGTTGTGTTAATTAATAATTAACTTTTAATTTACTCAATCTAGCATGATTTTTGCTGTAAATATTGCGAATCCAAACAGATAAATGAAACAAGAGGCTATTTTAGATTTACCGTTGGAGAAGCAACAAAGTCAGTCTGTTCCGCAAACAGACATGGCTAGCATTCGCTACATGTTTCATGAAATGAATCAGCAGTTGGTTGACCATCAGCCTGCTGCTTACTATTATACAATTAAACGCATTATGGATATGACTTTAGCCTCAGCTTTTATTTTGCTGGTTATGTCCTGGTTAACCCCAATTCTTGCGCTATTAATTAAATTATCATCCAAAGGGCCTGTATTCTTTATTCAGAAACGCACAGGGTACATGGGTGTGGAATTTGATTGTTTTAAGTTCAGGACAATGTATGTAAATGATGAGGCCGATATTAAACAGGTTTCAATAAACGACAACAGGATAACACGTCTGGGAAAATTTTTACGTGTAACACATCTTGACGAAACTCCGCAGTTTTTCAATGTATTACTGGGAGATATGAGTGTGGTTGGTCCAAGACCTCACATGCTTTACCATACCCGTTATTATTCCGAATGTATCCCCTATTATAATCTCAGGCTTGAGGTATTACCCGGCATGACCGGCATGGCCCAGATAAAGGACTATATTGGGGAGATCAGCGTTGAACGCGAATTACGCAAACGCATTCAGTGGGATATTTACTATATGAAGAACCGCAGCATCGGGCTGGACACGAATATTCTCTTTAGTACGGTTGGGTGTGTATTCAGCAAAATTTTCGGCTTATTTAGTAAAAAGAATAAGTAACCAGGTACTTCCAGTTTAATACCCCCCCTCTGCAATATTATCTTCCGGCTTAACAGTCGAAAATAGTACTAACTTTGGTAGTATTGTATTCCCCGTAAATACTACTTAACCATATGCCATTAATACTTACAGCCACCGACTTTTCGGAGGTAGCCGACAATGCAGTGAATTATGCCTGCCAACTTGCTGCCACATGTAACGCAAGTGTTATTGTGGTTCACTCTTTCATACAACCCATAATGTTCAGCGACATGCCTATGCCGGGATCAATAGTCGCAGATGAGCAGCAGGATGCTGAATTGCAAATGTCGACACTGGTGCAGAAGTTGGAGGATGATTATCCGGATTTGCGCATTAAGGGCAAAGTAATTTATGGAGACACGCTGGATGTTTTTGAAGAGTATAAAGATAATGATCAGGCTCCACTGATGGTGGTACTGGGCAATAGCAGCCTGCACGAATCAAGCTCATGGTCGGAAAGCGTGCTTATCAGTTCTTTCAGAACATTACAGTATCCGGTGCTCGCTGTCCCCCCCGGAGCTAAATTCAAGGCTGCGAACAAAATTTGTTTTGCGGCAGACAGTAAACCGGGTGGTTATGATATGGCAGTAAAACAATTGAAGAATATTGCCGGTGTGCTGAAATCAGAAATCCACATCCTTCATATTGTTGCTTCTGACCAGCATAACGACCATTCTGATTCTGAAATCAATCTTGAAAATCTGTTTGCTGATCTTCATCCGGTTTACCACCAGGTAACCGATAATGGCAATACAGATAATGCCATACTTGATTTTATTGATGCAAACGGGATAGACTGGCTGGTTATGATGCCCCGGAAGCACTCATTCTTTGATTCTATAATTCATAAAAGCCATACGCGGGCTCTTGTGCATCATAGCCATCTGCCTATATTGGCAATACATGAACATAAAAATCAGTAAACAATCGGGGAAGTATATTTCGGGAGATTGAAGCAAATGAAGGCACTAACTTTCCTTCCTGCTTTTCTGTTTTTTAATCAGGTATCTGATACCTTTATAACTTAACTCTATTGCTTTCCATTTCAGGTAACCACCTGCAATTTCCCAGGCTAAGGTTTTGAGTAGATTACCACCCTTGCTTTCACTCTTTTTTTCCTGGCCACCATTGTTTGTATCAGCCTTACCAATCTTCTTCAAAATCAAGGGCAAAACAAAATCCTTCAGGATACCGGAAACATCTTTTGATACAGGGAGGAACTGCATTATTGTACCAAGCAAGCCGGATTCCTCTTTATCATTACTTTCTTTTTTACCTTCTTTTTTACTGCTGCCTAAATTAATACCACTCAAAAAATCCATATTATCCAACTTACGGCTCTGCTTCATCAACCGGGCCTTTTCACGCTCCAGTTCATCCAGACTCCTCAGTTTTTTAGGATAAAGTTTCATTTTAAAATACTTTACAGTTCATTAATCACCTTCTTCCTCATTGTCATCTTCTTCCTTCTCTTCATCACCTTCAGTAAGCACACTAATAAGGCCACCTGCAAAAAAACGCATAACCTGTTTACGGCAAGCCATAAGCAGAACGAGCATTAATACATATATACCCACCACAATGAATATGGATGCCAGCCTGCTTAAACCAAGCGTAGCAAATAACTCAATAAGACCAAATCCGAGAAACAGGAAAATGCCCAACAGGATGAACAATCCAATCATGGCAAACATCAGGTAACTCAACAGACCAGATGTGCGCTGTATAAAATTGAGTTTAAACAACTTTACATACACATCTGCGTAAGCGGCAACCTGATCTTTTATCTGGCCTATTATGTTCATGTTATTGATATTAATCAGGAATGATAAATCTGATCTTCCACATCCTGTGCCTTATTTGAGAATTTATCTTTTAAATTACTAAGACCATTCTTCAGTTTCTCCAGGTCTTCTTTTCTTGTTTCCTTATCGGTAGCCAGAATATAACCTACTGCAATACCTGCGGCAGCGCCCACCAATAATGTTGCAATTGTATTGCCAATCTTTGCCATAGAACTAAGTTTTAAGGTTTTTATAATGATTAAATCCACTTCACTAAAACCTCAACAAAATTACGATACTTATCATTAATTTGGAATGATATATGTCAGTGGCCTTGTTAAAACTTACACAAACTGAAACTCAGCAAAAAAACTAAAAATCAACCGATAATGACCACCCGTATCGCCTACCCTATTTTGTATAGTATTTATTGGTTTCAATATAAGTTTCTACCGCTTCAGGCAACAGGTATTTTATCGATTTTTTCTCTTTTATCTGCCTGCGGATGTAGGTTGAGGAAATCTGCAACAAGGGCGCATCCAGTAAGGTAATATCGGCCCCATGGGTTTCCTTTATTTCAAAACCTGCCCTGTTGTATACAATTACAGAATACCTGGCCAGCAGTTGTTCGAAATTTTTCCATCTGTGGATGTTCTGAAAACTATCAGCACCCATTATAACAGAAAAACGCTCCAGCGGAAATTTCTCGGTCAGATAAGTAAGCGTATCGATTGTATAGGATGGCTTAGGCAAATGAAATTCCACATTGCTTCCTCTGAACTTCGGATTATCCTGTATCGCAAGGTTTACCAGGTAAAGCCTGTCGTATTCATTAAGTAAAGAATGAGAATCTTTAAGCGGATTATGAGGCGATACTACAAACCAAACTTTATCAACTTCGGTATTGGCCACGACATGGTTGGCAATGATCAGGTGGCCAATGTGAATGGGGTTGAAACTTCCGAAATATAATCCGATGTGCATGAAACAAAGCTAAGGAAAATGCAAAGATAAAAATAGATGGCAACTGCAGAAATTAAATCCGCGATGTTGATACTGATTTAATAACAACCCCGGCTCATGGCCGGGGTTGTTATGATCAATAATCAATCTTTATGTAACAAAACAACAAACTTATTGTGCTAATACAAAATGGAATACGCTGTGTTCTGATCCTGATTGTAAGGTAAGCAGATACATACCATTGGCAAGATTGCCTGAAAGCTGAACCTGCTCATCAACCACCCCATTCTTAGCCTGCAGCTTGTTTTTGTAAACTACCTGGCCCAGAACATCTGTAACTTCAATTGTCACATCCTGATTATTTATTGAGCCAAGCTTTCCTTTCAGTGAGAATACGCCCTTATTCGGGTTAGGAACAAGGATAATATCGCTTCCTGCTGCTGTAACAGGTTTCACTGCATCTGGCTGCAGGCGAATTACTATCAGTTTGGTTGTAACCACTCCACCGCAAGCGCCACTGCTGGTAACATCGCAGGTAATAGAGTCGTTATTGAAATAAACAGAAGTATAGAATGTATCGTTGGTAGCGCCATAAACAGGATTGCCGTTAATATACCACTGGAATGCAGGCGTTGGGCCACCGCCACCTGTAATTTTTGCAACCAGCGTATCAACATAGCCTACAGGAATCTGTACACCCGGATAAGCGGAAATAGTAAATACCGGCACCGCGTAATTTTGAATAACTATTGTTGCGGATCCTGTCATAGTATCATGGCAACCTGTATTGCCATTATGAGCCAATACAATGTAAGAGCCTGCTGAAGTATCCAGGCCAAAGTCCAACGAACCAGTATTACCTGACAACGGACTACCAAGCAATAATCCACTATGAACCAACTGATAGTTCACACCAGTATCAGAACCATCGAGGAAGATATGAACACCACTATCTGAAATGCAATAAGAACCACCACCTGTAACATTGTAGGTATGAGGTAATGGGTTTTCTGTAATTACGCTTCTGCCATACATTGTATCATGACAAGTTGTAGGAAGATTCAATGCATTAATCTTATAGGTACCAACTACATTCTGATAGCCAAAATTGATTGGCAAACCTGTGCCGGCACGTGGACCACCTATTGGCATTGAACCAACATAAAGCTGATAGTTTATACCTGTTTGCGAACTGTCAAGTATAAGTATCACACCAGAATCTCCGGTACAGAAAGAACCGCCACCTATCAGCGTATCAACTCTTGGCAGTGGATTAACAACCACAGTAGCGCCGCCAGTCATATTGTTTGTACACAATGTATAAATGTCGCGGGCTGTTACAGTGTAAGTACCTGCTGTAGTATAAGTGCCAAAGGTAAATAAGCCACCTGTACCATCAGCCGAGTCCACAATAACAGAACCACCTCTCATTAATGTATACCTGATACCAGTTGTTGAACCGGAAAGATTAATAGGATACCCCGGCGCTCCGGCGCAAAGTGTACCACCACCTGACACATTGAAAACAACAGGCAGTGAATTAATAGAAATCGAAACCGTACTTGCCATATTGCTGGTACATCCGGTAGTAGTATTAGTAGCAACTATGTTATAAGTTCCGGCTGTGGTAAATGCACCAAAATCAAGTCCGAATCCTGTACCGGGTTTGGTACCTACCAATATACCTGAACGGAACAGATCATACTTTATGCCTGTATTGGACCCATCAAGGTAAATATGAAGTCCGGCACCTCCAATGCAATAACTACCGCCACCGGCTATAGTATAAACTGTTGGTAACGGATTTCTAACATTAACAGCGCCTCCAACCATATTGCTGACACAACCTGTTGTTGCATTAGTAGCAATGGCTGTATAAGTACCTCCAAGTGAAATATACCCGAAAGATACAGGAGAACCAGTACCGGAAATTGTGGCAACAGGTACTGAGAAAGTGTCACGATACAGTTGATAATAAACACCAACTTCTGACCCCCTCAAACTATCCTGAGCGCCGGGAGTACCCGCGCAATAAATACCACCGCCACCTACTGTTTGAATAAGAGGCAATGGGTTGATAATAATTGTTGCGCTGCCATTCATAGTATCTTTACATCCTGTAGATGTGCGGATAGCTGAAATTGTATAAGTACCCGGATTATGGAACGTACCAAAGCTGATTGCGGAACCGGTACCTGATATTGGTGCACCATACAATGTGTCTGTATTAGACAACTGATATTTTATACCGGTATCAGAACCACTAAGCCCGATTGGCTGATTGATGCCAGGAAAACAAGACTGACCACCACCTGTTACATTATACTTGGTTGGCAACGGCAATACTGTTATGCTTGACGATCCATTCATGGTATCACTACAGCCCCATGAACTGGTAGCAACCACATAATAGTTACCGCCACCTACCTGGTTGCCATAATCTATAAGTGCACCGGTGCCATTAACCGGAGCGCCTATATATGCAGTGGTATCAAATAACTGGTAATTGGTTCCTGTTTCAGAATTACTTAAAATAATATCAATACCGGTTCCGCCATTACAGAAATTACCGGTACCTGCTACAGTATATTTTATTGGTAACGGATGAATATTGATACTTACGGTATTGCCCATATCTGCAGTACATCCTGTTATTGAATTCACCGCAGTTACTTTATAAGTACCCACATCGCTGAATGAACCAAATGAGATAGGTATTCCTGTACCCGGAACCGATGCACCACTTGCCACACCATTATAATATAACTGATAATTTACATTCAATTCAGACATACCTAAGGAAATCACAGAGAACATGGTATCATTCACACAGTAATCAGGGAAACCGCTAATTACTACAGTCTGGATCTGAGGCAGTGGATTTACAAATATGTCGGCACTGTCGGCCATATTACTTACGCAGCCCGGTGTACTTGTTGCTACAATTGTGTAATTGGCACCTGGCACTGCCGGAATGAGACCATAGAAAGTCATTGGGCTTCCTGTTCCGGCCACGGGCCCGATAGGCGCAACAAGATCAGCAAACAACTGGTAACTCACGCCTGTTTCAGAGCTATCGAGATAAATATTGAAACCCGTACCATCCGCACACATGGTACCACCACCACTTACATGATAAACAAAAGGCAATGGATTGATCCATACAGAATCGCGTGTACTCATAGTATCAATACATCCGTAGACTGTATTTTTAGCAATTACAGTATATGTTCCGGGCGTTGTATAATAACCTGTTCCGAAGTTAAAAGAACCCGGATAGCCCTGATAACCTGAATCAATTAATATCCAGTTATGATACAGGAAGTAAGAATCGGTAGGATCGCAACTTGCAAGTCCAATAAATACACCGGGAGCATCTGCACAATAGCCGCCGCCGCCAGTAAGTGGTTGATCGGTTGGTAAAGGAATAGGATTCACAAAAACACTGTCGCTCATATGGAAGGAACAAGTGGTTGTAGGGTTGGTTGCTGTTATCGAGTAATTCCCCCTTACAGTCTTGAGTCCGAAATCAAGGGGGTTACCGGTACCTGGTTTCGGAGCGCCATCTGCAACACCAGCTATATACAACTGGTAATTTACACCAACATCAGAGTTACTGAAAATAACATGAACTCCGGTATCGCCGGTACAAAAATTACCACCATTGGCAAGCGGCGTAAAAGGATAATCAGTTGGATGGTAATTAATGACAACTACTGCGCTGTCATCAGGTCCCCAACAACCGGCACTGCTAACAGTACGGAAATAATAAGTTCCTGAAGTGTACACTACCTGTGGCGATGAACCAAGAGAGGTAAAAGTGCCATTGTGTGCGTAACCTTGAAAAAATATAATATGTGGTAATGGATCGGAATTGGTAGCTGAAATTACTGCGCTATCGCAATAGGTACCGCTACCCAATGCAGTTGTTGCCAAAGGCAAAGGATTAACAGTCGCTGTTGTTGTAAAAGTAGCCATGCAATTCGCCCCCGGTCCATTGCTGATTGTTAAAGTATAAACACCGGATGCAGCAGGAGTTGCGCTGCCAACTGTAGCAGTATCAGAATTAACACCTGTAGTTAAAGCAACAGGGCCACTCCATGCAAAATTTGCAACGTTGGTTGGCGCGATTCCAAATAATATAAGCGAGTCACCCTTACAAAGAGAAGATAGCACTGAATTGTTTGATATGCCACCAGCCAGTGTAGGTGCAGCATTAACGGTAACAGTTGTATGGGCGGTACCGCTAAATCCATTACTGTCTGTTATAGTAACTGTATAAGTAGTAGTAATGCCAGGAGTAGCAATTACCGAAGTACCTGTTGTACCCGAAAGACCCGTAGAAGGTGCCCATGTATAAGTAAAACCCGGATCACCTGTAGGCAAGGTAGCATTGAGTGTATATGTGCCGCCTGGCTGACAGATAATGGTATCTACTGAACTAACAATTGTTGGTTTTGTTGAGTCAAGACCAGTATAATGATTTGGTGGTATACCTACGCTTACATCTACGGCTGTTGACAATGTATGTGTAGTGGTATTGGCATAATCAAATTTTGTCCATGAGCCGGTCCATTGGCCCATAACTAATTTAGACTCGATACCTACCACATCGCCGGGAACATACTGAACGGTTACAGCATAGTTGGGGGAAGTAAAGCCCTGCATATCCAGAGACCAGTAACGTTTAAGATAGTTGGTGATATTGGCATTGTTTGGATGCTTTACCTTGGTAACTCTCACACCTGCATAAGAGCCTGCGCCATATCCGCTGCCGTTAAAACCAAGTGTAATCGGACTATAATTAACATTATCACCAATTGGGAACAGATAATTCACATCGGCATTGAGCAGCTTAACTACTTCACCTGCCGTGCTGGCAACGATCATATTTGTAGCTGAAAAAGTGCCTGGTGCAATGGCTGGAGAAGAATAACCAAGAACCAGAGTATCGGCGTTCAGATTCATATTACCGGCTGTAAGCGTTAATTGTCCGTTTACGGTATCGTTGAATCCAATGGTTGCGCCACCGGTATTATTTAATGTAAGATCGTTGAAATTGGTAGAGAAAGTACCACCAAGAACTATCGGAGTAATACCTGCAAGGTTTACATTACCGCTTCTGGGAACAAATGCAGTATGACTGGCGAAATTGGCCCAGTTGCCATATGCATTAATTGTATAATTGGATGGTGAAACATCGAAAATACCGGCATTAAATATCAGTGAATCATTTACCGTAACTGCCGAGCCAAGTGTAATAACAGCCCCTGCTTTACTAACGATTAATTTGCCAATGCTGTTGGATGCAATTGGCTGAAGTTCAAATCCGGTGGTAACCGCAAGCGCATTGTTACCCAGGTTTTTATACACAATATTCACCAATGGAGAATAAGTAGGTTGGGCATTTAGTGTACCATTATCCACATTAACAACAGTAGAATTATTCATTATCAGATTGGAACCATTTGATAAAGTACCATTCTGCAGATTCAGCTTTGATTTATTATTAAATGTGGTTGGTGCAGAGAGTGTTACTCCGGCAGCATTGTTGATAGTCACATTACCTTCCATATTGTATCCGCCGCTATTATCAATAGTGCTGGCAAACGACAACCCCGTAATTTGCGGAGCTGTTCCGTTAAAATAATAATTTGCCTTTGGACTATACCATGTTGCTGACATATGCTGAATCATGGAGTCAAATCCATTTACATTTTTCGTGTAAATAAAAGAGCTGTCAGCGATAAAAAAGGCTGCTGAATTACCGGCATTCATATTATAGGTGAGGCAATCAAGGGCTCCGTTAAGAGAGTCGGTAATATCAGGAAAACGTGGTACCGGAAGGTTTGTAGCAAGTTTACGGTAACAACGTTTGTCAAATGTCAATGAGGTATAAATGCTAGCAGTATCGCTGGACCAGTTAATCGATTTTGCCGTAGCTATATTGCCCAAAGTACCGCCAACATCTGAAAAATGCAGATGGATATACCCGGAGCCGGATGTACTAAAATAAGAATGCCCGCTGACTGTTAAGTTACCCCTGAGATTGATGGTTAATACTCCGGTGGATACAAATGCCGTAGTGAAAAATGATGTATCAGCCAAAGTCAGATTGCCGATAATATTGATTAAACTAGGCGATGATCCGGTTTTAAGAAAACGTTGAGTACCTACACCTGGCCCTGCAGCCCTGGCCATAATTACATTTCCTGCAATATTCCATGTTTCGCCACTATTAATACGAACAGGGATATAAATAATCCACGTATTACCGGCACCTAAGAAATCCGAAGGATGCGGATGAATGGAACCAGCAGGAAATGTTGTTGCCCAAATTGTTGTATCGGTTACATCACCACCCGCAGTAACGGCATAATACACAGTAGCTTGAGATCTGATGACTCCCAGAATGCAAAACAGCAACAATAAGTAGATTTTTTTCATAAAAAAAAATTTTAAGATACCAATAGCGTTTTAAGGTCTTT
This sequence comes from uncultured Bacteroidota bacterium, assembly GCA_903903635.1. GTDB lineage: Bacteria > Bacteroidota > Bacteroidia > Chitinophagales > Chitinophagaceae > Nemorincola. Next base: position 51,784 of record CAIUZK010000109.1, read on the forward strand.
TAATAGTTGTTTATATAAATATACAGCAAAATCACACCCCTTTTTGCGAGGGCATAATACTGCATACTAATTTTGCATCTAAAATACGCGTTTTAGTGCATATAAAAAATATTGCGCTCACATATATAAATAAATAACGCAAGAAAAGATCCGCTTTTAGGCCACAAAACAACTTTACAAACTAAAATATTTATATGCGAAAAATTAGCCTAACTAACATCTACCGCAAAATAACGGTCAATTATATACTTCCAAATTACTTATATTGTCAATCACCTGATTTTCAATCCGTCCTGAATCTGGTAATTTGCATCTGAAATTACTTCATCTCCTATCTTAACAGAACCAAATATTTCTACCGAATCGCCAGATTGAATACCTTCAGAAACGTCTACCTGTTTAGTCACATTATCCGAAACAACAATAATATATTTTCGTTCCGTAGTGGTTACAATGGCTCCTCTGGGCACAACAAAGGATGCGATATTGCTTTTTGTTTTAAATGAAACCTCAGCATACATACCAGGCTTAAATTGCCCTTCTGTATTTTCTACATCAATTTCCATTGTTTCTGAACGGAAAGTATTATTCAGGCTTTTTGATGATCTCGAAACTAAGCCAATAAAATCATGGCCAGGCAGGGAATTGGCCTTAAAATGAACCGTATCTCCTATACCCACCTGAGAAATATACTTTTCAGGAACTTCTACAACCAGCCTTAAATTGGAAACCTGTTGCAAAACGACCATTGGCTTAGCATTCTGAACTCCCGGGCCAACCAATGCACCAGGATGAACATTCCGTTCACTTATCAGACCATCAAATGGTGCAGTTACCAATAGATAGCTCCTCATTGATTCCAAAGCTTTATAATTAGCAAATTCCCCTTGTGAAGCGGCACTATCACCTTGCATTTTATTTAATGCAGATTCAAGGTCGTAACCTGATATAGTGCCAGGAGTATTGCTGGTCTCTTTCAATCGCTTGTACTTATCTTTACTGGTAATAAAATTTGACAGTGCGTTGGCATATTTCAATTTCGCTGCTGAGACTTGTTGAATAATTTCAGGTGCTTCAAGTGAGACCAGCAAGTCGCCTTTATGTACTTTCGTCCCACGGTCGACTACAATATTCTTAACAAAACCATTTATTCTCGGAAAAATCTGTACATATTGAAAAGATTGCATAACGCCTGGTAATTGTACATTGCCACTCATATGGTGCAGTTGAAGCACGAACGTTTTATAAGGTGTTACTTTAGGAGCTGAGTTTTGATTTTCATTTATACTATTATTTCTGCATGAAGTAATAACTAAAGCAAAAACCAAACTCGTCATTTTTATTATTGAATATCTCATGATATTTATTGTTTAATTTTTTATGTTTAAATATTTCTAACAAACAAATGAGGCTAATAGGACCAAGACAAAATATAGCCCACTCTTCAAATAAATTATTCTGGTAGTTTTGATTCCGGATTTAGTGGCATAAGCGATGAAGATTTCAAAGTTGAATTCTGTAACAACCATGCATAACACTGTGGCACTATGTAAAGAGCGGCAAATGTGGAAGCAATAAGCCCACCAATTACCGCTCTACCCAAAGGTGCTGTCTGATCTCCGGACTCCCCTAGCCCACTAGCCATAGGAATCATACCTGCAATCATTGCCAGACTAGTCATTAGAATTGGTCTTAGCCTGATGGAAGCACTCATTGCAGCAGCTTTAGCTACATCATTATTATACTCGAATCGCAACTTCTCAGCATTGGTTACAATTAAAATAGCGTTAGCTACCGAAACGCCTGTACTCATAATTATACCCATATAAGATTGAAGGTTGAGCGTGCAGCCTGTAATCAGGAGAAACACAAGGGCTCCTAACAGTACAGCAGGAATTGTACACAAAACAGAAAGTGATACTTTGAATGATTGATAATTGGCGGCCAGCAATAAAAAGATTACCACGATTGCCAAAATCAAACCACTTTGCAAACCATCCATTGTCTCCGTTAACAGACTTGACATTCCTTGAATTTTCACTTCCATACCCCTGGGTAAATTCCCCAACATACTGATGGCTTTATTTACTGCATCAGTTCCGGTTTTCAAGTCTTTTTTAGCCAGATTAGCACTTACAGTTACAAACCTCCGGGGACCTGTCCGATCATATTCCCCATAAGAAGAATCAACTTCCAGATCTGCCACATCATTTAGCACAAGGCCCGGCTGACCTGATTGTAAAGGGATTTCACCCAGTGAATTTAGATTATTCATTATTAACTCAGGAACCTGAACCTGAACCTGGTAGGTGTATGCATTTTTAGTATCCAGCCACAGATTTTTTTCGATATAACGGCTGGATGAGGTAAAGGCAGAAACCGACCTTGTCACATCCTGAAACCTAAGCCCTAATTGTGAAATTTTGTTACGATTAAGTACAATTCGAATAGTTGGATATTTTATTGGTTGCTCAATTACTACATCCCTCATAAATGATACTCCTTTTAATTCAGTAACCAGCCTGGAAGCATATTCTCCTATGAGTTGCATATCCTTTCCACCTACCTGTATTTCAATGGGTGTAGCAGCGCCCTGACTCAATATTTTTTCAGTTAATTCTATTGGCTCAAATGACATCATGACATCTGGCAATCGGTTGTGTACTGCTAATCTAAAAGCCTCCTGAAATTTATCTTTGCTCAACTTAAATTGCTCCTCAATCTGAATCTGCAAAGTAGCCTCATGAGATCCGCTATTAAAAAGGTACAAATTAGCAGAAGCATAGTTGGTTGGGGTCATGCCAACAAATGCCGAGCTTATTGCAACATGCCCTCCGGTAAGACTATCCAATATCTGCAATACATTTATAACCATACTTTCAGTACGCTCCAATCTGGTACCTGCCGGCATACGCAATTTTACCTGGTACTGTCCATTATTGGTCTTAGGCAGCAGGTCCTTGCCAATCCAAACAAAACAAACAGTAGAAATCAACAGCACTAATACAAGGTAGAGTGTAACATTTCTTTTTTTGTGTCGAATCATACCCGAAACTGATGACAGAAATTTTAACTTAAGTCTTTCGAAGAAATCGTTTTTTTCAGGGGCAGACAACTCATGATTAAGATGCTCATCAACATTTAAAATTTCATCCTTATCCAGGGCCAGTCCGGCATGAGCATGATGTTTGCCATGACGGTATTTATATTGTTCGTGTTTCAGGAGCCAATTGGCCAGAATTGGCACTATGCTTTGTGCCAACAAAAAAGAAGCTATCATGGCAAATCCGATAGACAAGGATAATGGCAGGAACAAAGCTCTTGGCACTCCCTGCATAATGAAGGAAGGTGCGAATACCGCAATAACACACATCAGAATTAAGAATAGAGGGAAGGATATTTCCGTGCAGGCATCATAAATTGCCAGCCTTTTTGGCTTACCCATTTCAAGATGCTGATGAATATTTTCAATTGTTACCGTGGCCTGATCAACAAGTATACCGATGGCAAGGGCCAGACCACTTAGCGTCATAATATTAATTGACTGCCCTGCTACCTTTAGACAAAAAACTGCACTTAGAATAGAAACCGGAATTGTAACAACCACCACAATACAACTCCGCCAATCTTTCAGAAAAAGTAATACCATCAGACCTGTTAGAATGGCTCCGATCACACCTTCAGTTATAAGACTTTTTACAGAGTTCATTACAAAAACCGACTGATCAAATTCATAAGTTATATGCACATCATCAGGAAGCAGGCTTTGCATTTCGGGAAGTTTTGCCTTCAATTGTTTTACTACTTCCCAGGTCGAAGCATCGGGTGTTTTTACAACCGGCATATAAATAGACCTCTTGCCATTTATAAGCGCATATCCGGTAGTTATATCTGCACCATCAATTATTGCACCAACATCGTGAAGTAAAATCGAATTGTTGTTGTCTGTTTTCACAGGTATTTCACCGAAAGCTATCACCGTTTCTTCAAGTGAATTTGAGGTAGCCATGTACATAGTATTCCCGATCCTCATATTCCCGGAAGGCGACATAATATTGTTATGCGCAATTGCGCTGACTACCTCATCAGGTGTAAGGTTATAACTCCGTAGTTTATCCGGATTTATATTTACAACTACTGTCCGGATATTGGCACCAACTGGTGGTGGGGCCGATAAGCCAGGCACTGATGAAAACATTGGCCTGATCCTGGTTGCAGCCAGATCATTGATTTCATCCAGGGAGTGACCAGTACTACTGAAAACCAGGGAGCCAACAGGAAGCGATGATGCATCGAACCTGATGACCTGCGGCGGAAGTGCACCTGGCGGGAAAAAAGTCATTGCCCGATTTAGCTGCAAAGCAACCTGAGCAGAAGCCTCCGCCATATCTGTACTTTCGAAAAAAGTAAGCCGGAGAATGCTTAACCCTTGAATGTTTTTACTGGTTATATTCTTAATTCCATTTACATAAAGAAACTGATCCTGAAGTCGTGTTGAAAAAAAACCTTCCATTTGCTGGGGTGTCATGCCCCCATAAGGTTCAATTACATAAATAACCGGCAGATTAAGTTTGGGAAATATATCTATTGGTATTGACCTAATTGCCAGAAATGAACTGAATAATAACGCGGAAACGATTACCAATACAGTTATAGGTCTGTTTAAGGAGGCTGATACAATGCTCATATCCTAATGTTTAAATTTTTGAAGGAGATTATCTAATTGCCCGGTTAGTCCGGCGCGTATATAAATTAGCTGAAGCAGTTCAGTCTGGGTTATCACATAATTTGTTTCAGCCTGAGACAAAGCATAGGTTGAATTTGTCAGCTCAATTAGCGTATTTAGTCCAGACCTGTAAAGCGCCATCTGTTGTGCAAGTGCTTGCTGTGCACTGAAGAGTTGCAAAGGCATTTCATTCAGTTTTTCAACCGTTGTCAGGTATGCCGAATTTGTTTGTAACCACAACCTATTAATTAATAATTGTTGATTTTGCAATGAGCCCTGTCTAGCTTCAGCCAGGTACCGCCCTTCTGCAAGTTGGTCCTGCCTGTGCTTTAGGTCAAATAGGTTGTAACTAAGCGTTGCGCCCAACAAATAGTTGAACCTGCTGTAAGGAAAGCCTGAGGCCAACTGTTCGGGATAAGTTCCGGAATAGGATATACCGGAACTACGTTCCCATGTAGCCGCGTCTAATCCTACTTTAGGCAGATATTTCTTTGCAGTTGTTTTATTATCAGCAAGCTGAAGTTCATATAATTTCGAATACACTTCAATCATTGGGTTCGTTTCTGATAAACTATCTCCAGTTGTTGTAATCAACTGGGGAATGTTTGCATAAAATGTAGTATCCGGAATGATATCAGCAGCCTTTAATCCTGCATAGGAAGCGATTAAAATTTTTACATAATTATAATCCTCCAGGCCTTGCAAATAGGTTATCCTTGAGTCAGAATAAACAGCATTTGCTGTACTACTATCCACACCTGGTTTAAGGCCACTTAATACATTTGCCCTTATTACAGAAAATATGAGTTGGGCTCGTTGCATATTTTCCTTCTTAATTTGGAGTAATCTGAATTTTTTAAGCCAATCAAGATATAAGGAGATGATCTGCTCTGTTAACTGATATTTATCGCCGGCAAGGTTGGCCTCGATAACAGCCAATTGTGAATTTGCCTGTTTTTGCTGAGCTCGATAATATCCAAAATTAAAGACTTCCCACTGCAGAAATCCAATGGCTACATTGCCGGGATTGGGATTTGTATGTGTTGGCAGGCTACTATTGCTACCAGCAGTTGATGGCACTATACCCAATGAAAAATAGCCGCCTTGCAGCCCATTATTTGTACCCATATTCAACTGATCCTGCAGAACAAGAGAAGGTAACCGGTTACCATTTACAGTTAGTACATGAGCCTTAGCGGCAAGTATTTCTGATTGCCGTTGTTGCATAAGGGGGTAAGCAGATATTGATTTACTTACAGCTTCATTTAAAGGAAGTACCTGACAATAAGTTGAAATTGGAAAGAGCCATCCAATAATAAATAAGTTCCACTGCCGGAATGGGCAGGAAATAGATTTTTCCATAAAATAGTTGAATCAGGCCAATGGCCTGGTAAGAAATAAAAGAGAATAGTCAAAAGTTATTGGGGGGAATCAGGCTATGGGAGGACCTCTAAGGCCATTCTTGCATAGGCAGTATGCTTTGTAATAAAAATGGGAAGTATTAACTGTAAAATCGCAAAACAGTATGGATATATAATTTATATCATAATGAGCATTCGGAATAAACCAGTAGTTATCATCCCATGCTTTAATTCGTATCCTGTACTTGCTGTTATCCTGTTTATCCTTATTTAAAGATTGACTTGCAGGGGAGGTAGGTTGAACCGAATTTTCTATTGATGAAATTACTTTGCCCGAGGTAAATGAACCCACATGATAATGTAAACATCTGTTATTAAAAAATAACAGAAGCATCAAAAACGGGAGTACAATACCGATATACCTCTTGTTCATTTGAAATAATAAAGTTAATATACTATTCGATAAGGAAATCATAAATCGCATTTTTTTTATTTAAAACCAACAAAAGCACTTTACTAAGCCTTTCTGGTTTTTTGTCGGTTTATAGGGCTATTGTTTTTGGGAATTCAAAAATGTTCATCATTATACTATCTTAGCAACAGTTTTAATAAAACTGAATGAAAACCACACTGCTTAACTTACCACCCACTGCCAGGCAACTCATTTTTATAATTTGCGTTATTGCATCAGTATTGTTCCTTAACCCTCCGGTTGCTCTTTTCCTGGGGCTGGTTATTGCATTGGTTACCGGCCATCCTTTTATTCAGATCAATAAAAAAGCTACTACCCTGCTGTTGCAGGTTTCGGTGGTTTGCCTGGGTTTTACCATGAATTTTGAAGAAGCCATGAAGGCTGGTAAAGAAGGTTTCTTTTTTACAGTAGGCACTATTTCCATAACCTTGCTGGCAGGTTATTTTATTGGCAAACAATTAAAGATAGACAAGAATACTTCTACCTTAATATCCAATGGAACCGCAATATGCGGAGGCAGCGCCATCGCCGCAATCGCACCTATTATTAAGGCTAATGATGAGCAGATAAGCGTATCGTTGGGCACTATTTTCATCCTTAATTCAATAGCTCTTTTTATCTTCCCTACCCTCGGGCATATGCTCGCCCTTACCGATCAGCAATTCGGTACATGGTGCGCCATAGCCATACATGATACCAGTTCGGTAGTTGGCGCTTCAAAACAATACAGTGAAAAGGCGTTACAGATCGCAACTACCATAAAACTGGAAAGAGCGCTCTGGATAATACCTTTATCATTGATTACTGCATATTTTCAGAAGAGCACCGGAAAGATCAAGATCCCTTACTTTATTTTCTATTTCATTATAGCTATTCTTATTGCCACCTACCTGCCAGTCTATATACCTGCACTTAAAACGGAGATTGAACACCAGACCCTATTCCAGTGGGCTGCCATGTTTGGCAAAAAAGGTCTGGTAGTTACCTTGTTCCTGATAGGTTCGGGCCTGTCGCTGAAAACAATAAGAGTAGTTGGCTGGCGACCCATCGTGCAGGGGGTATTGCTTTGGATATTGATCGGGGCCACATCTCTGGCTGTGATAAAAGGAATTCTTTAAAAGCAATTTGCCCGGAAGCCCGGGCAAATAAAAATTCAATATTAATTTCCAAATCCCAGTGAGATACTGGATTACCTCCTGCCCGGCATCATACCTGGCATACCCATACCTGGTCCGCGCATTTTATTCATTTGCCCCATCATCTGCTTCATCTGGTCAAACTGTTTCATAAAGGCATTTACCTCACCAATATCTTTTCCACTGCCCATTGCAATTCTCTTCCGACGGCTGCCATCTATAACATCAGGATTGCTGCGCTCATAGGGTGTCATTGAATTGATCATAGCCTCGATACCCTTAAATGCATCATCTGAAATGTCGATCTCTTTGATAGCCTTACCTACCCCCGGAATCATTGCCAGCAAGTCTTTAATGTTACCCATTTTTTTGATCTGACCCAACTGCTCTTTAAAGTCTTCAAAGTCAAATTTATTAGCCCTGATCTTTTTCTCTAATTTCTTGGCCTGCACCTCATCAAACTGGGCCTGTGCGCGCTCTACCAGGGTTGTAATATCACCCATACCCAGAATACGCTGTGCCATACGCTCAGGATAGAATATATCCAGCGCATCCAACTTTTCGCCCATACTTACGAACTTGATGGGCTTATCAACAGTATACCGGATAGTCAATGCGGCACCACCTCTGGTGTCACCATCCAGTTTGGTAAGCACCACACCTGTAAAGTCGAGACGGTCGTTAAAGGTTTTGGCTGTATTAACGGCATCCTGACCAGTCATGGAGTCAACCACAAACAGGATCTCCTGAGGGTTAACGGACTCCTTTATGTTGGCTACCTCCTGCATCATCACCTCATCGATAGCCAAACGGCCTGCCGTATCTATAATGACAATGTTGTTACCATGCTGTTTGGCGTAGGCTATGGCGTTTTGGGCTATGGAAACGGCACTCTTGTTTTCCAGTTCAAGGAACACAGGCACCTTAATCTGCTCACCCAATACCCGCAACTGTTCCATCGCCGCCGGACGGTAAATATCGGCTGCAACCAGCAATGGATGCCTGCCCTTCTTGGTTTTGAGGAAATTGGCCAGCTTACCGCTGAAGGTGGTTTTACCCGAACCCTGAAGGCCCGCTATAAGTATGACTGTTGGTTTGCCGGTAAGATTTAATTCTTCCTCCCTGCCACCCATTAAGGCTGCCAGTTCATCCTTAACTATCTTCACCATCAACTGACCGGGGCTTACTGAAGTGAGCACTTTTTCGCCCATTGCCTTGTCCTTTACCCTGTCGGTAAGTTCTTTGGCTATTTTATAGTTCACATCCGCATCCACCAGCGCACGGCGGATATCCTTAACTGTAGCGGCAATATTGATCTCATTAATACGGCCTTCACCTTTCAGCAGCTTAAATGCGGAGTCGAGCCGCTCACTCAGATTGTCAAACATAATTTAGTATAAAGTCTAAAGTTGAATTGGAGTGCAAAATTAAGAAAATAAAGGGAGTGTATTAGCAAGAATTTTTAGTAGTCGGGATGTCTGGAAATTGGATGAGACACGAAAAAAGTTCTTAATTTAGCGTCAGTTCGATGAATTAACTGCCAAGATTACAGAGAAATCTGCAATTTATTTCCGGGATGGAATTCGAAATTTGATTTTAAGGAAGGTTTTTTAGGAGCGAAGTCATAAGCGCACAAAGCGGCAAATAAGTTAGCAACAAAATTGGTAAAGTATCTGTGTATTGAGTGTTCAATTTGAACAATGTTTTTAAGCTGGTCAATAATTGTTTCTATCAAAGATCTTTTGCGCAGCATGACTTTATCGCAAACAGACATGAGTTTTATTTTCATGTTTTTCTTGACCTTAGTTATCAGGTGCACGCCATCGAAGAATCGCTTTTCAAAAACAGCTACTATCAAGGATGTTACTGACAAAGGGGTAATTCATTTGGTCAATTATTCCAATGACATAAATGAAACCCTTGTAGGTCTTGCGGTGAAAACAGGTTTGCTGAAAACTCCAACCGCTACATGCTCGGTGATTTCAACCTGCACCACCTGCTATTCCCTGATATGTGTACCAATACAGTCTTTATGTACCTGATGGCCATGTGCGCAACACTGTTTGAATGGATAAAAACTGTATTAGTAGCCAATAAAGCCAGAGCAATCAAAGTAACCATACGGGTAAAAGGGGTATTATATTTTGAAGCAATAAGAAATGCATTACATAAGCAATTTGATGCACTTGTTTACTCGGATTTTAACCTGTTTCTGTATTCAGATAAAGTTTGCGACTTTTCGGGTTATACTTTTTTCCTGCAGCAATGTAAATAGAAAAGCACCTATCTCACGGTACTGAGCCGACTGCTTATAAATGAGATTCAGCTGCAATACAATAAGGCCAGAACACATAAGTTAAATACTATCTGATTAAAATGACTGAGGTTTGAATACCCTGATCGCTGACTATTTTAAGAAAATAATACCCTGGATTAAGTGTAACAGATGCCAGCTCATTCTGATCTAACCGGCTCATTGTTCTACGCAAAACTTCAGTGCCATCAGTATTGCATACTGCAATCGTGACATTGGTAAGGTTTTGATCGGGAACAATGGTTTGTGTGCCGGATGATGGATTGGGATATACCGAAATGTTTATCTTGTCTGCGGAAGCTGAATTTACAATTGTACCTAAAGCCCCTGCTTTGTGTGCCAGCCAGATGGTAATATTCATTATGAGCAATTGGTGATTACCTCCTGCATCGGCAAAATAACCATTATACAAAGTACAAGCTGGATTACCAGTACCATCATCTGCAGGTGAACTATCCCCCATGGCAGCAATTTTCCCAGCCCCATACCTGCCATATGCTACCATAGCATTAGTATTGCCGGGCGAAGTACCTGTTTTAAAAATGACACCTTTTATGGTAGGATTTTTTATGGGGTCGAGCGTCATTGTTGTGCCATTGGCCCATTGTGCTTTTGTAACATTTCCCATTGGCCCATGAATTATGGAGTCGGTTGTTGTCGCTGAAACATTGGTAGTAGTTTGTGAAAAATCGACCAGGTCAAAGTTGATACCAAAGGGATTTACAGCGACCGTGTTGTTGTTGAATAAATCATTCCAGATATTAGGTGAATCCCATCCATCTCCATTTCGGTCGCTACCGTTATGATCTGAAATAATAAACAAACTTCCACCGTTTTGAACAAAGTGGATGATAGCAGTCTTTTCGGCAGCAGAAAAGACCAGGTTAGGCTCATCTACTATATAGATATTATAATGGCTCAGGTCCTGAGCATTACTAATATTCCCATAGGTTATCTGACCATTCCATGGTAATGTCTCTACAATATATCCCTTTTTAGCACAGTCTACAGCCCAGGCTGATAACCCTCCACTCCAATAGGTTTCAGTAGTAGCGATCGTGATACCACTTTGTGCCGGTGTAGGAATCTGCTGGGGATTGCTTTGATGCCCGCTTGTAGTAAGATATGTACCTGAGGAACCTACACCAAGTGTGGTTTGGTCGTAATCAATTACCCAATCTGCATTACCAGCCATTTCACCTTTGGTGGCATCAAACAGAATGCGAACCTGCGCATTTGAATTGATTGTAGTAATTAGGAAGAATGATAAAGAGAGTAATAGTTTATTGAAGCTAAATTCAGGCATAATTCTATACATGCGATGTAGTTTAAAAATATGGATCAGATTGTATGTGTAAACAGATAATTGATATACCAAATAATGAATTGGGAGCCATCAATGCTGATCCCATTTGATAGAATTGAACTTAATTTACCAGGACCTTTTGAGTAATTATTTTTTTATCCATTATTACCTGTAAAAAATACATTCCTTTTGACCAGCCAGAAACCGATATGCTCAAATTTTGCCCGGATAAATTCTCTGCCTCCAGATGATAAACCTCTATACCATTCAGATTAAAAATTCTCAAACTCAATGGAAATGAAGGAGCTACGACAGGCAATACAATATTGATCTTGTCGCTTACCGGATTGGGAAATAGACTTACAGTTGCCAAACTACTCTGATCAGGCACTTTGTTATTTGTACCACACCCCCCTGATCCCCAAATACAATCTGCATATTCAGGATGGTCAATAAAAGGATTACGATTTCCTTGTAGTGCATATACAGCATTATTCCGGTCGATTTCCTTTTTACTTACAGGATCATTATGATGCCATTCCAATAACATCTGTACAACCCATGGATTCAGATTGACATGAGTAGCCATTTCCCATGATGAGAAGGTAGCACTATCATCCCTATAGCATGTTGATACATAAAAATAATTTCTGGCCAGGTCCCCTTTAAAAGAGTCTATAGGCTCAAAACATTCAGATGCCGGGGCGCCAGCATAAGTGTTGATTCCAATTTTGCTTCCATTAGTAAATGTCTGTGATGCGGTTGCAACCACTCCATAGGGTAGATCACCCCGGTGGCTGTTAACATAATAATCGGCAGGGTAGACAATGAACAAATCTGTTTGCATAGGTGCTGAACTTGAGAACTTACTTTGTGGCCATGTATGCTCCCTGTTGTAACAACCATTTTCGGCTGAAGGGCTTGATCCGCTGCATTGATTAGTACCGATTGTATATTCATAAGCCGGTGTGCCGCCAGGAATATCTGAATATACATCCCAAACCTTGCCGCTGGGTTTCACATCGGTTGTGTGATAAGCATTCCATAAACCAGGAGAATAACTAAGTGCAGTATGAGGCCTGATAATACTTTTCAATGCTATACGCAATGGTTCACCATTGAGGCCATTGGCAGTAAGGTAATAACCAGCGGGCTGTGCTTTACCCAGATAAGGTAAGATAACAACTAATAACAAGAAGATTTTTTTCATAGTAATGTACCTGTGGCTTTTGAAGTGTACTATTGCGATTCTTGTCATGATATAAACGTACTTTTTTATGCCGCTGAATATCCCGGAAAAAATCGGAATGATTGGAAATGAATTTCGATGCCATCAAAGCTGATAATTTCAGCCATGCCTATTTAACAAAAGGCGAAATTAAAAGGAGTTCAAGCAAATGCCTATTCGGAAACAATAAATTAATATTGGAGCCACCCTCGCAACATAAACATAACGTAAAAATAACACAGCGATACCAACCACAATTATGATTAGAATTTTCATCAAGATTCACTAGTAATAGAAGAATAGCATGGCAGCTTTTTTATACATTTTAGTAGAAATTTCATCTGGCCATTTATGAAACACTGCAAACCTTTTAACATAAACTTATCCGCAGCAACAATACTCTCTAAACTTAAAAACTAAATCTCTATTTTACAGAAAACTTTTAAGCATAGATGGAAAGATTCACAGGTCTTATAGGCATAGTACTAATCCTTGGTATAGCAGTTCTTTTTTCAAACAACAGAAATAAAATAAACATAAGGCTTGTTTTGAGTGGGCTTTTCCTTCAGTTGGGCATAGCCGTGTTGGTACTTAAAGTACCAGCAATAAATAATTTTTTTCAGATCCTGGGGAGGGGCATGCAAAAAATTGAAGGATTTGCAAAAGAAGGGGCCAGCTTTGTATATGGCGGCATAGGCGTTTATGGGCATGATGGGCAAATTGCAAATTATGGGATAGCGCCGGCATTTGTCTTTGCTTTCAATATCACAGCCACAATTATCCTGGTGTGTATTTTAGTGGCTATGCTATATCATTTACGAGTAATGCAGTTCATTATTTCGGTAGTGGCCCGTGCCATGAACTATGTAATGCGGGTAAGCGGCGCTGAAGCGCTTAGTAATGTTGCCAGTGCATTTGTAGGGCAGGTTGAAGCGCAGGTTATGATAAGGGCCTATTTGCCAACTATGACCAAAAGTGAATTACTAGCATCCATGAGTGGTAGCCTGGCTTGTATTGCCGGGGGCATATTGATAGTGTATGCCAATATGGGCGCAAGAGCCGACTATTTGATGGCCGCAAGCCTAATGGCGGCACCTGGCGCTTTGGTTATCTCCAAAATAGTATTTCCTGAAACTGAAGTATCTCCCACAATGGGGAATGTAAAACTTGAGGTAAAAAGCCACTATACCAACCTTGTTGATGCTATTACCCACGGTGCTGCTGACGGTTTTAAGATAGCAATGAATGTTATTGCCATGCTCATAGGATTTATAGCCCTAATTGCCATGATAAACTGGATGCTTGGCCATTTGTATCATGGTCTGTCGCTCGATTTTCTTTTTGGCAGACTTTTCTATCCATTTGCATGGGCTATGGGTGTGCCCAGGCAGGATATTCAGAATGCGGCGACCCTATTGGGACAGAAACTGACTGTAAATGAATTTGTAGCATTCAAAAGCCTTACTTCCAAATCCGTACCGATAATATCACCAAAGGGACTCACGATAATAACAATAGCAATATGCGGCTTTGCCAACTTCTCAAGCGTGGGGATGCAAATAGGGGGAATAGGCGCATTAGTACCGGAACGAAGGAGAGACCTTGCTAAACTAGGCATGAAGGCCCTGCTATGCGGAACACTTGCTTCATATTTGTCAGCCACTATAGGAGGCATGCTAATGTAGCAATCCCAAAAATCATTTGGATAGGGTTTGCTTTTTTTGAGCTATCATGCAAGAATAAATGACTGCAGTTAGTTGGACTTAATGATTCAATAAACGAAACCTACTTTATGACTATGAAACTACCTGAACTCAGATGCTTCTCATCTTTGTTTGCATGGTAATAATATTTTCCTGAAGGTAAGAACCGGGTATTAACTTCAAGCTCTGTAGTTTCAAATAATTGGTACTGCCCAGCAAGCCTACCAATGGCATCGGATATTGTAATGTATACCGGACTGGATGGCTTTTCACTCAGACTGAATTTCATGTATGTTTTAGCCGGATTAGGATATATATTCAGGGCAGGTAAATTGTCAGGTTGTATATTAGCGGGAGCATATAAATAGCCAACAGTAATAGACGTAACGGGATGTAATTCATTCCACCCGTGATCGTTATCAGTAACATAACTACCTCGTACAATTACATGCTCTCCAACTGCAGGGATATAAACAGTATTTACAAAACCTGCGCAAGAAGCGATGGCATCAGCTTGTGTGCATGTAGTAGCACATAGAGGTTCACAAACAAGTTTACCATACTGCCCTGAATAATTTACCGCATTCAAAAGATAGGTATATGGACTATCCACAGTAAGGCGAATATGTATGTCGCCATCAGCCTCATAAATAAGGGAGAATATCTTACCGCTAACAGCCATACAGGAATCATGTGTGAACAATCTGTAACTATGATAAACATGGCTCCATAATGAATCTGTACACTGAGCTCCTGAGGATTCAGATTTAAACAAAGAGGCGAAGCACATCAGGAGACTAAACAATAATATATAGAGGCCTTTCATTTTGAAATAAATTTTTGAATACCTGAAACAGATAATTGCAAAATTATGCGATTGGTTATCCAACTACAGGATTAGAACAAATAATAACCTTAAAGTAATAATTTGATAACGCCTGAGGTTTGATGCTATAATGGGAAAAGAGAACTACAAATTCGTATTGTTTGCACAGATATGCTAACTGGTTATTATAACACATTCTGATCTGGCGAAATGAAATTTTAACCTACTGATAATGCAGCCTTAACTTACCTGAATACAACTTAAAATACCTTTGGCCTTAAAATAATTTAAAAATAAAAGAAGGGTTATGAAGAAACCATTTACTTTACCTAAACAAATAATTTTTGCACTTGCTGTATTGCTGATTTGCATCTCAGTTACCAAGAGTTTTAGCCAGGTTATTGTGTATACCAATGACACCGGAGGAGTATTAAACTCAGTGGCAGCTCACATCACTGCCGACACTTTAAAAAGAGTAAATGGAGCTGCAAGATTATCAACTCCTTGTACTCATGGTTTTTCTACCAGAGGATTCACCAACGCTTCAACATATTCTGATACTACCAAGGCAGTTCAAATAACAGTTGCTCCAAATTCAGGGTATCATCTGAAAATTGACAGCTTTAAAGCAGACTTAAGGAGCTCTACAACCGGACCGGGTAAAGCCAGGTTTGCTTATAGCCTGGATGGCGGCACAACATGGACAGATCAGGGAACAGACCAAACCCCTAATAACTCAACAAATTGCGACAGCACTGTAACTTGTCGCTGGTCGCATACTGTATTGGTTAATTACCCAGGCAACTTAATGTTCAGAATCTATGGCTTTAATGCAAGCGTAAGTACCGGAACCGGCAATATGCAATTATTGAACCTGATCATTAGCGGTTCAACGATCATAACAACAATGGTACCAGAAATTGGGTTTGATGAAAACAGTTTTACAATTTCACCAAACCCCATACGGCAAAATGCCACAATTTCTTACCATCTTAACCATGATGAAACTGTAAGTTTAAAAGTCTATAATGTCATTGGACAGTTGGTGAAAGACCTTGCAGGAGCAGAATCTCAGGCAGGTGGAACAAAGAACTATTCTTTGTCTGCAATTGAGCCCGGTATATATTTTGTGAAGCTTACAGTTGGCAACAGTTCTTACCTTAAGAAAATTATCAAGCTATAGTTGGCTTGGGTATAAAAATAAACTCCCCACCCATCCATATTATCCATATCATAATTATAGAAAAGACCACCTCTGAAGATCCAGAGGTGGTCTTTTCTATTTTCCCATTGACCTCCCACAAATTATTTCCCCTTCATTTTACAACTCTTCAATTTTCACAATGCCCAATATGATCTTAGCAAAGTGCATGAATTTAAAAAGCGGATTCTATCAACAAAAATTCACCTAAATACCGACAGCTTTTATAGGCCCTATGTAAATAGCGTTTCATATTAACTTAATGTAATGATAACCCGCAGGCAACTGATACGGAACATTGCAGACTTAGATTTGCTACTAAATAAAATGACATGAAAAAATCTCTATTAAACAACAAATTTTTAATTGTTGCCATTCCCGCATTGTTTTCAGGGATGTGTAATTCAGCCAATGCACAAACGGTACCGACCCCTGACCATGTTATTATTCTCATTGAAGAAAACTATGCCTATTCGCAGATAATCGGCTCAACGCTTGCGCCCCATATCAATGCCTTAACAACCGACACCAATTGCGCGGTATTTAGTCAATGCTATGCAATTGAACACCCAAGCCAGCCAAATTATCTGGCATTTTTTTCCGGTAGCGATCAGGGTAACCATGATGACAACATTCCGGTTGGCATTCCGTTTACAACGCCTAATATTGCCTCTGAATTATTGGCTGCTTCCAAAACATTTATAACTTATTCAGAAGATATTCCTGCTGCAGGATTCACTGGAGCAACTTCAGGACTCTATGTGCGCAAGCATAATCCGATTACCAATTGGTTTGGAACAGGTACTAACCAGGTATCTTCAACTTTAAGCCAACCATTTACCGCATTCCCGGCTTCTACCAATTATTCATCACTGCCTACAGTATGTTATGTAATTCCTAACCAGGTAAATGATATGCATAATGGTTCAATACCGGCAGGCGACAACTGGTATTTCAATAAACTAGACACCCTTAAACAATGGTGTATGGCAAACAATTCATTGCTTGTTATCACCTTTGATGAAGATGATGATAACCATGGCAACCAGATAGCAACATTGTTTTATGGCCCAATGGTTAAGAACCTGCCAGCTCCTAACTATTACACTGAGCACATTACCCTGTATAATATGCTAAGGACTTTTGAAGATATGTACGGACTTACACATGCAGGCGCCGCAGCAACAGCAACCCCAATAACTGATTGCTGGAGAACAAATATACATAATGCAGGAGTAAATACCACAACAAACAATTCAACATTAAAATGCATTCCAAACCCTGCTGATAACTATGTGACTTTTTCAATGAATACCGCACCTGCAGAACCAGTTACAATAAGCATTAACGATATGACGGGTCGTATGGTTGGCACATTTTCGATGAATACGGCTGAATTTAAAGTAAGTACTGCTCAGCTAACCAATGGACTCTATACCTACAGGATTAACGATTCAAAGAATACGCTGGATCATGGCAAATTTGTAATCAACCATAATTAATAAATTATTGACTTTTTAAAAGACCTGGATTAATATTTAATTCAGGTCTTTTTCAATTTTATCCAAAACAATATTTCTTTCAATTGCGTCTCAAAATGAGAATCCTGCATATAAGCTGATGCTACAAAAATCTGATCTAATAGTGACCAATAACTAAACTATTAAATCTTTACATCAATCAGGTTGTTTCTTAAAATAGAATAACCTGATTGGCTTTTGGATTATTCCAGAGAAAAAGCGGTCATAAAAGCCAAAATATTTGCCGGTAGTATTATACCGGAAATTGACATCCTTCAACCGTAATGTTCAGATATAGGCTTAAATAAAAACACCGTATACTACAAGCCTTTAAAACTAATAAAACAAAAAGGAATAAAATATTCTGATGCAACTCCCCCAATTGTGAAACCGCATCTGAATATTTGCTATAACCCGGAAAAACAAATCAAATTATTTCTTTCCGAACATATAATTAACGGTCAAACGAAATACAGCATCTGTTCCCTTAACGCCACTCGCCTTAATATTCAACCCGTAATCTTTGGATGATAGCGCGCAATCGTATGTTGAGATCCAGAAGTTAGGCATAATATGAACATTAGGTGTTGGAGTAAAATCGAGACCGCAAGTTGCAAACTGTTCTTTTGTAGTAGGATCGTAACGGGTACTAAGGGCCACGTAAGATATTATTCTTGAATCGTTGGTAACATCCTTTATCTTATGGCTAGGATCAAAATTATCATATCTCACAAAAAACCCGAGCATATCCTTGTATATGCGGCCACGTGCAAAAACTGATAATGATGTAGCAACCGTGGTCCGGTAGTAAGATTTATTAAGGCTGCTGGCTTCAATATCGCCCATAAGCGTGTTAGTAAATGCTTCAAATCCAACAGTAAGTTTTGGAACTGTATAGGCTACAAACAATTTAGTCATATTCCTGTCATGGTGAAAAGATCCGGTCTCCCCATCTACTATTGGAGTCCAATCCATCTTCTGGTAGTCCTGATATAAGTCAATGATCAACTTTTTATCAAATAGTTTAGCCCAGACATCACCATAAAACCATTGAAATGCATCGCCCTCAGGCACAGCACCAGTACCGTTTCCAACCATTAAATTATATCCATATTTCCCTTCCTTACCTAGCTTGCCCTGCAATGTTATACCCTGATCGAATGAAGGTGTCCTTCTAAGATCAGAACTGGTTTTTTCAATAGACCTATATCCCCAGGTACCTTCAACCAATAAGGGGAAAGCAGGAGTAGCCACCTGGCCAAAAACAAGATCGGCACCCTTATAGATATTCTTCCACCTGATATTGATCAATTTTAGAAAAGGAGAAAAACGATTATCGGCCAATACATCGCCATTATTGGTCTGGTTGCCCACCGAACCCGGATAAATATTATCTTCGGCAGCCAACAAAACTTCAGCAGAAAACTTTGGAGTGATATCATAGTTATATCCTAAATAAACTCTTCTAAACTGAAAAAGCCTTGAATTCTTTGGCATTCTGCTATACTGGTTTGCCCCTCTTCCCAATCCATCACCTACTGTATCTGCATCTGGTTTAAAAGCAAAATCTCCAAAAGCCAGTCCCCAGAAACTACCATGAGGTTTAAAATCAACAAGAGAATCCTTAGCCTGCGCATAAGCACTATTGCATATTGGGAAAGACAAGATAAATAAAGCTGCCGCTGTTTTGAAGTTCATTTTGTTGTAAATTATTTGTTGAAAAAGCAATGATCAATATTTGTGAAAAATAGCCAAAAGACAATCTGGATGGGTATTTATACCCATTAATTGCTTGTTAGGAACGATGATGAAATAAGTCCCACCATCTTACTCGTTCTATCCCATTTTTATTTCGTTGTAAAAGTCTTAAAATAATTCATTATTCGCAGATTTTACGCCTCATAAAAAAGAAATATAACTTTGCAATATGGTGGAACTTATTTCATCAACGTTCCTTATCATTTTGAATCCCATTTCAAGGGTTTCCATTCATGGCTATCAAACTCTTATTGGGATTATAATACCTGAAATTATTTCTCAACAACAACATGGAATATCTTCCGGTCGTTTGCTGCAATAATGGTGATTAAGTAAACACCATTATCAATATTGTTACCCAGATTAATGGTATTATTGAACTGCCCGTTGGCACAGACTACCCTCTCTTTATAAATTACCTGACCAAGTATATTATCAACTTCAATCTCTACTTGCCCATGCACTGAAGCCACCAATGAACCTTTAATTTGAAATTCTCCTTTATTCGGATTTGGCATTATTACAATCCCATTGTTGCCTGAAACATTGGTCACACTCACTGATGAAACAGTTATGAATACCCAATTAAAAGCAGAAACCGGACATATTCCACTGCTGGTAACAATGCATGTTACTGAATCATCTACTGGATAACCAAAATTATTACTAGAATAAATTCTGTTTGTTTCACCTGATATTGGCACCCCGTTTTTCAACCATTGATAGACCGGATTTGAACCACCACTAATGACATCCGCAGTTAATGTCAGCAACTGACCTTTGCTAATCAGTGTACCTGGATTAGCAGTTATTGTTACAATTGGACTTACAGGAGTATCAACAGCAATAGTGATAGTGGAACTAGAATCTGTATTTAACAGACGACATGGATAGTTACTCTGCATAATACAGTATACCTGGTCATTATTTACAGGAACATAAGTGTAATTATTGCCAGAAGAGGTAAATGCACCGTTTTTCATCCAGGTATAATGAGGAGACGACCCACCCTTTACTGGCATTGGATTGATTGTAATTTCGCTTCCTTTACAAACTGAGCCACCCGGGGTCGATGAAATATTTACAACCGGGTATCCATAGGCATTAACAACTATTGTTTTGGAACCGGTTACACTTGAAGGCAGCGCACAAATGGCATTGCTGGTTAGCATGACTGCAACAATATCACCATTTGCAGGTACAAATGTATAATTAGTACTTGTTGCTACAGTAATTCCATTCACACTCCAAACATACGCTGGGACAGTACCTCCATTTGAGCTAATAGGGTTGAAGGTAACCGCTGTTCCCGAACAGACTGTATCACCAGGAGTAGCAGATACAATTACTGCCGGAACGACTGAGGGGATGACAATTACATTTACACTCCCAGACATAAGATTGCTACATCCTGTTGCCGAATTCGTGGCAACAACTGTATAAGCGCCTGCAACCGTCTGCAGTCCATAGTCCATTAATACACCTGAACCTGCAAATGATCCGGTAGCAGTTGTGCCCCTGTATAAAAAATAATTCACACCAGTTGATGATCCGGATAAACCTATATGGACGCCTGTTCCACCATCACAATAACTACCACCGCCAGTAACATTGAAAACAAGTGGTAATGGGTATACAGTTATGGGCGCTATTGCAGAGCAACCAGCGCCAAAGGAATAAGTAATAGTTACTGTTCCAACAGCTAATCCAGTAACTACACCTGAATTTGAATCTACTGTTGCAATAAGCGGATTGCTACTATACCAATGTGCACCAGTTACTGCATCATGCAGCGTAATTGAACTTCCTAAGCATACCTGTCCTGGCCCTGTTATGGGTAATGGCAATGGGTTAATCGTAACATTTTTTTGCGCAACACAACCTGTAGGCAAAGTGTACGATATTATTGCTATTCCCCCCGAAACACCTGAAACGATGCCACTTCCCGAACCAACATTTGCAATTGCATAATTACTGCTACTCCATAATCCTCCAATAGAAACATCCGTAAAAGAAGCACTTGAACCAGTGCATATCCAATTAGCTCCTGCAATGGGTAGAGGCAATGGATTAACCGTAACAAGAGTTGAAATAAGACAACCTGTTGCCGAAAGTGTATAGGTAACCGGAGAAACACCTGTAGCCAATCCGGTAACAATCCCAGTAAATGAATCGACTGAAATAAACACGCTTCCCGTAGCGCTCCAAACTCCTCCTGCAATGGTATCAGTTAAGACAATAGTTGAACCCAGGCAAACATGATCTGAGCCTGTAATAGCAGCAGGCAAATTATTTATAGTAACCGACCTGGTTATAAAACAACCAGTGGGAAGTGTATATGTGATAATAGCAGAGCCTGAAGATATACCAGTAACTACTCCGCTTAGTGCGTTTATAGCAGCGATTCCGGAATTACTACTCGACCAGAATCCGCCTGATACCGGGTTTGTAAGTGTACCTGATGAACCCACACAAATATTGGAAGGGCCTGAAATTGAACCTGGAAGAGGGTTTATGGTAACAGTGGTATTAGTAAAGCATCCGGTAGCTAAACTATAGGAAATATTTGAAGTCCCTGCTGCCATGCCATTGAGTAAACCTGAACCTGATCCGATAATTGCTACGGCAGTATTACTACTCGACCATGTACCACCGGGAGATGAACTTGATAAAGTTGAACTATTTCCCTGGCAAAGTGCTAAAGTGCCGGTAATGGTTGCCGGAATCGGATTCACAGTTACGCTGAATGTTCTGGCGCAGCCTGCAATACTATAACTAACTGTAGCTACTCCGGCTGATACGCCCGTCAGAATTCCGGATACGGGATTGATAATTCCAATTGAAGTGTTGCTGCTGCTCCAGGTTCCGCCAGGTGTTGCATCACTTAGTATAATATTCTGGCCCACACATACGTGATCCACGCCGGTAATATAAGGAGGAATAGGGTTAACCGTAACTGGGAACGTGGCCGAACACAAAGTGGGTAAGGTGTATGTAATTATTGCAGAACCCAAACCAGCACCTGTCAGGACACCAGAAGTTGAAATACTTGCAATTCCCGGTGCGCTGCTGGACCATGACCCACCAAAGGTTGTATCATATAGTAAAGTTGAAAGCCCCAAACATACTGTAGATGATCCTAAAACCGGAGAGATTGGATTAATAATTACTGGTGTAATTCTGCTACAGCCTGTTGCTATATTAGTATAGGAAATAATCTCAGTTCCTGTCGACAAACCGGATACAATTCCGGTTGAGCTACCTATGGTTGCCAAACTGCCGGCAATACTCCATACACCACCGGTTGTTGCATCAGTTAAGGTGATAGTTGAACCAACGCAAACATGCGATGGACCAATGATCGGGGCAGGTAGCGGAGAAATTGTAACTGGTGTGAAGGTAATACAGCCGGTAAGTAATGTATAGGTGATTTGAGCAACGCCAACTGCTACTCCTGAAATCAATCCAGTACCCGACCCGGCAGTTGCAATCAGGGTGTTGCTGCTGGTCCACGTTCCACCGGTTACGGGGTTAGTGTAATAGGTAGAACTGCCCTCACAAACTATGGGAATACCAATTATCGAGGATGGCAATGGATTAATGGTTATTACTTTTGTCCTATAGCACCCGGTAGGAACAGTATAGGAAATATTGACAATCCCGTTTGAGACCCCGGTTACCAAACCTGTTGCAGAACCCACAGTTGCTATCAATAAATTACTGCTGCTCCATGTTCCTGATGGGCTTGAATCACTTTCCAACGAAGATGACCCAAGACAGATTGCAGAACTTCCTGTTATTATAGAGGGCAGCGGATTTACAGTAACCACTGAAGTTGTTCTGCATCCTGTTGGTAATGTATAAGTAATATTTGCTGTTCCCGTTGCAACGCCGCTAACAACTCCGGAAACAGAACCCACAGTAGCTATCAACAAATTACTGCTGCTCCAAATACCACCCGTAGATGGGTCATTGAGAGAAGTTGTTGTTCCCGGGCATACAGTTAGTGTCCCGATTATTGCTAAGGGCAATGGATTCACTGTTACATTTTTAGTTATGTAACAACCTGTAGGTATAGTATATGTAATAATAACAGAGCCAATTGCAAGGCCACTAACCAATCCCGTGGTTGAACCTACTGAAGCAGTGAGCGGGTTGCTACTGCTCCATACTCCACCCGGAGTTACATCAGTAAGGGATCCTGCAGAACCAATACAAATATTTCCCGATCCTCCAATTGAAGCAGGGAGCGGGTTTACAGTAAATGGTTTCACAACGAAACAACCACTTCCAAGTGTATAAGTTATTGTAACGGGCCCAGCAGCTATACCCGTTACAACTCCGGATGAAGACCCTATTATAGCTATTGAAGTATTACTGCAACTCCAGTATCCCCCACCCACATCTGTAAGCGTTGTATTTTGCCCAACACATACATTGGCAAGCCCTGATATAGGTGGAGGTATTGTGTTTACAGTTACTGATGCTGTTGCATTGCATCCTGTTCCGAATGCATAACTAATATTTGAGACTCCTCCTGCAAGGCCGTTAATAAAACCTGTTCCAGAAACCACAGATACAACAGCAGGATTGCTGCTTGACCAACTGCCGCCAGTAGTAACATCAGTCAGTGTAGCTGTATTTCCAATACAGATACTGGTTGGGCCGGAAATTGGCGCTGGCGTAACATTGATGGTTATGCTTCGGGTAACCTGACAACCTGTTCCTAAAGTATAGGTAACAATTGATGTACCGGAATTTACGCCAAGTACTATACCCGAAGTGCTTCCAATAAAGATATTGGAATTGCTGCAACTCCAGATGCCGCCACCCGGATCAGCAAGAGTAATAATGCTTCCCTCACAAACGGAAGATGGGCCAGAAATTGGTAATGGTAGTGAAATAACATTAACCGCTGCAGTTATATAGCAACCTGTAGTGATTGTGAACGTAATTACGGCACTACCCACAGAATTACCATATACAAGCCCGGTTGAAGAACCTACCGTTGCTACTACAGGATTACTGCTGCTCCATGTACCAGATCCGGCATTGGCTAATAAAGAAGTAGAACCAAGACACACAGAAGTCGCCCCACCTATAGCCGAAGGAAGTGGATTAACTGTCATATTGAAAATTGTTGTGCATCCAGTTGGCAAACTATAAGTTATAGTAACCGGACCTGAAGTAATACCACTTACTAAACCTGAAGAAGAACCAATAATTGCAATTGAAAGATTACTGCTGATCCAGCTCCCCGACCCTACGTCTGTTAGTAAAGTTGTTAATCCTACGCAGACATTGCTCGAACCACTTACTGGTAGTGGCAAAGGATTAATAGTTATTACTCTGGTAATATAGCAACCGGTACTTATGGTATAGGAAATTACAGTAGTTCCTGATAAAATACCGGTAACAATACCAGATGCAGAGCCAACAGAAGCATTTCCATTACTGCTAGCCCATGTGCCACCTGTTGTAATATCACTTAAAGTAATGGATGAACTTACGCATACTGAAGGCAACCCGGCAATGGGAGCCGGCAAGGCATTAATGGTAATATTCTGAGTTACAAAACAACTCGTACCAACAGTATAAGTAATAGTGGCTGAACCAGCTGTCACTCCGGTAACAATACCCGAAACCGAACCAACAGTAGCATTTGAATTACTGCAGCTCCAGGATCCCCCAGGGGTTCCATCAGATAAAATAACTGTAACACCTACACATACAGCAGGTGTCCCGGTAATGGCAGCAGGAAGTGGATTTACAGTTAATGTACTATAGACAGTGCAACCAGACCCCAGCGTATAGGTAACTATAGAAGTCCCGGCACTTATACCAGTAACAACACCAGTTGATGATCCTATAGTAATATTTGAATTACTACAACTCCAAAGACCTCCACCCGGATCAGATAAAGTTATGGCTGATCCGACACAGACTGATGTACTACCCGAAATTGGAGACGGCAATGCATTAACAGTAATTATACTTGTAATGAAGCAACCAGATCCCAGAGTATAGGTAATAACAGACGTTCCGGCATTTACACCTGTTACCATTCCCGTCCCCGTACCTATTGCGGCATTTGAATTACTGCAACTCCAATTGCCACCTGGTGAAATATCTGTTAACGAAATAACGGACCCGACACAAACAGCAGTCGGGCCGGAAATCAGGGATGGTAGTGGATTTATGGTAACAGGCGCAGTAACGTAGCAGCCTGTTGATAATGTATAACTAATTATTGAAGTACCGGCCGAATTTCCGAGAACAACTCCACTTGATGAACCAACAATTGCGTTTGTATTACTACCGGACCAGGATCCACCAGATGTGCCATCACTTAGATTAGTTGAATCGCCAACACAAACAACCATAGTACCGGTAATAATCGAAGGCAGAGGATCCACTGTAAGAACAGAAGCAGAAATACAACCGGTTGGTAAAGTGTAGGTAATAATAGTCACCCCAGCAGTTAATCCGGTTGCCAGACCTGATAATCCATTTATGATAGCATGCGCATTACTGCTACTCCAGGCACCTCCTGAAGATGCGTCGGTAAAAGTTACTGACGATCCCACACAAAGATGAGATGGTCCTGTTATTAAAGCAGGCAAAGGATTAATGGTCAAAATATCTGTCGAAAAGCAACCAGTAATTAAAGTATAGGTAACAACAGAGGTGCCGGCAGTAATACCTGTGACCAATCCCGTGGAAGATCCAATAGATGCATTTGAATTACTAATTGACCAGGTACCTCCAGATGTAATATCAGTTAAAGTTGTTGTCAATCCGACACATACACTTAATGTCCCGCCTATGGCAGCAGGTAAAGGGTTAATAGTTAAAGAAGCAGTAGATTTACATCCCGTAGCCAACGTATAGGTAATCGTAGACAACCCGGAAGACACACCACTAACAAGCCCGGTAACAGAACCTATTGCAGCATTGGAATTACTTACACTCCATGTCCCACCGGTGGAAGCATCGGTAAGTGTAGTTGTACCACCGACACAAACACTTAAAGCGCCAGCTATTGCAGCAGGTAAAGGGTCAATGGTCAGGGTTACTGTGTTATAACATCCGGTAGCAATAGTATAGGTAATTATTGAAGTTCCCACAGCTACACCGGTTACAATGCCGGTAGAAGACCCAATGGCAACATTACTATTGCTGCACGTCCAGGTGCCACCTGCTGTTACATCTGTTAATGTTATACCCGAGCCAATACAAACATGTGTTGGGCCGGAAATAACAGCAGGCAAAGGATTAATGGTCATTGTAGCAGTGATAAAACATCCGGTTCCAAGTGTATAAGATATTATTGAAAGTCCGGTAGAAATTCCTGTTACCACACCACTTGCAGAACCAATTGTACAATTTCCATTGCTACTGGACCATATTCCTCCACCAGTAATATCAGAAAGGGTTGATGTCAAACCAGGGCAAACATGCAGTGTTCCTGAAACAGGCGAAGGTATTGGATTAACTGTTATAACTGCAGTACTGTAACAACCTGTAGGAAGCGTATAGGATACAACCGATATGCCGGCCGTAACTCCAGTAACAATACCCGATGCAGAGCCTATAGAAATATTTCCGTTACTACTGCTCCAGGTTCCCCCTGTGGTGCTGCATGTGAAAGTAGTAGCCGAACCCACACATACAGTTGATGCCCCTGTAACTGACGATGGCAAAGGATTAATTGTAAGGTTTGCCGTAACAAAACATGAAGTACTTAGGGTATAGGTAACAACAGCCGTACCTGCTGTCACTCCTGTTACTATGCCAGAGGCGGAGCCAATGATAGCATTGGAATTACTTATTGACCATGTACCTCCACCTGTCCCATCACTTAGGCCGGTCGTAAGCCCTACACAAACTCCTAAAGCGCCTGTAATTGATAAAGGCAATGGATTTACAGTAAATGGAAACAAGGCAGAACAACCATTACTTATAGTATATGAAATAACACAGGTTCCAACTGATAATCCGGTAACAATTCCGCTGGATGATCCAATTGATGCATTTGTATTACTGCTGCTCCAAACTCCACCTCCTGTGAAATCAAATAGACTTGTAGCAGATCCAAGGCAGACACTGCTTGAACCTGCAATAGCAGATGGCACCGGATTAATCGTTATTGGAAACACAGTATAACAACCCGTGCTCAATGTATAAGTTATAATTGAAGTTCCGCTGGTCACTCCTGTAACAATGCCCGATCCTGAACCTACAGTTGCATTAGAATTGCTTGAACTCCAACTACCGCCGGTCGTAACATCACTTAGTGAAATCGTAAAACCAACACAGACAGTGGACAACCCTGAAATCGAAGCCGGCAAAGGATTAACAGTCTCAACTGCAGTCATATAACATCCGGTCCCAATGGTGTATGTAATAACTGACGTACCTACACTAATGCCGGACACAAGTCCTGATGAAGTCCCGATAGTAACGTTACCATTACTACAACTCCATATTCCACCTCCTGTTGCATCAATTAAAGTAGTTGAACTACCCTGACAAACATTAAGAGACCCGGAAATAGCAGCCGGAAGCGGGTTTATTGTTAACACACCTGTGGCTGAACAACCTAAACTATTAGTATAAGAAATTATTGATGTGCCGGCAACTACACCTGTTGCTATACCGCTAACTGAGCCAATAGTTGCATTGGAATTACTACTGCTCCAGGTACCACCTCCCGAAGGATCTGTTAAGGTCGTTGACGTTCCGGGACATACGGTTAAAGATCCGACAATTGAAGACGGGAGCGAATTGATTGTCACATTAGTTGTTGTGTAACAACCGGTAGCTAAAGTATAGGTGATAGTTGCAGATCCGGCAGTTACCCCGGTTACGATTCCACTGGCAGAACCAACCGTAGCGTTTGAATTACTTATTGTCCATGCGCCTCCCGAGGAAGGATCACCTAATGCTGATGTTGCCCCTATACATACGCCAAGAGAGCCGGTAATGGTACCTGGCAAAGGGTTAACCGTAATAGTCTTTGTCGCACTACACCCCCCGACTGTATAAGAAATTACAGCAGTACCAGATGAAACGCCTGTAACAATACCTGAAGTACCTACTGTTGCATTGGCACTACTACTACTCCAGGTACCACCTGAGGTAGCATCAGTTAAAGATATTGTTGATCCAACACAAACACTGGTACTACCTGAGATTGCAGAAGGAGTCGGATTCACACTAACAGAAACTGTAGTTGAGTTGGTACAACCGATACTGGTTGATCCTGTTACCGTATAGGTAGTGGTACTGCCTGGCGTAGCAGTTATGGGAGAACCTGTAGTAGCAGACAAGCCAGTAGATGGAGACCAGACATAAGTCCCTCCTGTTCCTGCTCCTGAAGCTGATATAGAAATACCGCCACCTCCGCTGCAAATACTTCCGGATGCAGGAGTGGTTGTAATTGCAGGAAGAGAACTGCAATTAGCCTGAAAAAAATAATCAACTGTTTCTCCATAGGATGCAGTACATGGCGCACCAGTTGTCAACTCGGATAACATGATCCTCATGTGCAAATGAGTACCGGTCACAATACCTGTAGTAGGTACAGCAAAACTGAAAGCGTGTGTGGTAACACCTGCAACATAAGTATATGGTCCTGCAGTCAATTCAGTTGTTTGATAGGTATTATCATTATTCCAGTCGATATAGATTGTAACATATCCGGTATAGGTAGAAAGGCATCTGTTAACTACAACATTCACTGTATTACCGGTAGGCGCTGATGCGCCTAATGTTGTATAATAATTGAAATAAGTACTTACACAACTGCTAAGCCCATATGCAACAGAAGATGTAACACCTGTGCCTGAAGCGCTGATTGCAGTAAAATAATCAGTAGAACATGAATTAGAATACGATGGCCCAGATAAAGCTGAACATTGCGCAAAACTGAAATCAGAGCATAAAAGTGTGCTAAACAGCAGATTGAGGAATACCACTTTGGTTGACAATACTAATTTCAGGGATTTCATAAGATATCTTTTATAAATAGAGTTCATACAATTGCATTCAAGACATAAACCATCAAATAATTCAGGCCGAATCAGTTTTTTGCGGTTCCGTGATAAGCTTTCTTATCTTGGATTTTAATCACAAATGTGAAAAAGTAATGTTACCTGAAAACTATCTAAGTATTAAGCAGAGATAAAGAAATTGTTACGTCATACCATCTAGTTAGATATAGAAATACAAAAATCACAGAAGGCAAATGACAATAACTGCCATTTGCCTTCTGCTAATATTCCATTCTGCAAAAGTCACACTTTCGAATTTCTGAAATTACTGCTCAATCACAATGTGGAATACCCTATTTTCTGAGGCTGTTCTGAGATTAACCAGATACATACCGTTTGCAATATTTCTACCAAGGTCAATTTGCTCATTAATAACGCCATTGATCGCCTTGATTTTTTGTGTATACACTGTTTGCCCGATAGTATTTATTACTTCAACAAACAAATCATCATTACCTGAAGTAACCAATGATTTATCTATGGAGCCCTTGATGTTGAATTGTCCTTTATTGGGGTTAGGGCTAATAATAAATCCTGAATTTGCAGAAACAACGGGTTGAACCCCAACATTGCTGACATGAATAGTCACTGAATGGGTTCCTATGTTACCCGAGCATGTACCATCACTAATAACCTTACAGGTTACAATATCATTATCTGCAAAATTACTCCTGATAAATGCCGTACTATTTGCCCCAGCCACTGTAATTCCATTTACCAACCATTCATAAGATGGTGAAGAGCCTCCGTTTGAAACTATTGCGGTCAATTTTAAAGTTTGCCCATGAGCAATAAATGTATCAGGACTGGCTATTATGGTAACACCCGGATTAATATTGGAATCAACAGCAAAAACAACATGATTACTGATTGCTGTGTTATGTGTCCGGCAATGATAATTACTATTCATTACACAATAAACATCATCACCATTTACAGGTACAAAAGTATAAGTCGATGAGGCGCCTGATATTACTCCTCCTTTCAACCAGGTAAACGTTGGAGCAGAACCGCCATAGGATGGATTTACCATCATTGTAACGGTAGTATTCTTACAAATTGTATTTCCAGGGTCCGCAAAGGCAACAACAGATGGAACCGCTTCAGTTTCAACAGTTAACATTCTTGAACTGACAACTGTGGCGGGAACAGGGCAATCAGCATTGCTGGTCATACTTACACCAATTAAATCACCATTTACAGGTATGTAGCTATAACTGCTTCCTGAGCTAACATATACTCCATTAATACTCCAGATATAGGATGGCGCTATTCCTCCATTTACCGGATTTGCAGTGAATGCAATCAGATGTCCCGAACAAACAGTATCTCCCAAGCCACCGTTTGAAATGGTAACAGAAGGCAGTACAGTTGAATTAATGGCTACTACAGCACTATCCGACATGTTTCTGGTACACAATGTAACAGGATTTGTTGCCATAACATAATAAGTACCTGCTGATGTTTGCAAGCCAAAATCTAATGGACCTCCTATGCTGGTTACCGGGCTTCCGGCAAGAACAAATCCATTATAAAGCTGGTAACTTATACCTGAAGTTGAATTATTCAGTCCAACATGTACACCGGATCCACCTATACAATATCTACCTCCACCGGTTACATGGTATACAGTCGGCAATGAATTGATAACAACAGATGCAATTCCTGTCATTGTGTTGGTACAACCGGTTGAGTCATTTGTTGCTTTGACTGAATAAGTACCTGCATTAGTCTGAATACCAAAATCAATGTTTGAGCCGGTTCCAAATCTGATCGGACCAATTGGTAACGCCCCATTATATAACTGGTAATGTACGCCAACATTCGAGCCACCTAAACCAACAGGTACTCCGGCAGTTCCGGCACAATATCCACCACCACCAGTAACCGGATAAGCAACCGGCAAGGAATTAACAACCACCGTCGCACTTCCGTTCATATTTCTTGTGCAGGTTGTAACATTATTAACAGCGACAACTGTATAGTTGCCAGCGAGTGTTTGAGGGCCGAAATCAATAGATGTGCCGGTACCAGAGAAACTACTTAGGAGTGTAGTACCGTTCATTAATTTGTAGGTAACACCTGATGAAGATCCAATGAGGTAAATATGAACCCCAGAACCACCTGAACAATATGACCCACTTCCTGATACATTATATAGTGTTGGCAATGAATTAATAGTAACATTTCCAGTGCCCGCCATATTATTTGTACAACCGGTTGTTGCATTTGTTGCAACTACATAATAACTGACTGCAACTGTCTGAGGACCAAAATCAATTGCCCCTCCCGTACCGGAAACAGAAGCCCCTAACATACCATAGGTATTATATAGCTGATAATTAATACCTGCATTTGAACCGGATAAACCAATGTTAACACCGATTCCTCCATTACAATAAGCCCCGCCACCTGTAACAGTATATGGCGTTGGTAATGGGTTAACAGTTATTATCGGATTACCATTCATTGCATTTGTACAGGAATTCGATGAATTTGTAGCAATTACATGATAAGTCCCAGCCGAAGATCTATATCCAAGGTCAATAACGGCACCCGTTCCGGAAACTGAACTACCTAATGCAATTGTACCATTATACAACTGATAATTCACCCCTATCTCTGATCCGGTTAAGTTAAAATCCACACCTGTTCCACCAGAGCAAAAGCTGGTTCCAACGCTTGTCAGATTGAAAATACCGGGAAGCGTATTTATGGTAATTGTTGCACTTCCGGACATGGTTGCAGTACATGAGGTTACCGGATTAGTAGCGATTACAGTATAGTTACCTGCTCCGGTATTTAATCCAAAATCAAGAGTGGCGCTTGTGCCGGCAAGTGCACCTCCGGATGGTATACTGCCATTAAGTAATTGGTAAGAAATACCTGAAGTTGATCCGTTCAACAAAATATGTAAACCAGAACCACCAGCACAGTAATTTCCGCCACCAGAAACTAAAAATGCGGTTGGTACAGGGTCAATAACAATAGCAGGGTTTCCAGTCATGGTACGTACACAGGAATTGGAAGAAGTAGCCACCACCTGGTAAGTCCCACTCGCGGTTTGCAATCCAAAGTCCAATGATGAACCTGTACCTAAAACCGGACTTCCTACAGGTATGGCGCCATTATATAACCGGTAGCTCATTCCAGGCTCAGATCCTGCCAGGTAAATATGTACTCCACTACCTCCATTACAATAATGCCCGCCACCAGTTACCAAAAACAGAGCTGGTAACGGATTGACTGTTATATTCGCACTACCGCCCATGTTATTTGTACATGTTGTAGTAAGATTAGTTGCTGAAACAATATAGCTTCCTGCCACAGTTTGCAAACCAAAATCCAATAATGATCCTGTACCCAACAATGATGAACCAACCATTGATGTGCCACGATATAACTGATATAAAGTTGACATATCAGTACCATCAAGCCCTATATGAACACCTGAACCTCCTGAGCAATAACTACCACCACCTGTTACCGTATGTACGGAAGGCAATGGGTTAATTCCAATTATAGCAGTTCCATTCATAGTTGAACTACATGTAGTGGTAGTGTTTGTAGCGACCACTGTATAATTTCCTGCCAGGGTTCTGAGACCATAATCGAGTATTGATCCTGTACCAGAAAAAGGAGAACCAACAATACTGCCATTATGGTACAACTGATAAGTATTACCAGAAACAGAACCACTTAAGCCCACATGTACACCGCTTCCTGAAGAACAATAATTACCACCGCCAGTAACATTAAATATAGATGGCAATGTGTTAAGTCCAACGGAAACAGTACCAGTCATTGGTATTGTGCAACCAGATCCAATTATGGTGGCTACAATATTATATGTTCCCACTGATGCCTGAAGGCCAAAATCAATTGGCGACCCGGTTCCGTTAACCGGTGATCCAATTGCCAGGGCTCCGTTAAAAAGTTGGTAACTGGTACCTGTATTCGAACCATTCAATCCGATATGTACACCCGGACCACCCGGACAATAATTACCCCCTCCGGTAATATTATGCAATATCGGAGCCGGGCTGACACTTATCGTTACAGCGCCACTCATATTGGCAGTACAAGTAGTAACCGGATCTGTAGCAGCTACAGTATAGGAACCTGATGCTGTTTGCAATCCAAAATTCAGAGTTGTACCAGTACCTGCTACAGGCGCTCCGTTTGGAACAAGGTTAATATACAACTGGTAGTAAATACCAGCAGATGTAGCATTTAACGATACATCTAACCCACTGCCACCGCTGCAATAAGAACCACCGCCATTTACTGTAAATACCGCAGGTAGAGAATTTAAACTTACAGTTGCAACTCCTGACATTGTATTGGCACATGTAGTCAGAACATTTGTTCCTATAACGGTATAATTCCCAGATGCAGTTTGCAAGCCAAAATTCAAGGCAAAACCTGTCCCGCTCAATAATGATCCGGTTACTGCAGTTCCGTTTATATAAAGCTGGTAATTAACGCCGCCAGCCGAAGTTATCAACCCAACACTTACACCAGAACCACCTGTACAATAGCTTCCTCCTCCAGTAATTGAATAACTTACCGGCAAAGGATCAATTGCTACAGACACTACACCTGTCATGTTTTGCACACAACCTGTTGCAGTATTTGTCCCGATTACTGTATAATTTCCTGCCACTGTCTGCATTCCGAAACTTATGGCTGAACCTGTTCCTGTCACAATACCACCGGTTGGTGCAGAACCAATGTAGAGTTGATAATTTACTCCTGCCTCAGAATAATTCAGTCCAACCAATCTGCCTGAGCCACCTGTGCAATAATTACCACCTCCGGTAACTGAATAAGCTATTGGAAGCAGACTAATATTGATAGTTGCAGAACCGAACATATTTTTGATACATCCGGTAGCTGTATTGGTTGCAATAACAGTATATGTACCTATGGCCGTCTGCGAACCAAAATCTATTGAACCACCTGTTCCATTTACCGGTATGCCTACAGCAATCCCATTATACAACTGGTAAGTAACACCTATATCAGATGAACTTATACCAACATGAACTCCGGCACCACCCGAACAATAATTCCCACCACCAGTTACATTGTAAACAGTTGGAAGTGGTAAAATTGTAACCGACACACTCCCGGTCATAGTATAAATACAACCTGTTGATGTATTGGTCGCTATAACCGTGTAAGAACCGGCAATGGACTGTGAAGCAAAACTGATTGCAGAACCTGTTCCATTAACCGATGTCCCCACCGCTATACCGCTACGGTATAACTGGTAGCTAACGCCAGATGTGGACCCTGCCAGCCCGATTACAGGAGCAGTTGCCCCACTGCAATAAGCTCCACCGCCTGTTAAAGCGAATAAGGTTGGTAAAGGATTCACTGAAATTACCGCGCTTCCTGTCATGGTTGAAGTACATGTTGTAGAAGTATTGGTGGCAATAACAGTATAAGTACCTGCTGCCAGAACTACACCGAAATCCAGTGCACCACCAGTGCCTGATGCGCCACCTGCAACTGTTCCACTATTATATAAAGCATATGACACACCCGTTACCGACCCACTAAGGGTAATATGTACTCCCGTTCCACCAGTACAGTAACTTGTAGCGGTGCTGCCAACGGTAAATAATGCAGGTAATGGATTAATTACAACTGAGGCGCTGCTGAACATATTGCTCACACAACCTGTTGTTGGATTTGTAGCCACCACAGTATAAGAACCTGCAGCCGTAAATGTTGTGCCAAAGCTAATGGCTGCTCCGGTACCTGCAATTGCACTGCCTATTGAAGTTACGCCATTATACAACTGGTAGTTTACACCTGTTTCCGAACCATTTAAACCTAAACCAACACCAGTTCCCCCTGTACAATAAGAACCTCCACCTGTAACTGTAAATACTACAGGCAATGAATTAATTACCACAACAGATGAACCTGCCATAATACTGGTACAACCGGTGGCCGGATTAGTAGCCACCACAGTATAAGATCCGGGCAATGTCTGCAAACCAAAATTCAGTGAAGCTCCGGAACCTGTAATTGCACTGCCAACAGCCACTCCACTACTGAATAATTGATAAGTGAATCCAGAAGTCGAACCATTCAAACCAACTGCTATTCCGGTACCACCGGTACAATAACCACCACCACCGGTCATATTAAATATTGGCGGAAGTGGATTAGTTGAAATTACTGTGCTACCAGACATTGTATTAATACATCCGGTGCTTGTGTTGGTTCCAACAATAGTATAGGTTCCTAAAGCTGTCTGCAAACCATAATCCAATACGCTGCTGGTTCCTGAAATATAGCCACCCACAGGGGTAACTCCATTGAACAACTGATAATTAATGCCAATACTTGAAATATTTAAATAAACATGCACTCCCGTTCCACCAGCACAGTAAACACCACCGCCAGATACTGTATAAGGAGTAGGCAAAGGATTAACTGTTACTACCACACTACTTGTCATCACGCTGGTACAACCAGTTGATGCATTAGCAGCAATTACATTATATGGCCCATCTAGTGTTACAATTCCAAAATCCAGGCTTACACCAGTACCTGATACCGGGATACCTACAGGCGTAGAGTAATTATAAAGTTGATAATTAACG
Organism: uncultured Bacteroidota bacterium; assembly: GCA_903903635.1. GTDB lineage: Bacteria > Bacteroidota > Bacteroidia > Chitinophagales > Chitinophagaceae > Nemorincola. Next base: position 88,013 of record CAIUZK010000109.1, read on the forward strand.
CCAGGCGTTGAGCCAAGCAGCCCAACATGCACACCGGTACTGCCCGAACAGAAACTTCCGCCTCCTGTCACTGTAAAGACTATAGGAACTGTGCTTACATTAATAACCACGCTACCTGCCATATTACCTGTACATAATGTAATGGTATTGGTTCCTGAAACCGTATAGATTCCGCCGGTAGTGTAAACTCCAAAATCAATAGGGGCTCCTGTTCCGGCCATCAGACTACCAACAGCAGTAGTACCAAGATACAACTGATAATTCACCCCAATATCCGAATTACTTAATCCAATATGTATTCCTGTACCACCAGTACATAATCCACCTCCACCAGTAACAGTGTAAGTGGCAGGTAAAGGATTAATATTTATTACAGCCGTAGAAAAACATCCACTTGAAACATTATAGGTAATAACCGGAGACCCCGATGCTATACCTGTGACCAAACCTGAAGAATCCACAATGGCTAATGCAGTATTACTGCTGCTCCAGGTACCACCTGTTGAAGCATCGAATAAGGCTGTTGTTTGGCCGGCACAGATTGTAAATGAACCAGTGATAGCTGCAGGAGAACTATTAACAGTGACGGATTTAGTAGCAAAACAACCTCCCGTTAAGATATATGAAATTGTAGTTGTACCTACTGAACTGCCAATTACCAGACCTGTGGATGATCCTATATCGGCAACAGCAGGATTACTGCTGCTCCACACTCCGCCGCTAATGGCGTCGGTAAGCAGTGATGTAGTACCGGTACAGTTAAATGAAGAACCGGATATGGGCGTTGGAGTAGTATTTACTGAAAACAGTACAGCGGCATAACAACCAGTTGGTAACGTGTAGCTAATAGTTGCTGTACCTGTAGCCATGCCGGATATTATTCCGGTGGAACTACCAGCAGTTGCAACCGATGTATTACTGCTAGTCCAGGTACCTCCTGTGGTTGCATCCGAAAGTGTAGTAGCTGAACCAGAGCAAATACTAGCTGAACCTGATATTGCAGCAGGCAAAGGATTTACAGTAATTGGAGATGTAATGAAACATCCCGTACTAATTGTATAAGTAATTGCAGGTGTTCCAACAGCCAGGCCGGTAACAATACCTGATGAAGATCCAATTCCGGCCTGAGCTGTATTACTGCTGCTCCATGTGCCACCTCCTGCATCTGTTAAAGTTATAGCCGAACCGACACATACGCCCGATGTACCAGAAATTGCAGATGGTAAAGGATTAATGGTTGCTATTATAGTCGCAATACAACCAGTAGGCAGCGTATATGTTATGTTTGGATTACCTGCACTAACTCCTGAAAGTAATCCTGATGATGAACCAATAGTAGCCAAAGAAGTATTACTGCTTGACCATGTGCCACCTCCTGCATCCGAAAGTGTTGAACCTGAGCCAACGCAAACCACTGATGCGCCTGATATGGCAGAGGGCAGAGGATTTACGGTAAATGGCGATATAACCTGACAGCCGGTTGGCAAAGTATAGGTTATATTAGCATTACCACTGGAATTTCCTGTAACAACCCCTGTTGAGGACCCAATATCTGCTATTGCAGTATTGCTGCTGCTCCATAAACCAGATGGAGAAGCATCGGTTAATGTTACATTCAGGCCTGTACAAACAGTAAATACTCCTGATATAGCCGATGGCAATGGATTCACAGTTAATGCGGCTGTGGCATAACATCCTGTAGCCAATGTATAGGTAATTGCAGGATTACCGGCAGCGTTCCCGGTTACAATCCCTGAAGAAGAACCAACTGAAGCCAATGCAGTATTGCTACTACTCCAGGTTCCACCTCCCGCATCACTCAATGTTGTTGAAGACAACACACAAACTGTTGTAGTGCCGGTAATAGATGCAGGTAGCGGATTAACGGTAAGATCTGTGGTAATAAAACAACCGGTACTCAACATATAGGTAATGGTAGTAGTACCTACAGATATTCCATTAACCACACCGGTTGATGAGCCAATGGATGCTATTGAAGCATCGCTGCTGCTCCATGTTCCAGAAGTGGTTGAATTTGTCAGTGTGGTGCTTGAGCCAACACATACGCTGGCAGTACCACCGATTGATGCCGGAACCGGATTCACACTTACTGTTGCAGTACTGGCTGATGTACAAGTACCATTTGTGGCAGTTACGGTATAAGTTGTATTTGCTATAGGAAGGGCGTATACATTATTGGTAACAATACCTGTATAGGGTGTTGATGCACCAGAGTTAGTATACAATCCTGCTGTTGAAGCCCATGTATAATTTGCCGGATAAGTATAAGTAAGTGTCAGAGACCAGTTATTAATTGTAGTAGTGCCAGAAGTGAAAATATAAGAACCCACAAAGTTCCATACCCCATTTGGAGATCCGGAACTATACAGGCAAGACCATGAAGAACTGTCCGAAGCCCATGGCGAAAGACCCGTTCCAAGAATTGAATCGGCATTATAGATACCTGTATAAGGAGCCCCTGTAGCAGGAATTGGTATAGTCCCAGCAGAACTGATAATAGTATTGGTAAATCCTTGTGTACTGCTTGACCCACCCTTGGCATTAATCAGGTTGAAAACATGTCCATTAGGCGCAGCTATATTAAAAATATCATCACTATCCCATCCGCCACTGAATTGGGTTGCATTGAATTTTACAGAAACGCCATTGATTACCGCACCAGTTGGTATACTGCTTACTGTTATTGGTGATACACCGGGCAGACCGGAGCCAAAGGATTGAGGAGAAGTGGTAGTAAATGTAGCTGAACCACTAACCATACCACCAGTAGTTGTAAACAATGCTGCAGGTCCGGATGCACACACAGTTGCTGATGACGGTGTAACAGTTACGGCCCCGGGCATATTGAATGAATTTACCGTAGATGTAACAACATTAGTACAAGTTCCGTTAGAGTATGTATATGAAATTATGGTTGATCCTTCACTAACGGGAGTTACAACCCCAGTCGTACCAATGGTCGCAACTGCAGGCGTTGATGAACTCCATGAACCACCTGAAGTAGCATTCGTTAAAGTAATAGTAGTACCACTGCACACAGATCCGGATCCCGATATAGCAGACACAATTGGCAGCGCATTAATTGTAATTGCTTTCACAGCAAAACCAGTACAACTTCCACTTGTGTAAGTGTAAGTAATATTAGTTGTGCCACCGCCAGTACCGGTTACAATACCAGAAGATGATCCTACGGTAGCTATTGAAGTATTGGCTGAAGTCCAGACACCCCCAGTAGTGGAATCATTCAGCGTAATTGTACCACCTACACAAGCAGTAGTTAATCCATTAATAACGGGAACATACAATGTAGAACTAACATTGGCTGTTACAGAAGCTGTATTGGTACAGGCTCCGTTGGTAGCTGTTACAGTGTATACAGTCGAAGCTACCGGCATAGCATATATTGTATTTGCAGGAGTACCTGTATAGGCCGTAGTTGCACCGGAATTGGTATATAATCCTGATATTGAAGACCAGGTAACAGGAACCTGATAATTATAAGAAATAGTTACAGACCATGAAGTTAATGTAGCAGTATTGCCTGCATAATTAGTTCTTCCTGCAAGTGTCCAGGTTCCGTTTGGATCACCAGTCATAAGTGGCGCCCAGCTATTGGTTGTAGGTGGCGTGGTGCTTGATCCTACTGTAGGACTTAATGAGGCATTTGCTGCCCATACACCTGTAAATGGAGCGCCGGCACCTAAATTCGGTATAGGTGTAACCCCTGCTGAGCTAATGGTTGTGTTGACAAAATTAGCACCATTATTAGACGTACCTGAACTAAATAAATTCAACACACTTGCATTCGGAGCTTTAAGATTCAATTCAAGGTCTCCGTCAAATGATTCAGTGGCATTGAAATTTACAGCAATTCCGGTTACTGTGGCACCTGAAGGTATACCGCTAATTGCAAGACCGGTATTTACTCCAGCCGCTGTATTTCCAATAGAGAAGGTAATTGCACCCGAAGAAACAGCAACCGAAGCAGGCGCATTACCACCAGATGCTACAAATGATTGTGCCGGGCCTGAATTACAGATACTTCCGAATGATGGAGAAACTGTTATCGGTGATGGCGTGTTTGCGACAGTTACATTGGTAGTTGTTATATTAGAGCAGATACCGTTATTATAATTATAGGTTATTATTGCTGTACCGGCTGTAACTGCTGTAACTACTCCGGTGGATGACCCGATTGTAGCTACAGCAATATTACTGCTGCTCCAGGTATGGGTTCCGCTGGTTGCATCACTTAATGTTGATGTTAGTGAGCCGCTCAAACATAAATTAGTTGTGCCGGTTATTGGGGATATCGCAGGTAATGAATTTACTGTTACAGCCCTGGTTGAAAACCCGGTACATGATCCGCTTGTATATGTATATGTAATTGTAGCAGAACCTCCGGTAACGCCTGTAACTATTCCTGTTGATGACCCGATGGTGGCTATTGATGTATTGTTGCAGGTCCAGACACCGCCTGTTGTAGAATCAGTCAATGATATATTTCCCCCTACGCATACACTTGATGGACCAGAAACAGACGGCAAATATAAAGTTGAATTCACATTTACAGGAACTGTAGCGGTCTTCGAACAACTACCGATAGTTGAAGAAGCTATATAACTAGTTGAAGAAGACGGTAATGCATAAACTGAACTGACAGAGGTACCAGTATAAGATGTGGTTGCACCGGAATTAGTATATAAACCAGTTAAAGAAGACCAGGTAACTGTTGGGTTAACAACATAATTTATAGTCAATGACCAGCTTTTAAAAGTATCTTCGGTAGCATTATACGTATTATCTGTTATCATTGTCCAGATACCATTGGGCGTAGAATATAAACTGGACCAGGCTGTAACATTAGAGCGGTAGGAAGTAGCAGTAAAAGATCCACTTGTTGGTGCGCCCGATACAAGGCTGGCTATGTATGGAATACCAGAAACCATGGTACTTGTGCCAAGAGCTGTTGTTCCAGCAGAACTGATGGAAACATTAGTGAAGCCTAACCCGCTGATTGAACTCCCTTTAGCATTATCTAAATTAAGTACATTACCATTGGGCGCTCTTAAATTGTAAACATTATCCCGTTGCTGGCCTGTTGATTTCGCTGCAACATTAAATGTAACAACTACACTGGTTATTGTGGCACCGGAAGGAATTCCGGAAACAGTAATATTTGTGCTATCAGGGGCATTTAAATGTTCAACAAAAGTTGTTGTGGTATTTGTTCCGCTTACCGAACCTATGAGCGTATCTCCAATTGCTGTCATTAGTTGAGCCGGACTGCTCGGGCAAAGGCTGACAAGCGAAGGTGTAATTGAAAAGGCTGGTGGCGCTATAATAACTGAAACCGGGTTTAAAGTGGAGTAAGTCCCACAGCTGCTAATCACCGTATATACTATTGTATCAACTCCGGTGGTTATGCCGGCAGCAACCCCTGTACTTGAATTTATAGTAGCAATTGCCGGATTAGTACTCGACCACGTACCCATTGGCACCGTGTTGTTATATGAAGCAGTACTGCCATTGCATATTGTTGCAGAACCGGTAATAATCCCCGCTGATACTGCATTAATGGTGAATACAACAGTTGTAAAGCAACCACTAGGCAATGTATAGGTGATGGTGGAAGTACCAGCTGTAACGCCAGTTACAATTCCACTGGAGGAGCCTACAGAAGCATTGGCATTACTACTTGTCCATGTACCGCCGCCGCCATCTGCAAGTGTAGATGTAGCTGCCACACATGCGCTTGTTGTGCCTGTAATAGAAGAAGGCGAGGCATTAACAGTAACAGTGACAAATGTAAAACAGCCAGAACTTAGCGTATATGTAATATTTGAGGTACCAGCAGTAACCCCTGAAACAATACCAGTTCCTGAACCTGCGGCTGCGTTGGAGTTGCTGCTGGTCCATGTACCCCCTCCGGCATCAGTCAGGGAGGTAGTTTGGCCAGTACATACTGATGGCGTACCGGAAATAGAAGATGGTAATGGGTTTACTGTTACTCCAGCCGTAACATAGTTTGTACCACAACTATTTGTTATTGTATAGGTAATAGTTGTGCTTCCTGATGCAACTCCAGTTACTACACCAGACGTACCAACAGTGACAATTGACGTATTATTACTACTCCATGATCCACCACTTACAGATTCTGTAAGAGTGGTTGTACTTCCGGCACATAGTGTAAACGAGCCTGATATTGAAGCCGGAGTAGCAGGCAGTGGATTAACTGTAACAAGTGCATTGACAGTACCGCAGGTTAATGCATATGTAATCGTTGCTGTTCCTGGAGCAACCCCAGTAACAATACCAGAGCCAGAACCTACTGTAGCTATTGAAACATCACTGGTACTCCATGTTCCTGAACCAACATTTCCGAGGGTAGTTGTAGAACCTGCACAAACAGTTGTTGTACCAGTTATTGATGTTGGCACCGGATTAACTGTAACAGTAACACTTCCTGATAAACCCACTGAGGAACAGGCTGTAGTTGAAATACTAATTAAGTTAAAAGTCGAATTTGTAGTTAAAGCACCGGTACTCAATGTAGCTTTTCCATTATTACCAATGGTAGTAGTTAAAGTAGAGCCACCATTGATATTGTATGAAACTGTTGCATTAGGATTACCAGTAAGCTGCAATGATGTACTGCTTCCGCTACAGATTACTGATGATCCTGAAATTGAAATATCAGCAAAACATGATGGCGCAAACTGAATTCCGCGGAATTCAGTATTAGCCGGGGCAGTAGCAATTGTTGTCGAACCGGATCCTGATCCTCCATCAGTTATTTTTATTATAGTATTTCCGCTGGATAATGCTGACGTTGTAGCATATATAATGGGATTCGTACCTGAGTAATCCACCACCAATCCTCTTACAGGTGTTGAGTTTACATTATAAGCAAATGCAAATGAGGAACCGCTACCTGTATATTTATTAATACCCGCGCCATCGTCAGCAATATATAATGTACCACCATCAGGGCTGATTGAGAAACCATATGCGCTGGCGGTGGTAGTAGTATTAATTAATGTAGCTGTTTGCCCCGATGTTGTTGGAATTCCCGATCCCATTTTCGCTACCCCTAAGAAAGGACTTGAACTCGCCGAGAAATAAATCTGACCGTTGAATATCTGAACAAGACGGGTGTTTGTTGGGGTTGTAGCAAGCGTAGTATTACTGTTCAGGTAAACGATACCGTTTGGCGCTGAGCCTGCTGTTCCTGCTGAAAAATAATCAGTTCCATTTGCGGTTCCGGAACGTATATTATTACCTGAATAGGCAGTGGTAGAAGAAACCACTGCAGCATAACTTCCTGAGGAATTTATAGAAAACAATTCTCTTGGACTTGTGGCAGCAGAAGTGCTAACTACACTGGCAGTTCCAGCTGTAGCATTGTATCCTTCCACTATAAGTCTGTCCCGTTCAGCAGAAGAAGTCATCATTCCTTCAGAAGATGCAGAGCCGCTGTTGGTGATTTTTGTTGATCCGGTGGCAGGTAGCGCTATATTAAATCCTGTCGCTGATCCTGAAGTAGTATATTCTATGGCAAAAATAGCAGTGGCTGCACTTGTCAGCGCTGCTGATCCGTCACCAGTCCGCAATACTACCAGATTGCCTCTGCCAAAAGTAGCCGGATTTACTGTTACGATCACTGTGGCGGCCGCAGTGCCGCAACCATTTGTTACTGTATAAGAAATGGCAGATGTCCCTGTTGCAACCCCGGTTACAACTCCTGAAGTACCAATCGTTGCTACAGAAGTTGTAACGCTGCTCCATGTCCCCCCTGATGTAGCATCAGATAAAGTCGTTGTGCCACCCACAGCCAAAAAAGCAACTCCGGTAATTGTCCCCGTCGCCGGCAGTGGATTTACTGTAACGATTATGGTTGCTACAGAACTGCCACAACCATTTGTCATTGTATAACTTATTGTTGCCGTACCCGAAGATACCCCGGTAACTGTGCCTGAGGTTCCTACAGTGGCTACTGACCCATCAGTGCTGCTCCAGGTACCTCCGGTTGTTGTTTCAGACAATGAGGTAGTGCTACCTGCACATACTGTCGCTGTACCAGTGATTGACGATGGTACTGAAGGTAAAGTATTTACGGTTACTACAAACGTTGCTGCTGCACTACCACAACTATTTGAGATAGTATAGCTTATTGTCGCGGTTCCCGCTGCAACACCGGTAACAATGCCTGTTGTTCCTACTGTTGCAATGGTTCCGTCTGTACTGCTCCAGGCTCCGCCGGTACTGGTTTCGGTTAATGTTGTTGTGCTACCCGTACAAACTGTTCCTGTACCTGTTATTGCAGATGGCGTTGTTGGCAAAGGGTTGACAGTTATTGTAACAGTCGCTGCTGAACTCCCGCAACTATTTGTCAGGGTATAACTAATTGTAGCGGTTCCTGCTGCAACACCGGTAACGACACCCGATGTTCCTACTGTCGCAACTGTTCCGTCTGTAGTGCTCCATGCTCCGCCGGTACTTGTTTCAGTCAAAGCAGTTGTGCTTCCGGCGCAGACAGTTGCAGTACCGATAATAGGAGAAGGAGTAGAAGGAAGTGGGTTAACCGTTACAACCGCAGTTGCAGCCGAACTACCGCAACTGTTAGTTACAGTGTAACTTATTGTTGCTGTACCTTCTGCAACACCACTTACAATTCCGGAAGTACCAACTGTTGCTATCGCCCCGTTTGTGCTGCTCCATACTCCACCCGTTGTGGATTCGCTTAAAGATGTTGAACTACTCTGGCAAACAATTGCGGTTCCGGTAATACCTGAAGGACTGGAGGGTAAAGGATTAACCGTAACAGACACCGTAGATGTAGCGGTTGCTATACCGTCATATATTTGTATAGCGAATGCATCGGTTCCGGTATATCCAGAAGTTGGAGTATAAGTCAAACCAGATGGTGTAATTGTGCTGCCTGTAGAAGTAGCTGTAGTACTAAAGCCACCAAGTGTGCCATGTGCCGGTCCGGATGATACTGTCCATGTTTCAGTTTGTCCGGCATCTGCATCATTTATAGCCATTAAAGAATTAATAGCAGTGGCAGATGCATTCTGACATACTGTCAGAGATTGCGATGTTCCACCAGCGAATGACGGCGCGTTGTTACCACCGCTCACTGTAATGGTGAAATTGATATCATCAATACGCCAGTTTTCAGTATTCGCTGCAGGTGAACCAGCGCCACCATAGGCATATATCCTCACTTCAATAGAACTCCCTGCAGAACCTGTTACCGTTGTAAAAGACGGAGATTGTAACGCCCATACAGAATTATTCAGCAATGTTCCACTTGCTACACCCGCGGCAAAACCACCAACACTGGTGCTAATTGTATATGCCTGTGGGCCGGTGCCGGTTGATCGGCTACCAAATGTCATTCCTGTAATTGCAATTGAGTAGCCCGAATTCGGAGTAAGTGTGAAGGTGATATAAGGTGATGTACCGGAATTAAATGTCGAATTCCCGGTAACTGCAACAGCATTACCTATATTGCCCCCACCTGTTGCCCCACTATATACGCTGCTAGCTGATGTTGTATTAACAGGAGTTGCTACCGTACCTAATGAGTTACCAATCCCCGAGATGCAGCCAGATGCCGGAACATTTGCATTTGAAGATGAAGTAGCTGTGTTTGCCGGAGATGCTGAATAACTATAAATAACATTGTCAGCAAACACGCTGCTAACTATTACTTGACTGATCAGCAATAGGCCAAGAAATACAAACGATTTTCTGATTGGAAGGAAGGAAAAATGAGACATGATACGGTAGTTTTATTCACTGCAAAATTGGGATGGCTATGTTAACCAAAAAACACCCTAATGTTACCTGCTGCTGAAGAAATTGTTATCGCGAAACCTTATACCAGCAAATAAATCACCTAAGCATAATATACTGTTAATAATGATCGCAGACTTTTACAAAATATCTATTCAAAATCTTATGAAGAAATTTCCGATTGCTCTTTCCTTTGGTTTATTTATTCTTTTGTTTCCTGATTATTCCTTTGCCTGGGGGAAAAAAGGCCATGGTATCGTAGCCGAAATAGCCTTTTCTTTGTTAGATAGTAATATCCAATCAAAGGTGCATCATTTCCTGGGAAACATGACCATTGAAGAGTCAAGTGTCTGGATGGATGAAATACGCGGTGATCATAGTTTCGACTACATGAAACCATGGCATTATGTGAATGTGGAAAAGGACAAACAATACATTCAGGATTCAACACCTAATATAATCAATGCCCTTAACAAAGCCATCTCCCAGCTTGAAAACAAAAGCCATTTAAACGACTCTGAGATCAAACGAAATTTGCTCATCATATTCCATTTGTGTGGAGACCTTCATCAACCATTACATACAGGATATGGCACAGACAAAGGTGGTAATGATATCCACATTAAATTTTCCGGCCGCGAAACAAACCTGCACAGGGCATGGGATACAGAAATAATTGACAGCACAAACATTTCATTAAATGATTGCCTGGCATTATTAAAGGGCTACGACAAAAAACAAATTGAAACAATTAAAGCAATTAATGTTGTAAACTGGATGAACTCTTCCCGCGTTTACCTTAATGATGTTTACAATTTCACCAACAATACAATTGATAAAGATTATTGCCAGCGCAACAAAACCATAATTGAAAAACAACTGGTATTTGCAGGAATCAGATTAGCTGCTATCCTGGAGAAAACCTTTGGTTAACAGGCCATTTCGTTTTTCGCAATTCAAATAGTCACATTATCATCGGCTACCAACAAATTGATCCGCTTATTGAGGCTGGGCATTGTATACCGCTCCCTTCTGGTCTATCAGTTCGGCAATTTTACAAGCTCCGCTTAATAACCCGCTAATATTTATAATCTCATCTGCAGTCTAAGCAAAAACTTCAAACAACATCTCTTGTTACAATTAAGTTCAGATAGCATATCTAAACACCAAATGAGAATTAATCCCCCCCATTGAGTGTTTATCAATACTTTCAATTTGATCATAGATTAACAGCCATCCCCCCTGATTTATATGCCATAAACATTTGTTAAACCCAACTGCAGATAGCATATTTCAAAGAATCAATTCCTCACAATTGAAGTCAATTACACTTCTGGATACTAAATCCAATACCTGGAAATTTCATCAAATAGTTCACCCCCCTCTTGTTATAGATACAACTGCTTTACTGTAAAAATTAAACCAGCCAATAACCATTATAAGGCTATTGGCTGGCAAGTAAAATCCGGAAAATAAGTATAACTACTCTACAATGAATTTGGTTGTACCATACAATTTATCGTTGGCCAACTTTATGAGATACATGCCTCTTATCATACTCAGGTTGCTTATGGTATACACCTGGTATCCTTCTTTAGCAGTCATTTGAACTTCCCTGATTTTGCGACCTGTAAGATCGTAGATTTCAAGCTGGTAGCTTCCAGGTATAACATCGAAGCCAACTTTAACTTCGCTCGATGAGCCATTTCCAACAATATTCAAAGCAAGTTTATCCTCTGCAACATTGTTTATACCAGCATGAGGATTTGTTGTACCTGTCGTAAAAATACTATCCAAAGACCATCTGCTTCCGGAAATATTAGATGAAATGTACTCAAACGCCACATAAGTATGTGTAGAAATATATGGAGTTAGATTTACCTGAAAATTCCTGAACAGACTAACATTATTCGAGTCATCCTTCATTATGCCTGTATGAACTGGTTCTATCCAGGTTACGCCAGAGGCCATTGGGTTACCAGTACCTGAATAATTTGTAGAAACCTTTACATGAAGTGAATCACCAACATAAAGATATACTGCCGAAAAATTCAAAAAAACTGAAGTAAAAGCACTTAAATTAAGCTTTGGAGCCATAAGCCAGGCATCGTTATCATGGTCAGCCCCACCCTGGTATCCGTTAAATTCAAGACAAGAGGTATTGTTTACCCCATACATACTAAAATGCTTCCAGATCTGGCCACCATCTACTACATGATAAACACTCCATCCCGGCGGAAAATGGTCTAAGCCTGCACCTGCACTGTCATCAACATCAAAATTCTGATAAAGTCTGGTAGAATCCTGCGCTTTACTGAATAAAGCCATCATAGCAAATACTGATAGTAAAAGTAATCTTTTCATAAATTGTAGTTTTGATTTTTAAAATTGAAAATTGAATTGCACTTCGTTATTAAAAATTGTATTTCAAACCGATCTGTAAACCCCATGTGCTAGAATTCGTTTTGTTGTTAATAAAGGTTGAGGTCGGCAGTACTGTGTTTCCATTATCATCTGTTCTGGTCTTCATCACATAGGTTGTTATGCCCTTGTAGGTAGAACCATCTATAACTTCCCCATAGCTCATAGCCAGCTGCTTTTGCACACCCCAGTCTTTATTAAGTAAGTTGGGCAGATTCACAACATCAGCAGAAAACTGGAGGGACTGCTTACGCTTTCCAATATTTCCGAAAACCTCCTGAATAAATTTCAAACTCAGGCTATGATAAAAAGGCATTGACGCACCATTACGCGATGCATATTGTCCTCTGTGCGCATTAAGGTATTTATCTTGCTTAATATATGCATTGAAGGCATCAATCTCTTGTTGCTGTGTAAATAATACCACTCCTGTGTTATGGTTAACGATAGGCGCCCATTTCATTTCGGCCGCATCCTTAGGTATATACATCAGATCATTGTACACCCCATCACCATTGATGTCTGAATAAACCAGGTAACTGAACCGGCCACCGGCTGAGCCGTTATAATATATGGAGAATGTGCTGGCAAAATGCTTTGCATATTCCAACCTGTATGATAGTGTGCCGACAATTCGATGAGGAGTATAGAATGAAGATGGCGCCAGTTTTGCTTCATTAGGATTATTCACATGCTCCACATAAAACCATGCAGAACTTGCCTGAGATCCGGGATTCTCAGAAACCTCTTCAGCAAACATAGCTGTATAGAATAATGAACCAGAGAAACCCTTTTGTGAAGGGCGCGAAATACCTATGGTAGCAGAATAAGCATCACCCAGTTTTGAATTCTCAAGAATATATGCACCGCTTAAAAAGCCATACTTCCTGCCGGATGCATAAGTAACCCTGTGATCATTTGAATCCACCAGATTCCCATTTGGCAAAGGCTCATTGGCATTGAACTGGTAGACTGAATAAATGTCTTTTGTGTACATCAGGTCCGCAGTACCTACCAATTGAAACCATGGCAACTTGTAATCTGCTCCTACATCCGATCGCCATACTCTTGGCATCTTAAAATCAGATGCAACTGCTGCGATTTGGCCCGGCACTGAATTCCCGCTTTGCGTAGGGAAATATTGGTTGCGGATGTTCTCAGGCAATTGCGCTAAAGCATCTGCCGGATTTGGCTGAAACTTAAGGTAATTTAAAATTGCGCTATTGTTTATCTGTACATTATTGGTTACAGTTCCTGAATTTCCAGGCACATTAGTCAACCATACAAAGGGTATCTGTCCTAAAAACACACCAGTTCCACCACGCATTTGTAAACTCCTGTCTTTAAGTGGCGACCAGTTAAATGCTATCCTTGGTTGCACAACAGGTTTCTGGTCAGGCCATTTACTTGTATTATAATGAGTGATACCGCCCGATGGATTGTACAGATTCAGGGTATCGGTATAACTATTCTTTGCTATTGTGTTCAGATATAGTGGCATGTCCAATCTTATGCCTGCAGTTAAGGTAAGATTAGGCAACACATTGATTTTATCTTGTGCATAGGCTCCAGGCAACCCATAATGTACCGTTGAGTAACCATCCTGCCCCTGATAAGGATAGGTGTAGCCAAAACCAATAGGTGCCTGGTTAGTAATAAAATCATTTACTGAATTGAACCTGTAGTAGGAGGTGCCATATGGCAAATAACTATTCTCAAACGTCAGATATTTGAAGGATACCCCCCCTGTAATATTGTTAATGCCTTTATTGATAGTAATATTATCGTACACAGCCAGGGTATTGTATTGTACATCATTTTTATAGGTAAACAATTCATAACCCAGACTGGCATAATTGTCTGTACCGGAACCATTACCTCCCTCTATATCAACAAACGGAAACTTGCTGCTTGGGCTACTTCTCGTATCCCTGGTCATAGTGTAAGAGCCCAACAACTGATTGGATATATCATTATTGATTTTTGTTGATAACTCCATGCTTATTGCATTCACGATATCTTTAGTACTGTACATCGTATTTTCAAAGGCAAGCGAATTTTGGCCAAAACGGGATCCGCTTATCCCACCATTGGCCGCACTAGATGAATTTACCATGCTGGGTATAGCGCTGTTATAATGCGTAAAGCTTGCATTGAGTTTGTTTTTATCATTAATGTTATAGTCAATACGGGCAATTAAGCGGGTATATGCATTGGCGAAACTGTTGGCATAGCCATCATAAGCGCCCGTATTATAGCCATACTTGGTTTTTACATAATCCGAAATTGTTTGGAGATCAGTTGCCTTAGCATTGGATATATAAGGACCTGTAACGCCAGTACCACCCGCGATCCAATTGGTAGCGCCCGGATGAATATTATTCTCAAATTCGCCATTTACAAAAAAGAATAGTTTATTCTTTATGATTGGGCCACCCACACTGGCGCCATATATATGGTTAACAGTTTTTATTGCAGGCGGTAGTGTATAGCTCCCGGCATGTGTTCCATTAAAACTTTGGTCCCGGTAAAAAAAATAAGCCGATCCGCTGTAATCATTATTACCGCTTTTGGTAACCATATTTATGTTGGCGCCGGTAAAATCACTTTGCCTTACATCAAAAGGCGATACCCCAACCTGTATCTGCTGAACGGCATCTATAGGTATTGGCTGGCCTCCGCCGGCATAGCCTCCCCCACTCAGACCAAATGCATTATTGAAGTTGGCGCCGTTGATCTGCACATTGTTATATAGGCTGTTTCTTCCGGCAAAACTCGAACCATAACTTTGTGGCGTAAGTCTTGTAAAATCACTAAACGACCGGCCAATAGAAGGCAATGTATTTATTTGCTCCTGGCTGATTACTGTCGTGGCTCCTGTGCGCTGGTTATTAAATGTATTATCACGGCTACTGGTGACAGTAATTCCGCTAAGCTCCCTGGTGTCGGGTACTGCTTTTATATTCAACTCATAGGTCTCACCAAGTTGAATAAATACATTGTCGAAAGTCCTTACTACCGTACCACCCAATGTGACAATTATTTTATAAGGGCCGCCTACACGCATGTTCTCAATATCATAACTTCCATCACCCTTTGTGTCAGTACCATATTTTGAACCCGATGGTTCATGAATTGCTTCAATGATTACACCAGGTAAGGTTTTCCCTGCTTCATCTACAACCCTTCCGGCAAGTCTTGCGGATGTTACCTGTGCAGAAATATTATTTACAGAAACAAAAAGAAACAGGATGAAAAATAAAAATAAAGCCTTCATTGCTAAGATTTAAAATTTGGTGCAAAGGAATGCATTATAGGTAAAGGCAGTATTACGGAATAATTACCATGAGGTTAAGAAAAAATGCACAACACCATAAAATTACTACTAAGATAAATCCGGTAATATTCGCTTAATAATCCGGTAACAAACTCGTTGATTGATCAAAGAATTGGGCATATAATTGTAGTGACTTGAGATGTTTATTTGCGAAGCAGAACCTCAAGAATTACATCGCTTAATACTGAGGTAATCAATCATTCACATTGCCATAATGAATCGATAATAAGAAGTTGAGTTCTTTGCAAAAAATTTCGGACTATGAAATACTTTCCCTTTTATCCATCTATATTGGTTGCCCTATTTTTTTCATTTTCAGTATCAAACGGATATGCACAATTAACAGTTGTACCTAATCAGACTGCCACTGTCCTTGCCTCAGCGCTTGCCGGTCCTGGAGTTACTATATTATCACCTACTCTTACATGCCCTGGACTTGCAAATGGGACTTTTACATCAACCGGCACACTATTGAGTATGAGTAGCGGGATAATACTTACCTGCGGCCATGCCTCTGCGGCTGCAGGCCCGTATGGACCGCCTCCGGGTACTGCGTCTTTTAATCTGGGAGCACCAGGTGATCCGGCGCTCACAGCCATACTGGGTGGAAGTAATACTTATGATGCCTGTGTTTTACAATTTGATGTAGTTGCCAAAGGAGATAGTCTCGGATTCAATTATCAGTTTGGTTCACAGGAATACTACTCGGCAGTTTGCAGCCATTATAATGACCTGTTCGCATTTTTTATTTCCGGCCCCGGAATTGCAGGCGCTCCCAATATGGCCCTTATTCCCGGCACAAATATCCCTGTGGAAATTAACAGTGTAAATAATGGTGTTCCCGGCGCTTCAGGTGGCGTATTATCCAATTGCACCAGCCTTGGCCCTGGGTCCCCGTTCACATCCTATTACCTCGATAATACCGGAGGCACTTTGTTATCATACAAAGGTTTCACTACAAAATTCAGAGCCGTGCATTCTGTGACACCATGTGATACTTATCACCTTAAACTTGCTATTGCTGATGCCGGAAATGCAATTTATGACTCTGGTGTATTTCTTGAAGCTGCCAGCCTTAATACAAACAATTTTATATTCAACCATACCGATTCCATTGGTGCAACAATTAATGGCATGTCTAATTCCATCGTAAAGGGCTGCAACCCTGCAACCATTACTATTCTTAGCACACATATATTATCTACTTCCGAGGTATTGCATTTCACCTTTTCAGGTACTGGGGTTAATGGTTTAGATTATACTGCTCCAGACAGCGCTATTATGCTTTCCGGGACTGATAGTGTGCACATATCAGTTGCAGGTATTCCAACGTTCCCTTCTGGCATAAAAACACTGAAAATATTCTTAACTTCTCCTGCCGCCTGTGGCATTCTCGACAGTATTACCTTAAATATTTTAGATTCTCCTGCTGCCATTCTCCTCACTCCTGATACTACGGTATGTGCCGGAAGTACTTTTCAGATTCATGCAACTGGATCTTCAGGCCTTACATATTCCTGGTCGCCACTTACCGGCTTAACCAGTGGGACAGTAATGGAACCTGTAACTACGCCATCTGTAAGTACCACCTATATTATGACAGCGACTTTGCCGGGATCCGGCTGCCCTGATATTTCGAGAAGTATCAATGTTACTGTTATCGATGCAACAATTACCATGGCATCCCATGATACTGCATTCTGTAATAATGGATCGGTAGATTTGTTAGTTATTGGCGACCCTGCATTACACTACATATGGACTCCTGCAACCGGATTAAGCAATCCGGATATTCAGAATCCTGTAGCAACTCCAACTGTAACAACAACGTATACTGTAACCGCAACCAGTACAACAGGCGCCTGTACTGATACCGCCGCTGTTACTATTACTATAGAAAACCTCAATGTACCATCATTTACAGTAGATACGACTATCTGTATGGGTACTGCGTTCCAGATCATAGTGCCGGGTAATCCTCAGCTATCCTATAACTGGTCTCCGGCAACCGGACTTTCCAACCCAAATGATCAGTCTCCTATTGCATCACCAGCAGTAGCTACATCATATACCCTGACCGTTTCTGTCCCCGGAACAAACTGCATGGCAACAGATTATGTCAATGTAAATCTGATAAAAGCCTTAATAACAAATGTTACTCCAAACCAAACTATCCCTTTTGGAAGCAGCGTTCAGCTCAATTCAGATAATGCATTATACTATTTCTGGACTCCAGATGACGGCTCTCTAAACAACAATAATATCAACAACCCTATTGCTACCCCCAAAGCCCCAACAATTTATGTCGTTACAGCTTATGATAAATATGGCTGCCTGGCAACAGATTCCGTAAAAATCGATCTGACCTATGATAACATCTTTATTCCGGATGCATTCTCTCCCAATAATGACGGGCTTAATGAAGTATTCCGTATCGGTAATCCAAGCTACTACAAACTGGTAAGCATGAGTATTTACAACCGTTGGGGTGAATTAGTTTATCGTGCTGTTGACGGAAACAATAAAGGATGGGATGGAACATATATGGGTACACCGCAGGATATAGGAGTTTATAATTACCAGATAATTCTTGCACAGCCTGATGGCGTTGAAAAATATTTCAAAGGAACTGTTACGCTTATCAGATAGAGAAATTCCACTAAATCAATTGGAGAATCAGTAAGTCTATTCCCAGTGTAATCGGTAAATAAGACTACAGAGAAATTCGTAACTACGAATACAGAGAAATTGGCAACAAGGAATGTAGCAAAATAAAACAAGTAGATTACACCAAAGAACCAGCCACAGACACCCAAAACAACGGATAATAACGCTATCAGCATCCTTATAAAAGAAGCCAGGCATTACAGTGTGATGCCTGGCTTCTTTTATAACTTACAGATCAATACAATCTATAAAAACGACATCAGACCTTTTGTTTGAAATGCTCCTTGAAAATACCTGTAAGATTTGAACTGATCACCTTCTCTGCCACATCAATCATATTTCGGAATGCGCATGCATGAGCTATACCGTGGCTGATAATGACCGGGCTGTTGATACCCAAAATCGGGGTGCCACCATAAATCTCAAAATTAAAATGGTCGAGGAATGGATCCTGAAATCCCTTCTGTGTTTTGAAAATGTCGTAGATAGATTCGGCCATTTTTATGGCTACATTACCTACAAAACCTTCACAAACAATTACCTGTGCCTTATCAAGGAAAATATCGCGCCCCTCCACATTACCCATGAAATTAATATCGGCCAATTCCTTAAGCAGCGGGAATGTTGCCTGGCAAAGCAGATTGCCCTTGCCTTCTTCTTCCCCTATATTCAGCAGTCCTACCCTCGGGTTTTCAATACCCAGCATATGATGGGCGTATAAAGACCCCAACTGGGCAAACTGCAACAGGTGCTCCGGTTTGCAATCGGCATTGATACCTGCATCCAGTAAAAAGTTGTAATTACCGGTAATACGGGGCAATGGAGTAGCTATAGTTGGTCTGAGTATACCATCGATTGCCTTAACCGAGTACATAGCACCTACCAGCATAGCGCCGGTGTTGCCGGCACTGATAAAAGCATCGGCCTTGCCCTTGAGGAGCAGGCCGAAACCAATAGCAATACTTGAATCAGGTTTTTCCTTTAGCGCCTTTGTAGGGTGCTCATCCATCCCTATAGACTCTCCGGCTTCAATAAAAGTAAACCTGTCCTTGTAGGCATCCAGCATGGGCAGAAAAGGCCCAGCCTGCACTGCATTACCTATAAGCAACAGATGTACCGAATTATGGGTCACCTGCTCAAAATAAAGTAATACACCTTTTACGGCTTCGGCAGGGGCATAATCGCCCCCCATAATATCAAGCCCTATTCTCATTAACTGAAAATAATAAGTTATTGATTTGTTTCACCCTCCGTAACAGGGGCTTTGTCTACCACCACCTTACCACGATAATAGAGTTTTCCCTCTACCCAATGTGCGCGGTGACGCAGATGGCTTTCGCCGGTAACTTTGTCCACACTCCATGTTTCTGCTTCTGCCTTGTAGTGCGTACGACGCTTTGCGCCTCTTTGTTGTGAGTGTCGTCTTTTAGGATTTGGCATCTTACTTTATTTATACTTGTTAAATTATTATTGTTTATTATTTCTTTCTTTTCTTTTGAACCTGCCTCCTCAAAGCACTATGACTTTTTTGGTTTGGATTTCTTTATTGGTTTAAAAGATTCCAGGCCTTTCCAAAGGTCATTCTGATGTGGTTCAGCCGGTTCCGACAGTTTATCCAGCAAGCTTAATGCCTGTGGGTTACAACCCGAACTACCATCCTCATTATCAGGGTGTATGTGTTGCAAAGGTACACTAAGCATCAAAAATTCATACAGCCATCCACTAATATCTATCACCGTCTCACTACGTGGAATAAAAACCACATCATCCTCGTCTTCAATTTTCTCAGCATCGTCTCCCATTAACTTAATAACAAGATCAAACTCATCCCATAGCCTCAGATTAAAATCATCTCCACAACGGTCGCAAGGCACTTTTACATGTCCGTCAACATCAAAATGAAGCATAAAAAAACTCTCATGCTTATCAAATGTCAACGTAATCTTTGCATCCCAATCTGTAAACTCTTCAATCTCCCTTTCCTGCATGAAACGATCATCAATATCGTATACATACGTGTGTGGTCCGGGTTTTAATCCCTGCCAGGCTATCTCATATTCCCGGTTATGCTTCATCTCAATATAGCGATTGGCAGTTTGTTGTTTACAGTTCCCGGTCTTTCGCAATCAGGCAGTTATCAAATAATAAACCACAACTTGAAAACAGGCCTACCAGGCATTTCTGCCATCTGCCAACCGTAAACTTCCCACTCTTTCTCCAAACGGGATGCAAATGTATGAAAAAAAACCTTTGGTTACATCAATTTATTTCGCTTCACTAAAAATGCGTGCAACACTTCATCAACAGGTTTCGACAAGTCAACCGCTACCCTGTCTATCTGGTATTGGTGACAGCGGTTGGCTATCAATTCCTGAAAATCATTCATTTTACTCATATATTGCTCTTTTATCTGGTGCGGCTGTAGCTTAATGCGCTCCCCGCTTTCCATATCCACAAATTCATAAGGCCGGTTTTCAAAATCAAATTCCAGCTCCTGTGCGCCGTCTACCACATGAAACAGGATCACCTCATGCTTGTTGTACCGTAAATGCTGCATAGCAGAAAAAAGGTCTTCAATCTGGTCTGCATCATCCATCATATCGCTGAATATAACTATCAGCGACCGCTTATGCATCTGCTCGGCAACCAGGTGCAGGGCCTTAGATGCGTTTGTTACCTTATTTTCTTTAGTCTCGTCAAGAGTGCGTTGCAACTCGTTGACCAGCATCCGGTAGTGGCTATGTGCCGACCTGCAATCGGAGAAATAATACACCTGATCATCAAACATGGCCAAAGAAGCTGCATCCAACTGCCGCTTCAGGAGTTGCAACATGCTTGCCGCCGCCACACAGGAGAACTGTAGTTTTGTCAGTTTTTTCTCATCCTTAGGAAAATGCATGGATGATGAGGTATCAACTACCAGGCAGCAGCGCAAATTGGTTTCTTCCTCAAAACGCTTGATAAACAGCTTATCGGTGCGCCCATATACCCGCCAGTCGATATGCCTGAGGGGGTCTCCCTGATTGTATAGTCTGTGTTCGGCAAACTCAACAGAGAAGCCATGGAATGGGCTTTTGTGAAGGCCAAGTATAAAGCCTTCTACCACCTGCCTGGCTATCAATTCTAAATTATCGGTAAGTGGTTGCTGAAGGATCATTTGAATAGATTTGGGTTTGTTATCTGATTTCGCTCACTGCAAAAATAGTGCACAATTATCAGGCATGTGTAAGTAAAAAGCCGGCATCAATTCCAAGGTTTTCATGTGCCGCTTTTAAAAAAGCTATATCAGGTGTTCTTTTCCCATTTAAGATCATAGAAAGTTTGTCCGGAGCTATTTTCAGCAGTTCCGAAAGTTTTTTCTGAGTCAGTCGCATTTCATACATCTTCAGCTCAATCATTTCCTGGATAGTATCGGGTTTGGGAACCGGGTAATACTCTTTTTCATAAGCTGCCACCGCTTTCGAAACCTGCTCCAAAGCCAATGTTTCACTATTGCTAAGATTGACAAAGCCTTTTTTTATGAAAACTTCTATAGCCGCAATAGCGTCCTGGTAATCATTTTCCGTACTAATCTTTTTCATCCTTACCATTTATATAAAACAACACACTTTCGTGCTCAATTCTTATGCACTTCTGGCAATTATTTTATCATATTCCGAATGAGTACCAATAAACCTGATATATACAGTTCTGATATCAAAGTAAATCATAGCAATTAACCTGTACTTATTCCCCATAATATTAAATACAAACCTATTATCTCTTAAATAATCTGCAGTTGGAAATTCTTTTTTCACATCCGCAACATTTGACCAATCTGCCCTCGAAACGATATCATGCCAATGGAATAATGCAACTTTTGCACCAACATTTTCAAGTGAATATCTTCTTAATTTAGCAAAGGTAATTACTACCATCTCAGCAATTCAAAATTAAACAATAATTTTAAAAAGTAAAAGTAAATTGTGAAAATTACAATTAAATTTTCAATCTCATTATCCTGACTAATCTTCATGCTTAACAACCTTAACTTTAGATTGTGCCCTATTAGTTTCCGGAATACCCATTTGAATCAAATATAAAGATTCAGAAGTAAATAAATTACTAAATCAGGAGTTAAGTATTAAATTGGCTTTTAGGCAACTTTAATAACTTTCATTTTACAAACTTGTTTATATTTGATATAACCCTCAAAATCCTTATGACAATTACTACGAAATGGGTTATTTCAATTGTTTTGATACTTTCTGGCTTAGCAGTGCCAATCTGCTATGGAATAATACTCGAAATACTACCCTATCCTGTCTTATTAATAGGATTTAGCTTTTTATCCTTGTCAGTAGCTGCCTCATTACTAAGATATAAACCTAAAACAACTGAACTTACAACTCCTGCAAAACCAGATAAGGAAATTGATGACATTAAATTAAACGGCTCTAAAATCTATGTAAATCTTGAAAAATGTGAGATTGTTGATAGTAACTATGAAATTGCAATAGAAACAGAAAATGGGAATGTGATAAGCGACCTAATAGATTTAGCCCTTGTCGCAGGTATAAGTGGTTATTCAGCTATAGCTTATTCGCTTCAATCCTATGAAATTCAATCTATACATCAATCAGTTCTTATTTATACTACTGAAATAGAGGGGAAGCCAATAAAATTCATTAGCAATATTTTGCCATTCGATAAAACAACATTACAATTTAAGTTATTCCCTTTCAAACAAACCACTATTTACCTGAGGCAACCTGACAAAAAATACTACTTTGATGTCTCTTTTCTTTTTCAGTAAATATTATTAACAAGCCAGCTATAAAAGTTTAATAAATTGTAAAGGCCGGAACCACCAAGCCCCGGCCTTCAAAAAAAATAAAATTAACACCCTCAAGAGCACCTAAAAAACAACAGTGCCCAATAACAAAACACCCCCTGATATTAAGAACCCAAAGCCTAATGCTTGGTTCCCGGAACAAGGTCCCGCTTTTCAGCGGGAGGGACAGGGTTTTAGGGGTGGGTGAGTTTTTAATTAAACGCATTAATCCCCGTCACATCCATACCTGTTATGAGCAGATGGATATCATGTGTACCCTCATAGGTAACCACCGATTCAAGGTTCATCATATGCCTCATTATGCTGTACTCTCCGGTTATGCCCATACCACCCAATATCTGCCTTGCTTCACGGGCTATCCTCAGCGCTATTTCGCAACTGTTGCGCTTAGCCATAGATATCTGAGCAGGCGTTGCACGGTCTTCATTACGGAGGATACCCAGGCGCCAGTTCAACAACTGAGTCTTGGTGATCTCCGTAACCATCTCTGCAAGTTTCTTCTGTGTAAGCTGAAATCCTGCAATTGGTCTGCCAAACTGTATGCGCTGCTTTGAATACCTTAATGCAGTATCATAACAGTCCATTGCGCAACCCAATGCACCCCAGGCTATACCAAAACGCGCGCTGGACAAGCACATCAATGGCCCCTTCAGGCCTTTTATAGTTGGGAAAATATTCTCTTTAGGCACTTTCACATTATCGAATACCAGTTCACCGGTAGCAGAAGCCCTGAGGCTCCATTTACCGTGCGTTTCAGGTGTAGTAAAACCTTCCATTCCGCGCTCAAGTATCATACCATGAATCTCACCAGCTTCATCTTTTGCCCAAACCACTGCAATATCTGCAAACGGGGCATTGGATATCCACATCTTAGAACCATTAAGAATTACATGGTCTCCGGCATCCTGGTAATGGCTGCGCATACCAGCAGGGTTTGAACCATGATCCGGCTCTGTAAGTCCGAAACAACCCATAAGTTCGCCGGTTGCCAATTTTGGCAGATATTTCATTTTTTGCTCCTCACTGCCGAATTTGTAGATCGGAAACATAACCAAAGATCCCTGGACCGATGCGGTAGACCTGACACCAGAGTCTCCTCTTTCAAGTTCCTGCATCATAATGCCATAAGTGAGATAGTCGAGTCCTGGTCCTCCATACTTTTGCGGTATAAACGGGCCAAAACAACCGAGCTCACCTAAACCTTTGATGATCTGTTTTGGGAATTGCGCCTTCTGAGCAAATTCTTCGATTACGGGCGATATTTCTTTCTTAACGTATGCTCTTACTGTGTCCCTGATGAGTTTTTGCTCGTCTGTCAATAATTCATCCATCAGGTAATAATCGGGGTGCTGATACTGGTCTTTTTCCATATTTTGTTAAAGTTGGAATGAAAATGTGGCGCAAAGGTAGCATTTTTGGCATATTGGTCTAATTTTGCACTTCAATTTAGTGTTCCTTTGTTTTTAACTCGTTAATTATAGGGTCATAAGTAAAACTCATAACCGCTGGAACCTTTTACCATTGCGCTTCTTACTAATAAATATAATATGAATCGCCAATTGTTAAAAAAATTAGCAAATTATGGAACGTATTTTGTGCATAAAATAAAGACGGAAGCTACCAAAAATAAAGTTAACCTTTTTTGCGTAATTACTGTCTATAGAATTGAATAAGTAATAAATTTTGAACCATTAACCCTATTTTATTAACTCTTAAAGAAACAACAATCATATATGAGGCAGTTAAAAATTGCCACCCAGATTACGAACAGGGATTCACAGGCCGTAGAAAAGTACTTGCAGGAGATCAGCAAGATATCAATGATAACGCCTGAAGAAGAAACCACTTTAGCCCAAAAAATACACATGGGCGACCAGCGTGCGCTGGAGAAGCTGGTGAAATCCAATCTTCGTTTCGTAGTTTCAGTGGCCAAGCAATACCAGCATCAGGGACTGTCCCTGAGCGATTTGATCAACGAAGGCAACCTGGGTCTTATTAAGGCAGCACAGCGCTTTGATGAAACCAAAGGTTTTAAATTCATTTCATACGCAGTATGGTGGATCCGTCAGTCTATTCTGCAGGCTTTGGCCGAGCAGGGTCGCCTTGTACGTCTTCCGCAAAACAAGATTGGAACCTACAATAAGGCCAACAAAGCTTTTATTGCATTTGAACAGGAAAATGAACGTGAACCTTCAACCGAAGAACTGGCCGATATCCTGGACATGAGCGAAACTGAAGTAACCAATATCTTCACCAGCAATACACGCCACACCTCGCTTGATGCCCCTGTGCATGAAGCTGAAGATGTAGCGATGGGCGACCTTTTGCCCGGCAGCAGCGATACTGATGATGATGTAATGAAGGACAGTCTTCGCAATGAGATTCGCCGGATACTTAAATCTTTAAGTATTCGTGAAGCAGAAATACTGGCGGCCTATTTTGGTCTCGAAGGAGATAATGGCCCGAGTATAGAAGAAATAGGTGACAAATACGACCTTACAAAAGAGCGTATTCGCCAGATCAAAGAGCGCGCCATCAAGCGCCTTCAGAAAGCACGTTACAGCAATGCGCTGAAAGTATATTTAGGATAGAATAGTGAGTATGTGAGTGGATAAGGTTTAGGGGGTGGTTTTCCACTCCCTTTTTTTTGTATTTAGCTTAATGCCACGTATTTTATAAGAGATTGCTATTATTCTATTACTACTTTCTGAACCACTCTGCCCTCAGGTGAGGTAAGTTGCACAAAATATATACCTGCAGCAATACCCTGAAGATTTATTTCAACCTGGGTGGTAGTCACTTCTGCCTGGTAAACCTGCTGCCCAAGGGTATTAAAGATCCCGATAGAAGTACTTGCGGTCAGTCCGGGAATAGTAATATAGATTTTCCCGTTTTTGGCAGGATTAGGATAGATATTGAATGAAGTACCATTAATAGCTGAAACACCGGCATTAGGGAAGGTAATAGGGCTAATCATACGGATTACAGAGTTGTCTCCATCAGCAATATAGATAAAGCCATCAATGTCCACCATTACCGCTGTAGGTCCATTCAAAGTGGCACTTGCGGCATAACTACCATCCCCTGAATATCCATAATCACCATTACCGGCAATTGTGGCAATAATTCCAGATTGGGTTACAGCCCTGATCACATTATTACCGAAGTCAGAAATGTATATAATCCCCTTCCCATCTACAAATACACTATTTGGCTGGTTCAATGAAGCATTCATAGCCAGTCCGCCATCGCCACTGTATCCCTGCATTCCATTACCGGCCACTGTGCTGATATAGCTTGTATTTACATCAATTTTGCGAATCCTGTGATTACCATGCTCAGAAAAATAAACATTACCTGCAGCATCCAGGCATACACCTGATGGGAATGATAACTCCACAGTTGTGGCAGGCCCATTATCTCCTGAATAACCATTGTTACCATTACCAGCAATGGTAACAATTACACCTGATGATGCAATTACCTTCCTTATCCGGTGGTTACCATAATCAGCAATGTAGATGTTGCCATATTTATCAATACAGGTACCATGCGGAGCCTCCATATGGGCTAAAGTAGCCGTAGCCTGACCGCCATCGCCGCCAAATCCTCCGGAACCAGATCCGCAAACAGTAGATATGATGTGACTGCTATTGATCTTACGTACCACATCGAAATAAATATCGGCAATATAAAAATTCCCGTTTGTATCACAGCTTATTCCGGATGGATTACCAAGAGCAACTGTATCCGCATTGCCATTATCACCGGCATAGCCCCATTGACCTTTACCGGCAAAAGTACTCAGCGTATCATGATCCAGTTTGCTGATACGGGAAGTGTACATATTTGAAATGTAAATTCTCCCTGATTTATCCATGCACAGACCTGTAGGTCCACCTAGCGAAAAATTAGTAGCCGGATGTCCATCACCTATATACTGAGTTATTCCGTTTCCCGCAATAGTAGTAATGATGCCCTGAGCAAAAAGACTACTGCCAGACATGATTATAGCCACAACTAAAAACAAATATTTCACTACACTATACATTCAGAACTCTGTTGTTTTACCAAAAATACGAAATGCTCCCGAATAAGGAGCATTTCGCAACAAAGAATATTTAAAAAATTATTTTTGAATGGTTATTTTATGAGTAACGGCATTATCACCTGAGCGCAGCGCAATGTTATAAAGACCAGATGGCAAATTAAGGCTGATGGCAGTTTCCATTTTATTGATTACCTGCGAATAAACCTTTACACCAATGATATTATACACTTCAGCAACTGCATTATCAGGGATTTCGTCTGTCTGGAGTATAAAATTACCATTAGATGGATTAGGGAAAATATTGAAGTTGGTAACACCTACGGATCCGACACTATTGAAACTGGAAGATTTATAAGAGGCATCTACCACTTTGCGGATCCTGTTATTGCCCATATCGGCAATATAGAAAGTACCCGCTATTTCAGTTATTGCAGATGGCATATTGAGCTTGGCTGTTACTGCAAGTCCGCCATCTCCGGCAAAGCCTGCAGCGCCATTTCCGGCAAAAGTCTTTATGATTCCGGTATTGAGATTCACAACTCTTACAACATTGCTTGTTTCATCGCAAATGAAAAGAAAACCAGAAGTATTGACATACAAACCACCGGGAGCATTTAAAGAGGCTGCAATAGCAGGACCACCATCGCCGGTATAACCAGCAATACCAGAACCAGCAACAGTATGAACCCTACCGGAACCATCAATCATTCTTACTACATGATTACCATGGTCTGAAACAAAAATATTACCGTTATTATCAACACAAACACCATATATCCCTGCAAAATGGCATAAAGAAGCCAATGTACCATCTGGAGAATATCCTGGAGTACCTGTACCGGCAATAGTACTCACAAAACCAGTTACCGCATTAATCTTCCTCAAACGGTTGTTGCCAAAATCAGCAATAAAAGTATTACCAAGGTTGTCTTTCCATATTCCATGAGGCAATTCCATTGTCCCTAAAGGAGCATCGCCACCATCACCACCATATCCCTGGCTATTATGACCACATGAATTGACAATACGGCCTGTAGATGCGCTAACTGTATAAGAACAGTCGGCAAAAAAATCAGTAACTAAAAGATTGCTGTGATTGTCCACAAAAATCGCATCAGGATATTCCATGGAAGCCAATGTTGCTAATCCACCCATTCCGGTATAACTACCCGAACCATTACCGGCAACGGTTGCTGTCGTTCCATCAGTACCGATCTTACGAATACGGTGATTGCCTTTATCAGCAACAAATATATTTCCAGCAGCATCTGTAGATACCCCTGCAGGTGAACTAAACATTGCTGAAAGAGCAGGCCCGCCATCACCGCTAAAGCCACCAATACCAGTGCCGCCAACAGTAGAGATAACACCCTGTGCCAACGAAGAAGTTACGGCAAAAGCCAGTAAACTGAAAGCATATACCGATTGAAATAGTACCTTCTGTTTCATAAAGTGGAAATTTAGTTTCTTAAATCTAAAAAAGATATTTTAATTATTCAAACTTTTTCAGCTTTATTTTTTAAAATAAATAAAACAATGCTAAAAAGAAATTGCCGGAATATTGGCTCCTTCAGTTTGTACAAAGGATAAAAAAGTGGAGAACATTTATGATTCAAACAGTTGCAGCTTATTGAGATTACGATAAAGGCCTTCGCTAATGGTTATCAACTCTTCGTGGGTTCCACTCTCCTTTACCATACCATCCTCCATAACGATAATCTTATCTGCTTTGCGGATGGTTGATAAGCGATGAGCAATTACAAAAGATGTACGGTTTTTCATAAGATTATCCAATGCTTCCTGCACCAATGCTTCCGATTCTGAATCCAGAGAACTGGTAGCCTCATCCAATAAAAGAATAACCGGATCCTTAAGAATGGCCCTTGCAATCGCCACCCGCTGACGCTGCCCACCCGAAAGTTTTGTGCCCCGTTCACCAACAACCGTTTCATAACCATCAGGGAAACTCATAATAAAATCGTGAGCATTGGCACTTCGTGCAGCAGCCTTCACTTCATCAAGTGTGCTGCCGGGTTTGCCATAGGCTATGTTCTCATAAATGGTTCCGCCAAAAAGCAGAATATCCTGAGGAACCAGCGCCATTTGCTTCCTGAGTTGGGTTAGAGGTATGGTTCCTGCCTCCCTGCCATCAAATAATATTTTGCCCGAATCTGGCTCATAGAAACGCAGCAACAGCGATACCAATGTGCTTTTCCCTGCTCCGCTAGGCCCCACAATAGCTATCTGCTCCCCAATTTCAGCTTCTATACTTACGTCCTTTATCACTGTAATTTCACTACGCGTAGGATAACTGAACTTTATATGCTGCATAGATACATTACCCTTCAACTGGTACTCATCCTGCAACTGAACATTGGAAGCAGAGACATCTTCAGATGTTTCCTTAAGCAGTTCCCTGACTCTTTGTGTAGCCCCCAGTGTCTTTTGCAACTGACTATACAAGTCTGCAAAACCGGCCATAGTGCCGCCAAGGAACGCAGTATACACTACAAATGCCATGAGGTCGCCATCTGATAAAAGATGCTGCCTCATCTGACCAGTGCCAAACCATACAACCAACACAATAGCGCCAAATACACTGAAGAGCATTGTTGATATAAACAGCCCCCTGTATTTACCGCTCCTGATGGCAAGACTAACTACATTACGGATACTGTTATTATAACGGTTGATCTCATACCATTCATTTGAAAATGACTTTACGTTGGCAATGCCTTGCAATGTCTCCTGGACTACCGTACCTGAATCAGCCAACTGGTCCTGTGCCTGTCGTGATAACTTTCTGATGAATTTGCTGAAAACAAGTGCAATAACAACTATTACAGGCACTACCGAAAGCATCAGTAAGGTCATTTTCTGACTGATGAGTAATATCAACACCAAACAGGTTATCAAGGTAAGAATGCCTCTGAGTATTTCAGCAAAAACAGTTGTAACCGCATCCTGAATCTGAGATACATCCGCAGTAATTCGGCTGGACAGCTCACCTACCCTCCTTTGAGCAAAAAAATCCATGGGCATCATAATAATGCGCTGGTAAATATCTTTACGCATATCAGCCACTGCATTCTCTCCAACTGATGTAAACAAATAAACCCTGAAAAATGAAAAAAACATTTGCAAAGCCTGCAATGCAAGCATGATCAAGGCAATTTTATCAGGCGACCACGGGAATACGCCACCCAATGGGCCATGAGCGCTGTCAATTAGTTTCTTTAGCAAAAACGGAAACGTCATGGTGTTGGCTGCAGAAAGAGCAATGAATAGCAGCCCACCAAGGAAAGTCCATTTGTGAGGACTTACATACTTAAAAATCATCAGAGCTTCCTTAATCGATTCTTTGTTGATTTTCGCTTTAGGAGATTCCTCCCTGTTTACATTTTCTCTGGGTCTGGCCATTATTAGTCAAATACCTGTTTTGCAGATTAAATGCAAAAGTATTGAAGACACACAAGGTAAATTTATATTAGCGCTAAATAATTAATTGTCGTTAGTTACTATATTGAGTATAATCATTATGAAATGACGGAAAGTATTCATAAGAAAACAGAAACGGGATAACACCATAAAGCAAAGCCCCGGAATTACCGGGGCTTCTTCATTTTGTACTTACTACTTCTCTTTTACTGCTCAATAACCATGTGGAACACCTGGCTGCCCGTGGCGGTGCGCAGCGTTACCATGTACATGCCATTGGATATGTTGCTCAGTTCTATTCTTTCGTTCAGCTTTCCTTTC
>CAIUZK010000110.1 GCA_903903635.1 uncultured Bacteroidota bacterium
AGGTTGATAGGTTGATAGGTTGATAGGTTGATAGGTTGATAGGTTGATAGGTTGATAGGTTGTGATAGGTTGATAGGTTGATAGGTTGTGATAGGTTGATAGGTTGATAGGTTGATAGGTTGATAGGTTGATAGGTTGATAAGTTGATAGGTTGATAAGTTGATAAGTTGATAAGTTGATAAGTTGATAAGTTGATAGGTTGATAGGTTGATAGGTTGATAGGTTGCTGCCGTCGCATAGGCTAAGGCGGGCCAATTTTTCGCTACCGCTACCGATGCGGTTTAGGGTGGGGGATGGCTTTATTTTCTCTAAAAATATTTCTCCTCTTTCAGGTAATTATTTACGTAGTCTTTTACTCCTTCTTCAAGGGAATAAAACGGCTCATTATAGCCTGCTGAACGGAGCTTGTGCATATCGGCTTCAGTGAAATACTGGTACTTATCGCGGATATCGAGAGGGGTATCTATATACTCAATTTGTTCGGGCAGGTTAAGTGTGGTAAAGATGGCCTTGACGAGGTCTTTAAAAGTGCGTGCCTTACCGGTTCCGGTATTGTACAAGCCGCTTTCGGGTTGATTTTGCATCAGCCAGACACATATGCTTACAACGTCTTTTACATAAATAAAGTCGCGGATCTGTTCCCCGTCTTTGTAATCTGGATTGTGTGATTTGAACAGCTTAACCTGGCCCTTCGTTTGAATCTGATTATAGGAATGCATGATAACCGATGCCATACGCCCCTTGTGGTATTCGTTTGGACCAAAGACATTGAAGAATTTAAGTCCGGCCCAGAAAGGAGGTGTTGTTTTTTGATCAAGCGCCCATATGTCAAACTCGTTTTTTGAGACGCCGTATGGATTAAGCGGATGCAGACTACTTATGATATCGTGGCTGTCTTTATAACCCAATTCCCCGTTTCCGTAAGTGGCGGCAGACGAGGCATATACCAGCGGAATATTGTTTTCGGTGCAAAGTTCCCAGATACGTTTGGAATAGTCGAGGTTCCATTTTTTATGCACAGCATAATCCATTTCGGTGGTATCGGTGCGGGCTCCCAGATGAAAAATATAATTGATAAGCCCGGCGTGGCTGGCCTGCCATTCAAAAAACTGCTCCCGGTGAATTTTATGGAGAAATTTTTTGTTCTTAAGGTTGGCTGACTTTTTTTCAACAGAAAAATCATCTACCAGTACCAGTTGCTCAAATCCGAGATGGTTCAAATAACCAGTAAGGTAACTGCCGATAAAACCAGCAGCACCTGTAACCACTATAATATCGTTTTTTTGCATTATTATTTGGCTTTTGCCGCCGAGTCGGCAGGGGCGGCTTCGGCTGGTTTAGGTTCTTCAGCTTTTTTCTCGGTTTTTTCTGATTTCTCGCCCGCAGCTTCTTTACCTGCTTTAATTTCTGTTTTCTCTTTACCTTCGCCTTCTTCACCCTTGCTTTCAGCCTGAATAAAGTTGAGTGCGCCTACAAAAAGGCCGGCAATAATGATAACCAGCCAAAATGCGTTCTTGAAAGAAATAATAGATTTATTCTCCTGTGGTTGGTCCTGATGTGTATCGTGAGACATGTATTAGTGTTTTAAAAGCAATGCAAATGTAAACTTTTGCCTCCATTTTTCTAACAGCAGGTAAAAAAAACAGCAAATGGACGGCACTTGCTTTTACTCATAGATTCCTTTTTCCATAATGATTAGTATATGCTGCTGACCAAAAGGTATCAATGGTTGTGTGTTTTTATAAAGGATCGGAGTGCGGAAATTTGTAACTGAAATCAATGAACCGGCCATGTTAGCATTTTGGCAACGGGGGCGGGCTTATTTTGAATTCAGATCGGGCCATACCAAAACTAAAATAGTTGAAAAAACAACGAACCCGCAGAGGCTCCGCGGGTTCGTTATTTATCGTGAATTAAATTTTATTACTGAATCTTAGTAAACTTCTCGGTTTTCAGAAGGTTCTTATTTTCATCATACACCATGATCAAATACATGCCGTTTGATAATTGATCTACATTTAGCGTGATCGCTTCTTTATGATCAATTAATACTGTACCATCTATACTGATAACTGAAACCAACACCTTAACCGGAGCATCAATATGAAGAATTGTTGTAGCAGGGTTAGGGTAGATCTTGATTTCAGAAGATATGGATACAGGTTGTGTATGCAATGACGGTACACCACCGACAACCCATATAGCTGAAGTATCAGTACATCCGTTGGCATCCGAAACAACAACTGTATAAACACTGCCATCGGGTGCCGACATAAGCGTATTATTGCTGGTTGCGCCAGGAATTGCTACACCATTAAGATACCACTGGTAGCCGGTAAATGAACCTGTAAATAACAGGTTAGGTATTGTATCAAGTGTGATGATCGGAACAGGAGGAGCAAGAACTGTTGTTCCGCTGAATGTTTCGCTGCAAGTACCGTTGCTGATAGTTGCAGTATACAAGCCGGAGGAATCTGCAGTATAGAATGCTGTAGTAGCACCTGGAATTACAATACCATTTTTGTACCAGGTATAAGTTAATCCGCCGCCGCCGCCTGTGGTTACCACGCTGAGGTCAACCGGTGTGCCATGGCAGATAGTTGCTGAACCCACCGGCAACAATGCGCTAACCGGCATCGAACCACCAACTGTAACCGGATAGGTAGCTGATGTGGAGCAACCTGCAAGATTGGTAACTGTGTAAGAGATAGTAGCCGCGCCGGTTGCTACACCAGTAACAACGCCTGTACCGCTTACTGAAGCAATTGCGCTGTTGCTGCTGCTCCAGGTACCACCTGTTGTGGCATCAGAGAATGTTGTAGTTAATCCAAGGCAAACATTGGTAGCGCCGCTGATAGCAGCAACCGCAGGAGATGCCAGTACATTAACTGTAGCAGACACAGAAGTTACGCAGCCGGTACCATTTGTTACTGTATAGTTTATTGTTGCAGTTCCACTTGCCGTACCGGTAACAACACCAGCCAGACTAACTCCGGCAATTGCCGGAGTTGCGCTTGTCCATACTCCACCCGGAGTAGCATCGGTTAAAGTAATGGTAGCTCCCTGACACATAATACCGACACCACTTATTGCTGAAACAACAGGGTAAGCGCTTACTGTGATTATTGAGCTTCCTGCCATGTTAGATGTACAGGTAACGGCAGGATCTGTAGCAACAACAGTATAAGTACCTGCCGCAGTGGTAAATCCAAAGTCAAGTACACCACCTGTACCGGCAACTGGTAAACCAACAGGTGAAGCTCCATTGAACAATTGATAATTTACGAGTGTAGTAGAGCCGCTCAATGTGATATCGATACCCGCACCGCCTGCGCAATATGCACCGCCTGCTGATAATGTAAATACTACAGGAGCCGGATTAACAACAATTGACGGAGTGCCTGTCATTGTACTTGTACATCCGCCTGTAGCGGTTGTAGCTATACAAGAATAAGTGCCGGCAGTTGTCTGGTTGCCGAAATCGAGAACCGCGCCTGTGCCTGAAACCAACCCGCCAACAGGTAACCCGCCAACCATCAATTGATAATCTACCCCAATTTCTGAGCCGCTCATGCTGATGTCAACCCCGGCACTGCCAGCGCAATAAGAACCACCGCCAGAAATAGTATAAACGGTTGGTAATGGAATAATATTAATTACCGCGCTTCCGGTCATATTATTAACACAGAATGTAGTCAGGTTAACTGCTACTACTGTATACGTTCCGGCGCCTGTCTGGAAACCATAATCAAGCAATGCTCCGGTACCAGACAATGTATTGATAAGTGTGCCGCCATTATACAGAGCATAATCAACACCTAAGTCAGAATTGCTTAAAGTAACATCGAAACCGGCACCACCGGCACAATAAGAACCACCGCCCGCAACAGAATAAGCAGTTGGTAATGGGTTGATGGTAATAATTGCACTGCCGGTCATTGTATTAGTACAGGTTGTAGCCGTGTTTATAGCAACAACGGTATAAGTTCCTGTACTTGTCTGTAAGCCAAAATCAAGTGAACCACCTGTGCCAGGCAAAGCAGAACCTACAAAAGTTCCTCCAACCATAAGCTGATAATCAATACCTATTGCTGAACCGCTAAGCCCAACAGCAACACCAGTACCACCGGCACAATAAGCGCCGCCACCGGTAACATTAAATAAACCTGGTAAAGGATTGATGCTGACAACTACACTGCCACTCATATTATTAACACAGGTAGTAGATGTGCTGGTACCCACTACAGTGTAAGTTCCTGGTGTGGTTTGCAATCCGAAATTAAGAGCGCCGCCTGTACCAGCAACCGGTACACCAACAGGTGTAATGCCCTGGTAAAGTTGATAATTAGTACCGATATCAGAATTGCTCAATCCAACATTTACACCAGTACCACCAGTGCAGAATCCACCGCCTCCGGTTACATTATATTGGGTAGGCAAGGGGAGAATGGTAATAGCAACGCCACCTGTCATATTGTTGGTGCAGGTAGTAGTAGTATTTGTAGCAATAACCGTGTAAAAACCAGCAGCGGTTTTTGATCCCCAGCTCAGTGCAGCTCCGGTTCCTGCCATAGGCGCTCCGGTAGGTACAAATGAAATATACAACTGGTAGGTAACACCCAATTGCGAACCAGACAAACCAACTACTGTACCGGCGCCACCGGTGCAATAGCTACCACCACCGGTAACTGAAAATGCAGTAGGAATGGCATTGGTTGAAATTATAGCGTTGCCTGTCATATTACTGGTACACAATGTAGTAGCATTTGTGGCAACAACAGTATAAGTGCCTACTGCTGTCTGCAATCCGAAATCAAGTGCTGCGCCTGTACCTGCCATTGCAGAACCAACTGCGATACCGCCAAGATATAATTGATAATTTATGCCGATTGCAGATCCTGCAAGACCTACATGAACGCCTGTGCCGCCTGAACAGAAACTACCACCGCCTGTAACAGCAAATGTGCCTGGTAATGGACTGCTGGTAATAATAGCGCTACCAGTCATTGTGCTTTGGCAAAAAGTAATTGTATTGGTAGCTACTATAGTATATGTGGCAGCGGTTGTTTGCAAACCAAATGAAAGAGCAGCGCCTGTACCGGCCAAAGGTGCACCAATAGGTAGAGCGCCTCTGTACAACTGGTAAGAAACACCAACAGAAGAACCGGAAAGACCAACAATAACTCCTGTACCACCTGTACAATAATTACCGCCTCCTGTTACTGAAAATGCAAGAGGCAAAGGATTGATTGTAATTACCGGGCTGCCTAACATATTGTTGGTGCAACCGGTTGTGGTATTAGTGGCAACGCATGAATAGATGCCACCTGTTGTCTGAGGACCAAAAGTAATCGCACCGCCTGTACCTGCAACTGCAGAACCAACTGGTAACCCGGCGACAAACAACTGGTAGCTAACTCCTGCAGCCGATCCGCTTTGATTGATAGTAATACCAGCGCCACCGGAACAATAAGAACCTGTACCTGAGATAGTGAATGCAGTCGGTAATGCATTAATTGAAACGATTGCGCTTCCGCCCATAAACAATGTACAGCCGGTAGCAGGGTTTGTGGCAATTACTGTATAAGTACCGGCAATAGTCTGTAAACCAAAATCCAGAGGAGCATTGGTTCCTGCTACTGCAGCGCCAACCGCAAGAGCGCCTCTGTATAACTGATAGTTTACACCAGCATCAGAACCACTCAGGCCAATATCGCTACCGGTGCTACCGGTGCAATAACCACCACCACCAGTCACTGTGTATGGATTAGGTAAAGGATTGATAGTGACAACTGCGCTGCCCTGCGGACCCCAGCAACCACCACCTGATTGCGCCCTGAAATAATACGTGCCTGAAGTTGTAATAACCTGGGAAACAGATGGAGTCGCTACAGAAGTACCGTTGGATGTAGTACTCTGATAATATATTATTCCGCTGCCGCCATTGGCTGCTGTAATTGTAGCGCTTCCGCAGAATGCACCGCCACCCGAAACGGTAACAATAGTTGGCTGTGCGCTTACTGTAATATTTACAGTGCTTGTACCTGAGGTACAAGGTCCGGCGCCATCAGGGTCATTGGTAGTAAGCGTAAGTGTAACAACACCACTGCCTATAGAAGGAGTGTATGTTGAGGTAAGTGAGCTGACATTGGAGAAAGCACCGCTTGGTGCAGACCATGTTGATGAAGCTGCGCTACCGCCAATTGCACCTGCAAGTGTTATTGTTGAGCCTGCACATATAGATTGCGGCAATCCCGCGTTTGCAGTTGCAGCAGGATTAATGGTAACTGTTACACTTCCTTCAGCGCCCCAGCAACCAGCACCAGTCTGAGCCCTGAAATAATAAGTGCCTGATGTGGTTACAACCTGTGAAGCTGATGGCGTCAAAGTAGAAGTGCCGCCTGAAGTTGTACCCTGAAAATAGATAGTCCCGCTGCCGCCATTAGCCGCGGTAATAGTAGTGCTGCCGCAGAATGTACCGGCTCCGCTTGCTGTTAC
This sequence comes from uncultured Bacteroidota bacterium, assembly GCA_903903635.1. GTDB lineage: Bacteria > Bacteroidota > Bacteroidia > Chitinophagales > Chitinophagaceae > Nemorincola. The sequence continues at coordinate 6,499 of CAIUZK010000110.1, forward strand.
TGCTGTAGGAATTGGATTAATGTTGACAACCGCGCTTCCCTGCACACTCCAGCAACCAGCTCCGGACTGAGCCCTGAAATAATAAGTGCCTGATGCCGCGATAACCTGTGAAGATGATGGAGTTGCAACGGAAACACCATTAGAAGTAATACCCTGATAATAAATTGTACCATCACCAAGGTTAGATGCATTCAAGGTAGTTGTACCACCGCAGAAATTACCGCCGCCGGTAACTGTTACGGTTGAAGGCAATGCGTTAATAATTACAGTAACACTGCCATCAGGCCCCCAGCATCCGGCTCCAGACTGAGCCCGGAAATAATAGGTACCCGATGCGCTTATTACCTGTGAGGCAGATGGTGTAGTTGTTGAAGTACCACCGGCTGTTGTGCCCTGGAAGTATATGGTTCCGCTTCCGCCATTTGCAGCAGTAATGGTTGTGCTTCCACAGAATGTTCCACCACCACTCACCGTTACGGCTGTTGGCTGTGGGTTAACCGACATTGTAATGGTATTGGAAGTAGCTGTAGCAGGAGAAGAACAGCCACCTGCTGTTGGTGTCATAATACAATTTACTGTATTGCCATTGGCAAGCGAACTGGAAGCATAAAAAGGAGATGTGCCTACTGATGATCCGTTCACAAACCACTGGTAGGTAGGTGATGCACCACCATTAGTAGGAGTAGGAGTAAATACAACACCGGTACCTGCACATATTGTTCCGGCAGGAACACCAGATATGGAAACTGCAGGTACAACTGCAGTAGTAATAGCCAGAGAACCAAAATTGGTGCCGGCAGCGCCTGTGGCAATACCTACCACACCAAGGTCGGACTGAGCAAAAATATTGCCAGGAGATGAACCTACTGTAGCTGCAGTAACCTGAAGGTTGGAAATTGTAATGGCATCTATATGAGTAATTGTTGGTGAGTTGAAATTAATAGTAAACAAACCTGCAGTAATACTCATTATCCCAATTGATACATCACCGCCAACTGCATTAACTGTTGGTAGTACTGCAACAAATGACCATCCTGGTGGAGGAGCCAAAACAATCTGGCTAGCCCCTGACGGGAAATCATTATTCACACTTTCTGTAATTGTAATGGTACCGACATTGGTTGGGGATGTCGCAACCGTGCTACAAATAGAACTGCCGTTAGGTGCCGGTGTTACTACAACTGTAGAAAACCCCTTGAATCCGGTAAAGCAGAGGAGCATTGCCAAAAAAGCAATATTCAACGTTTTTTTGTGGTCACCTGCAATAGAGATTAGGGATTTAAACGCAAGTAAAGAAGATCTTTTCATAAGCCTGTTCTTGAAAAAAGAATTTATTTTCTTAATTAATGGTAAACTTACTAAAAAAAGCGTAGAGACAAAAAAAATACGTTAACTTTTTTGCTAAAAACAGGTTCAATACTGCTTTGTATTAAAATGAACGCATAAAAATTTAATTTGTATGAGGTAGATATTGATTTTTATATCTGAATTATACTTCAAGCGGCATAGTTTAGTGCATTTTGTGTATCAAAGAACTGGAACTTTAGGCTAAGCAGACTTTTAATATCGTCTTTATATTTTTGATTTATCGTTGTCTGAAAGAAGGTGGTTATGG
>CAIUZK010000111.1 GCA_903903635.1 uncultured Bacteroidota bacterium
CATTCGCCAAATGCAAATCTTTTCAAGAGCGGTGAGGGCGAGATTCGAACTCGCGGTACACTTTAAGGCGTACGACAGTTTAGCAAACTATTGGATTCGGCCACTCTCCCACCTCACCTGTTTATATTGCGAGCCGCGCTCACTGTTTTCCTTTTTAAGGGACTGCAAAGGTAATGATAAAGTGCTAAACTGCAAACTAATAAATACCCTTTTGCCCTATTTTTTTATATTTATCTTTAATTAAAGTAACTGTGCTGTCAAATGAGTTGCAAAACTCCGGATAACTAAGATATAAACTAGATTTTCAAAATTTTAATCTCCTATTCCCACATTATCACATTCCCCATATTCCTCCCACATTATCGCATTCTTTCCACATTATCACATTCCCCAAATTCCCTCCACATTATCGCATTCCTCCCACATTATCGCATTCCTCCCACATTATCGCATTCTTTCCACATTGTCGCATTAAATACTCGCCATCTGTACCTTCTGTTGTATCTCCAGCAGGTTCTCCTTGTATTCCGGATCAGTCTCCATCAGGTTCTCTACCGTCTGGCAGGAGTGAATAACTGTAGTATGGTCGAAGCCGCCAAAATGGTCGCCGATGGTCTTCAACGATTGCTTGGTAAATTTCTTTGCAAAATACATGGTTATCTGGCGGGCCAGTACTACTTCGCGTTTACGTGTTTTGGTAAGCAGTCTGTCATAGGCTACATGATAATAGTCGCATACCAGTTTCTGTATGTTGTCTATGGTCATTTCGCGTGCGGCAGTCTTCACGAAATTTTTCATTACCCTCTTGGCGAGGTCAAGGTCAATTTCTTTTTTATTAAGTGTAGCCTGTGCAAAAAGGGCTATCAGGGCTCCTTCAAGCTCACGCACATTGCTCTGAATATTGTATGCTATATAGCGCACCACATCTTCTGGAATCTCCAGACCTTCCTGGCGCATTTTTACCTGTAGTATTGCCTGGCGGGTTTCAAAATCGGGTGCCTGTATATCGGCATTCAATCCCCAGCGGAAACGGCTCAGCAATCGCTCCTGCATGCCTTCCAGGTCGCGGGGCGCGGTATCGCTGGTAAGTATGATCTGCTTACCGCTCTGGTGCAGGTGATTGAATATCGCAAAGAATACATCCTGTGTTTTGATGGCTGATACAAACAGATGAATATCATCCATGATCAGCACATCAATAAGCTGGTAGAAGTGAATGAAATCATTTACCTCATTATTCTTCGAATGATCTATAAATTGATTAATGAATTTCTCCGCGCTTACATACAGTACCGATTTGTTGGGATGCAGTCTGCGTACCTCATTGCCTATGGCCTGTACAAGATGTGTTTTACCCCATCCCACGCCGCCATACACTACCAGCGGATTAAAAGAAGTAGCTCCTGGTTTCTGAGCCACATGTATTCCTGCCGATCTTGCTACACGGTTGCACTCGCCTTCAACATAATTCTCGAAAATGTAATTGCTGTTGAGCTGAGGGTCTATCTGCATACGCTTAAGTCCAGGTATAGCATATGGCGTTTTAATATTGTGCGGATCATCCCACTTGAGTGGCATGTCTACATAGTTATTTTCTTTGGGAGGTTTGTTGTAAGAACTGCCCGACATGTTGATGGATGCAGGGTTGCGTTGTGAGGCATTGTTCTCCATCATAATGCGATATTCCAGCCTGCCCACTCTTCCCAATACACGCTTAATAGTTTTCCCCAGAAGTTCAACATAGTGTTCCTCCAGCCACTCATAAAAGAACTGGCTCGGAACCTGCAGGGTAAGTACGTTGTCATTTAGGCCAACTGCTTTAACTGGTTCAAACCATGTTTGGTAAGTACGCCAGTTTACATTGTCCTTAATTATGATCAAACATTTTTCCCATAGTTGCTCTGCTTCTGTGAAATTATTATTGGTAGTATTGTAAAGATGTTTATCCATAATCATGAAACCACGTTCACCAAGTTAATTCAATTTTATTTAAAAAAGGCATTTAGCAGGTTAACAATTTTTATCAGTTAGATTTTATTGTTGTTAACACGTTATTCTTATTTGCCTTTAATTATTTTTCTGTTTTTTTTATCTTCCTCAACTCGTTTTCATTCATTTTGAAGGGCGATAATTCCGTTTTTTTCAGAAGGACGAAATTGCTAACATTTTGTTGAAAAAAAAAATCAATCAGCTATTGTTTGTTTAGTAAAACTTACAGAATGGAGATAGAAATTTTTTCAACTTTTTTTGTTGTTGTGAATTATTTTTCTGTTATCTTATGAAATTTCTTCGATCCCATTATTTACCGGCTTAATTTCATCCCGTTTTATTGTCAATTTCCTGTTGAAATGCTTGCCAGTAAAGGTTTTGCAGAGGTAGGTGCTATAGTTGGCGCTTCAAAAATCAGTTCTTTTTTCACTAATTCAGAGCTTGTAATATACGATATCTTTTCAAAAAAAAGTGTGATTGATGAATAATTAAAAATATTTTTTTCAAACTGAAATCAGTTATCCGGTTGCGCGAACAGCTTCATCTTATGTGAGTGTAATCTGTAAATAATAATGTTGTTTTATTTTGCAAAAATTCCTTATTAACCGCACTTTTTACTTCATTTATTTTTTGCTGCCGGAAATAAAATAATTTTCATGAAAATTGCTCCTGAAAATTCATTGCTTTTATTCAACCCTTTGCAGCATTGATGTGATATTATTATGGTCTTTTGCAAAAAAAAGAGAGCCACTATAATGGCTCTCTTCTGAGTGGGATTTATTCCTGAAATTAAAATTGTCTGTGCGGGTCAAATGCTTCCAGCTCATTGGCAATTGCTGTGAGGAAGCTGGCGCCCAAAGATCCGTCTACAATCCGGTGATCGTAGCTGAGCGAGAGGTACATCATGTGCCTGATCGCGATTACATCGCCATCTTTTGTTTCCAGCACCATAGGGCGCTTTTTAATAACACCCAGTGCCAGTATGGCTACCTGAGGCTGGTTGATGATAGGAGTACCCATCAGGCTGCCAAAAGTCCCTACATTGGTAACAGTAAATGTGCCGCCCTGTGTGTCATCGGCTTTAAGCTTATTACTGCGTGCGGCATTTGCCAGTGCATTTACATCTTTCGATAAACCAATGAGGTTTTTAGTGTCTGCATTTTTTATTACCGGCACAATCAGGTTACCGGTTGGCAGTGCGGTAGCCATACCTATGTTGATATCCTTTTTAAGTATGATCCTGTCGCCATCCAGGCTGCAATTAATCAATGGGTACTTTCTGATGCAACTAATGATAGCTTCGAAGAAAATAGGGGTGAAAGTTAGTTTCTCGCCATATTTTTTCTCAAAAGGCGCTTTCACATGATCGCGCCATTTTACAATGTTGGTTACATCGGCCTCAGTAAAGCTGGTCACGTGGGGAGAAGTAGCCTTACTGCGCACCATATGGTCGGCTATCAGCTTGCGCATCCTGTCCATCTCTATTATTTCCACATTGCCTGAAATCGGAGCAGATACAGGTGTTGCAACGGCTGGCGCGGCTACTACCTGAGCTGGAGCCGCTACTGCCACTGCAGCAGGTGCTGCTGCTACAGGAGCAGGCTGAACCACCTGTGCGGGTTGATTGCCTCTTTCGGCTACATAATTAAGTATATCCCGCTTGGTTACCCTGCCTTCATTACCGGTACCCGGCATTTTCTCCAGTTCAGCCATACTAATGCCTTCTTTTCCGGCAATATTCAATACCAGTGGCGAATAAAAACGTGCACCGGTATTTTCTACCACAGCAGGGGCTGCCTGGTATTGTTGTACCGGGGATTGTGGCTGTGGTTTTGCCTGTTGTGCCTGGGCAACCGGGGCGGCAGGTGCAGCAGCCTGAACCGCACCACCCGAGGTTTCTATCCTGGCTATTACTGCGCCCACGGGTACTACATCATTTACCTTATATAAAAGCTCGGTAAGCATACCGGCAGCAGTCGAGGGTACCTCACTGTCTACCTTATCTGTAGCTATATCCAGCAGAGTTTCATCCATTTTTACCTGCTCGCCGGGTTGCTTATGCCATTTCAGCACGGTAGCTTCCATTATACTTTCGCCCATTTTTGGCATTACAAGCTCAACTATAGCCATAATATGATTTGTTATTATTAAAATTGAATCGGTGCAAAATTAATCAAATGAAGCATAAAACAACACGGGCAAATAATGCTTTGTGGTTATTTGTTCCGGTAATTTTAAATAGTTATTAAAAACATCTGATTCGGTAAACCAATGGTCAACTATTGAGGCGAATCCCTGAAATCCCTTCTTCTCACCAGCTTAAGGTCCTGCAGAATAGCCGATTTTACATTTAGGGTAAACGTAAAGCTCTTGCGGGGGCCGAAGGGTACCAGTTGCATGTGCATTGCCCAGCAGTGCAGGTCGCGGTATATATCCATTGAGGTAAGCGTTAGTTGCTTATAATCGAAATTATACCCGCTGCTCATGGTCATTTTCCAGCGGCTGGTTATCTGCAGTTCCCCCTGAAAGGTAAGACTCTGGCTCAATTCAAATGTGTCGCGCTTAGATCTGGTATTATAAATCTGGTTAGCCGACATTGTATAACTGAAATTGAAACTCCAGGGAATATTAAAATCCACATAGTCATTATAGCCGGCATTGCGCATTATCCTGCCGTACTCCTCGCTGTTTGTTATGTTTTTCGATCCGGTTAAGGGTTTTGAATGGAAGTTGGAACCAAGTGACATGGAAGCCGTAGTGAACCGGGCCAACCCAAATCCTTTATCCTCCATTGTTTGTGCTATTCGTCTGCCCTGATCGTAATCAAATGCATAAGGATCAAAGCTGGCAGACGAACTCACATTTATTTTGTCCAGTACATTGGTTCTGAAATTCACACCTATATTGCTCCATTGAAAAGAATCAACTGCCGGATTATAGGATACACTGGCACCCAATGCATCTATTAGTGTTACATTCTTAAATCCGCTTACTGTGTCCTTCGCGTTCCTTACCTTGATCTGCAGGTTGTTGTTCAATCCGAAATTTACCTGGCCCGATTTGCCATTTGGCGGTATGCCCACTATACTGGTGCTGTATGGTGAAAGGTAGGAGTAGGTGAGGGGAGACGTTGAAGAATCGAGATGGGTCTTGTAATAATAATTAAACGGCGATGCCCCGAAATCCGGGTGGTAGCTAAGTCCTGCTGATGGTGTAAGCACATGTCTTATCCCTTTAAGGCTGCCATGCCTGAACATTTTCATGCCATAAATACGGGTTGAGAAATTTACTCCCGCATTAAAGTCGCGGGCTGTATAAAAACCATGGTTATCAGTGCTGTCAATCTTATTCTTGGCTGCATTCCATCTTTCATACAATTGTTCATTTATCCAGTATTCATTGTAGTTAACACTGAAAGACATATTTACATATCTCAATATAGTGTAGGATGCGCTCAAAGGAATAGAATGATGCACGCCCGACTGGAATTTATCCATTGATAGGTTTGAAATACGGAATGCGCTGTCGTAAAAAGAGGTCCTGTTAAGCATGTCTACACTGTAGCTCGATGTTATTTTATCATACCACCGTGTGCCCACCCTGGTTTTCTTCTGAAAAGGATTGAACTGGGATACATGGAAGTTAAGTGCCGGCAAAGTGACATTTACCTGCCTGGTGCGGGTATTTTGGTTATGTAGCGCGCTTATCGTTAAACCAAATGGCGTTCCTTCCCATGTCTTGGAATAGCTGATATTCGATTGATATTGGTTTTGCAGAATCTGGTTAGGGTCATAACTATTATTGGAATAAAAGCTTGAAGTACCCAACTGTACTGATGCGTTAAAGCTTTGACCCGGTATAGCCTTACCATCCGAAGCATGACTCCAGTTGAGCATAAAATCCTTCTGAACAGAAGCTCCCGGTTCAAAATCTTCTCCGGTTTTGTTGTAAGCATACGAAAACCGCAGTGCTCCCCTATACTTGTATATACTGCTGTAATCGCTAATCCCGCTTAGCGCATAACTGCCCTTGGTATAAATATTGGTTTGGGTAAGTATATCTACATGGTCATTAAGATATAGGTAGTAACCGCCATTTAGCAATCCAAGTCCTCTTGCCTGTTCCACGGTATATGTTGGCAAAATGAATCCTGATTTCTGCTTATCAGATATTGGGAAAATGCCGAACGGAAGGAATAATGGGGTAGGTACTCCCTCAATCGTTATGTTGCAAGGGCCGGAAACAATCAGTTTGTTGGGTATAACTTTTATCTGCTGGGCGTTGATGCCAAAGTGGGGTGTATCTAGTGCGCAGGTGGTATATACACTATGGTATCCATAAATAGTCTGATCTGGGTTGCGCTTCACCTGCTCGCTGAATACATACCCTTCTCCATACTGAGTATGCACATTGCGCACAATAGCACGCTTGCTCTTGAAGTTATATTGCATAGAGTCGTAGGTAAACTTCTCTTTGCCCTGTGTGAAAGTTTGTTTCTGGTCTCCTGTATCCTTAATCGCCGAATTGGGTGAGGCCGATATTATATTGGTGCTTTGCTCATAGGTTACCTGGCCGGCATTCAACTGCAGGTCTTCATAATTTACTTTCGCTTTTCCATACAGGTAAAACAGGTTATGTGTCATATCCATTACCACAGAATCCTGTGCTTCGGCCTTAACAACCGATTGCAGGGCATCCTTTGATATTTTAATGCCCATCGATTCTTCCAGTTTTTTACGTTTTGAGGAATCGGCAGTTGAGAGTGTATCCTTCTTCAGGCTATCCTGAATAATTTTGTTTCCATTGATTTTTATGCTGTCCTGAATTATTTTTGTTGAATCTGTTTGTATACCTGTACTATAAATGGGGCGGTTTGTCTCAGATTGTGAATAGGCGTTATTTGTTATGAAGAATATAAAAATGATTGCCATACAGGTAGTAAAGCAACCATTGGTTGAGAATTTTAGAATAAATTTACCGCTGTGGTTCATGAACAGGACAAAAATAGCTAATTGAATCCTTCATTTTATGAATCTTAATCTAATCTTTTGTGAAACATTATTATGCGCACTAAACTAATTATTCTTTTTGTTCTGGTTCTTTCGGTACCTCATTTATTATTTGCTAAGGGGAAAACTATTGCTAAAATTGTAGTAGATGCCGGTCACGGTGGTTCTGACATTGGTGCCCAGGGCACTTTTTCTAAAGAAAAGGATATTACTCTGGCGGTCTCGCTTAAGTTGGGCAAGCTGCTCACAGATAGTATGAAAGGGATACAGGTAATCTATACCCGCACTACCGATTCTTACCCATCATTGGTGGAAAGGCACGAGGTTGCCAATAAATCAAATGCCGATTTGTTCATTGCTATTCACGTCAATGCAACTCCTTATACTTATACCAAAGTGCTTCAGGGATATAAAATGGTAAAACGTCATCACAAAATGGTGAAGCAACCTATATATCATTCCGTTCGACACCACGAAACCAAAAGGCATGGGGTTGAGGAGTATGTACTTGCGCTGCATCGCAACTATCAGAAAGTAAAATCGATAGGCGAGTATGGAGATAACCTTAGCCCGGAGTCTGGCTTGCTCGATTTAAGTGATCCGCAGACCGCAATTATCCTGGCTCAGTATTCGCAGGCATTTATGTCAAAGAGCCTGTTGGTTGGCAGTAAAGTACAGGAAGCGTTCAGCATGCAGGGCCGTGCGGCCAGCGATGTGGATCAATTACCGCTTGAAGTATTGGCCGGAAGCGCAATGCCTGGCGTTCTTGTTGAAATAGGCTTTATTACCAATGTTGATGAAGAAACCTATCTCAATTCAGAGAAAGGTCAATTGGAAGTTGCTATGGCAATTTTCAACGGTATCAAGGCTTATAAGGCTGAAGTAGAAAAATAGAATAAAAAAATATCTCTGTAATTTTTTACTTTAATGCCTGTAATAGAATATATTTATCCCTGTAAAAATCCTGCTTGGGTATTTTGATGCTCTTTTATTGATTTTGATGTACCTTTTGAATAGTTTTTTTACCTTTATGCTCATTAAAACATTTTACAACTGATGAAGACCCCTTTAAAAACCGTTCTTATTTCTGCAGTGCTCACTTTTGCAGCTTTCCTTTCTGTTACCTATATGTCTTGTAGCAGGGATAAATGCAAAACAATTGTATGTGCCAATAATGGAGTTTGCAATCAGGGTTCCTGTATTTGTCCATCTGGTTATGGTGGCACCAATTGCGAAACCGTTTTAAGGCAGAAGTTTATCGGCAACTGGCAGGTTTTCGAAAAAGGTAGCACCACTTTGGCCAGTCAGTATATGCTGAGTGTTATGGAAGGTCCAAAAATAACCGATGTTGTAATTAAGAATTTTTATAATTATTTCAATCCTTCGGTTATCAAGGGGTATGTTGCAGGCGTAAATGGCGATACCCTGTATATTCCTAACCAGCAATTAATGGGTAAGATCACTTTTGGTGTTGGATATATCTATACTACTACTACTTATGGTCAGTTTGGTCAGATATCTATGAGTTACGAAGTTGTTGATACAGCTACCAACATTCCTAATGACTTTGGTTATTACCCCGCCGATTTGAGCGCACCATCTTCATGGAATAAATAATATTTACAGCATACTTATTCTGCCGCCTTCTGTACCAACAGGAGGCGGTTTTTTATGGGATTGATTGATATGGTATCCATTTACCAATAAAAACAGGCATAGTCCGAAGGACTAAAATTATAGATCATTACAACCAGGAACTGGTTGAATATTATGCTTATGCCTGATTTTTTTTCTGCTTGGTTTTAGATCCCCTGAATTTCTGTTTCCCGGGTCATACAGCCTGTACTCCGGTATTTAAAGCTTCCAACGCTTCGCCTACCACAAAAAAGCTCCCGGTTATGAGTAGCGCATCCGCCTTGGTCATTGTTTGCCGGGCATCGGCTATAGCAGCAGCTACCGAATCAAATGAATCCCCGTTCAATCCATGTTTTTCTGCTTTACGTTTTAATTCATCGGCAGGGAGCGCCCTTTGGATCCCGGCATTGCAGAAGTGGTAATAAGCATCTTTAGGGAAAATTGACAGCACCTCATCTACATCTTTGTCCTTAACAAAACCAACTACTATATGTTTGCTGTCAGCGGGCACATTGCCCCATTGCTTCATCACCTCATTTATTCCGGCAAGATTATGGGCAACATCGCAAATAATGGTTGGTTCCTCGTTCACCCATTCCCATCTGCCATGCAATCCTGTAGTTTCTTTTACATTGGCGAGGGCAGATAGTATGCTCGGTTGCGGCAAATTAAAACCCTGGTAAGTTAGCAGTTCACATGCCGTAAGAATAGTCTTTAAATTATGTTGCTGATAATTACCAAGCAGGTCGGTCTGCAGGTCAATCATTTCCAGTTTGGCATTGTTCACTGCCTTAAAGTGCTGGTAGTGTGCATCTTGTTTCACACGCACCATACCCCATAGCGATTGCGCATAGTATAGCGGACTCTTCTTGTTTACAGAATGTTCAAAGAAAATACGCTCGGTTTCATCCTGTTGTTCACCTATCACCACTGGTACGCCGGGTTTTATTATCCCTGCCTTCTCTGTGGCTATTTCGGCCAGGGTATGCCCCAACAGGTCTTTGTGGTCGTAGCTGATATTGGTAATTATAGACAGTAGCGGAGTAATGATGTTGGTGCTGTCCAGCCTGCCTCCAAGGCCGGTTTCTATAATAGCAATGTCTGCTTCCTGTTCTGCAAAAGCACAAAAAGCCATTGCAACAGTTATCTCAAAAAAAGAAGGTTGTATCTCTTCAATCAGCGCCTTATGTTCCTGCACAAAGTTCACCACCCGGTCCTGGCTTACCATTACTCCGTTGATAAGAATGCGTTCTCTGAAGTCGATAAGATGTGGTGAGGTGTATAGTCCTGTTTTATAACCTGCATGTTGCAAAACCGCAGCCAGGCCATGACTGGTACTGCCCTTGCCATTTGTTCCTGCAATGTGTACCGACCGGAATTTGTTTTGCGGATCACCTAGTGCGGCACAAAGTTTAATTGTGTTCGTAAGGTCTGGCTTTAATGCGGCTGCTCCAATACGGGAGAACATGGGCAACTTTTCATACAAATATTCAAGTGTCTGCTGATAACCGGGTTGAGTCCCCATAGCACTATTGGCGCGTTTTAAAGATTATTGTTACATCCCCGAACTGCTGGGGCTCCGGCCCTTCACTCTTACTGAACTTCGAATTATTTAATTTCTCAAGAGCCAGCCTGGTCAGTTGCGGACTTGATGAACTTTTAACTAGTTTGTTTACAATATTGCCATTACGGTCCACAGTTACATGGATCACCACTTTGCCGCTCTCATGAAATTCTGCTTCAAATTTATCAGGGCTTATCGATCGGCCGGTCAAAGTATGGCCTATGCCACCTGTGCCATTGCCGGGAATGCCCGAGTAGTTAGGAGCGCCGGGTGTTCCCTTGGGTACTCCCTGGTCGCCGGGGCCTCCGGTTATTCCTTCATTCTTGCCGCTGATATTCTGGTTGGCGCTGTTGCCGCCCAATCCATTATCGCCTGCATAGGTGTATTTGGGCTTTTCCTCTTTATGGCCTGTTTCATTGGTGGCGGCAGTGCCGTTTTTCTTACTGGCGGCATTCACTTCAGGGGCATCCGCTTCTGTAGTGCGTACTATATCCTTAGGTATGCTGCTTTTTGCTGAAACGCTTTTGTATACAACTTTTGCCTGGAAAGCAGATGGGTCTTTTTCAGACATAGGCTGATCATTTCCGCTGCCGGTTTCACTGGTGCCCAGATTTACTTCCATGCCGCCGCTATCGTCAACTGGTGGGGGAATCTGGGTTTTGGTATAAATAAGTATAAACAACAGGAACAATAAGGCATGTACACCCACCGTCCAGGCGAGCGCTTTTTTATTTATTGCCGGTTGCTGTTGTTGTAAGGCGATCATTTATACATTAAAAGTAGGTAAAAAATACAGAATGTAAAAGTTAAAATGTACAACTTTAATGTGCAAAAGCTTCATCATAATCCTTCATCCTTTCAGCAGGCGGATTGAAGTACCCGAATTTCACTTCAGGGAATTCATCGTGTATCAGTTCCATCATTTGTTTTATACCCATACATTCTCCTGTATCACCTATATTCATCTTGCCCAGATACCAGTCCGGATCAATATTGAAACTGCGCCATTGAATCATATTCAGCCCGGTAGTTAGTATGAGCTCACGTAGCGCTTCATATTCTTCTATGCTGTCGGTCATGCCGGGAAAAACAAAGTAATTAATAGAAGCCCATCCGCCATATTTCCTTACTATGCGCAGGCTTTCTACTATGTCGGCAAACCTGTAATTATTGGGCAGGTAATACTTTGTGTAAATATCTTCCTGGGCAGAGTTCATACTCACTCTTATACTATCCAGTCCTGCTTTCATCAACTGTTCCACAGCATCAGGTTTGCTGCCGTTGGTGTTGATATTGATACAGCCTTTTTTGGTATGCTTGCGTATCTCCGTAATCGATTCCTTAATGGTCTCCCACATCAGCAATGGCTCGCCCTCGCAACCCTGTCCGAAGCTGACAATAGGGTAGGGCGCGGTTTCTAAATGCGGAACTGTAAATTCTACAATTTCAGCCGCTGTTGGTTTAAACTGTAACCTGTCCTGTGGCGACACAATTGATTCGTCTTCGGGCTGAAATGATATACATCCCATGCAGTTGGCATTACATGCTGGTGATGTAGGTATCGGGCATTCCCACCTGCCCAGAAAGTAATTACGCGCTGCCGGACAATTGTAGGTAAGCGCACAATTATCTGCCAGATGTTTTACCAGCCTGTTGTGCGGATAGGCATGTGTCAGTATCTCAACTCCTTTCCTTATTTTCTCTTCATCATAGCCGCTGCACTCCTGCCTTATATCGCGTTCTATTCGCACCGCCGGTACATAAAACTTATCATCCATCCAGCCAGCTGCAGTATAGCAAAACAGGGGCAGGGTAGGAGCATCAGCCAGTGTTTCATAGGCGGCCAGGTAAAAACCGGTATGTGCCGGTGGCAGAAAAGCAGCTACGGCCCATCCTTTTTCGCAAAGCCTCATTTCACCCGTTTTTACATCAATGCCTATGCCTCGTCTTCCCGGAAGTTCATACAGATTGCCGCCATCAGGCAACTCGATCCAGTCTTCCTCCGCTATAGGCATTGCATCCCATCCGGTGCGGCCTACAGTATACAGAGTTGTATCTTCGAATATCGTTCCCTCGCCATCAGAATACAAAATGTATGGCGATCCTTTAAGCCCGCTTGTGGTATCAGGTATCTGGCTGTGTTTTGAATCTTTTGGTTCACTCATATAAATGGCGCTCTGTTTATTTCTGAATTATTTGATCTGGTAACTTTTTATTTGGTCCTTCCTGCTTCAGAATGAATAATACTGAACAATGGATAAAAAAGTGATTTTATTGGAATTGATCTTTGTCTTTTATTTTGTAACCTAATGATATTGTATGCTTTGTGTTATCCTTCGTGTGCTTCGTGGTTAAATTTCACTGTAATGATTTATGCCGCGTTAAGTAGAATGCCTGATGAAAATGGTTGGTGTTAAAGATAAAGCATAATCACCCTCAAATTCCATTCCGGGAATCAGGGTTTTACCAGTCGTCGGTAGCACGTTTAGCTATATTTTCTTCCACTTTCGAATTGCAATAAGCTTCAAATTGTTTGTTATCCATGTCCGAATCGGCAATATTCCACTGAAAAAGGTGGTTGTCAAGGCAATTGATAGTTATAGTGCCAAATCGCAATACTACCGCATCAACCTCCTTCCAGGGTATGAACCTTCTACGCACCACCGGCAGGCTAAGCCCATCATTATCTACATGTACAAATAGCTGATTGCCCGACTTCCGCTCCCAGAAAAGCGCAAATGCCAGAGCTGCACAAAGCCCCCCGAATATGACAATCGGGAACCGGTATTGCCCTATAATGGAATAGATTTCAAAAACAATAGCGATAATCAACTCTAGCAGTCTGATTACAGGGTTTGTCTTTTTACTGATAACCCATTTGTTTTTAAACATCGTGATACCCAGCAGGGCCAGCCCCGTTACCAACAAACTCAACCCCCATCCCGGTATAGTATAATTATAAATAACAATAATGCTCCCAGCCCCTATAAAAGCCAGTGCGCTCACTAAATGCAGTGTGGTAATCTGGTGCGGTTTGGTTTTTTCTTCTACCAGCGGAAGATCATATGCCATTGGGCAAAGGTAGGGAAAAGAGGGGCAACGTTTTGAGTGAGGATTGATGCTTGTTTGGCATATTAGCCCAAGACCCATTTAACAGAAGTGAAAAACCTATCTATAGTACAGGTTCCGCCGCTGTTGGTGTTCCTCACCAACAGCCTCGCGCAGGGCATCCCGCTCTAAACTACATACAAGCTAATCGAAATTGACAACCCAGTGTCATTAATTTAACGTAAGTTCGATGAATTCAAGTCATTAACGTTATAAAATAGTAACATATAACGTTAATAATTAATATTTAATCAACATAATTGCGTGTTTTTGTTTTGCGAACCAAACACACAATATATGCTTACTACCGACCAAATTACAGAAACTTTCTTTTTAGCTGATGAATATTGCCAATTTCCCACCAGAACCTGGAACTGTGCATTGAAAAACTACCTCAGCCCTCTGACAAAAGGGAATATCATCGCCCCAACTCACTGAGCAACAGTGAAATCATTACCATACTGATCGCGTTTCATCAATCCGATTACAAAACATTGAAACATTTCTACTGCGACTATGTTTGTGTTTTTCTCAAAAATGAATTTCCTAAACTAAAATAGCCCTGGTATCATCAGGGCCATTTTAGTTTAACCGGATAGATGAAATTATGCTTCAGTTGTTTCCTCTCCTACCTCGGCAGATTCGTCTTCCTGATTTTCATTTTCATCAGTGGCTTCATCACCAGCATCTTCTGTTTCTTCATCCTCGTTTCCTTCTTCACTTTCATCTTCGCTTTCATTTTCTTCTGATTCTTCTGAACTATCTGATGACAATTCAGTTTCATCAGTAACTTCAGTGTTTACATCAGTTTCGTCTGTGTGTGATTCCGTAGCATCTGAGGTGGTAACAGGAATCAATACTTCTTCTTCTGTGAATGTTGTGTTCATAATTGTTTGTTTTAATTTTGATTTTTAAATTTTAAACAATTTACTGGTTAAAAATCACCCTGCATGCTGCTTAATTATAACTTAACTGTAATGTAACTTCCCGATTTTATTGTGATAATATAGCGGAAATATTAGCCTGAATTGGGCATATAATTTTAACTTTGCACCCATGAATGTGGAGGAAATACGCGTTTATTGTATTGCCAAACCGGACGTAGAGGAAGGATTTCCTTTTGGTCCCGAAACGCTTGTATTCAAGGCCAATGGTAAAATTTTTCTACTGATGAGTCTCGACGAGGCGCCTCTTCAGTTCAATGTGAAATGTAACCCGGAAAGAGCTGTGGAATTGCGTGAGCAACATAGTTGCATACTTCCCGGCTACCATATGAATAAACAACACTGGAATACTGTAATAATTGACAACTCACTTACCCGAAAACAGCTACAAGAACTTATAGACCATTCTTATGAACTGGTTTATAAACATAAAAATAAAAAATCATGATCCGCTCTATACTTTTAATATTATTTATCAGTTTTTCTGCCAGCGCAATGGCACAAGTCACTATACCGTTTGAATTTACTTCGGAAGATGAAAACAGGCTGATTAAGGAAAACGACTCTCTTAAGTTTTATGTAGCCAATGGTGATACTACCAATACTGTAGTCATCAATGAGGAGAATACCTGGTATAAGTTGCTCAATAAAAACCGGAAGGTAGTAGCTGAAGGCGCTTATCTGGTAGAGGCAGATAGATTTATTCAGGATGGCAAGTGGGTGTCTTACTTTGAAAACGGTAAAGTGAAATTAAGTGGCTATTTCAAAAAGAGTTTGCCTATTGGTACCTGGCAGGAGTACTTTTCTTCGGGCAAACTTAAAAAAGTCTCTAATTATGGTTTGTTTGTTTACAAGGGCGAGCCGGTAACGGGCCTCAGTGGAACTTATCAGGAGTTTTTTGCCAGCGGCAACCTTAAGGTAAATGGTTTTTATGGTTCGGTTGTATTCTCATATAAAGATACCGTATACATTGAAGACCCGGTTTCAGGAAACAAAATATTAAAGCCGATGGTACACAATGACATACGTGCTGAAAAAATGGGTCATTGGGAGTATTTTACCGATGAAGGTGAACTGGAGCGGAAAGATGATTTTTAGAATGTTTCCATTTACAGATATATTTTACGCTGATCGGATTCCTTATTGAAGCTACTACAGTGGAACATTACAATATTTAATGGTTTGTTTCGTTGAATGTGATGAAGGTATATTGTGTGTGCTAATAAGCAAGAGGCGTTTGCAATTTATGTGTACTACTTGAAATAATCATTCCCTATTTTTGCCAAGATGAAATTCCTGAAAGGCTTTGTTTTATTGATATTGGTTGCCTTATCCGGTGCCAGGCTTCTTGCCCAGGATAATATGTATGAACAGGCCCCCAAAGTATTTGAAGGTGGGGTAGCCGGTGGTCTGAATTTCACGCAGATAGATGGCGATACTTTTTACGGTTATCATAAGGTGGCTGTGAATGTGGGTGGGGTTGTATATATCCATTTCAGCAAGGTGATAGGCGTGAGTATGGAACTTGATTATAGCCGTAAGGGTAGCAGGGGAGAGCTGATTACTACATCGCCAACACAGGGGGAATATGTGAAGAAGTACTTTATGAATGTGAACTATGTGGAAGTGCCACTAACGTTTCATGTTATCTCCCATGGATTCGATTTTGAGGCAGGTGTATCCTATTCCAGATTGATAAATTCCAATGAATGGATTGAATCTGATCAGCCTGTGGTAATTGATCCGGTAAATAACCGGTTTAACACTTCGGATGTCGACTATATCTTTGGTATGAGCCGTAAGATTTATAAACATTGGTATGCCAATGCCCGGTTTCAGTATTCAATTACCTCTATCAGGCCACCGGAGCGAATTCCGCTGGGTTATGGCTGGGGCGATATGGGCCAGTACAATAATATGTTTAGTCTGCGGTTGATGTATTTGTTTTAAACCTAATTTTGCTGGATTATGAAAAAAGCCTCATTTATTTTTTGCCTTGCCGTATTGTTTGCCTCCTGTGCCAGGGAGGGCCCAACAGGCCCAACTGGTCCGGTTGGGCCGTCGCTTTCCGGGAGTATAAGTGGTCATTTAAAACTGTATGATATGTATGGCAGCAGTATTGATACCGGGTATACGCATGCGGCACTCTACATAAATACCAGCACTACTGCTTTAAGCCCTGATGTTTCGGGCTATTATCAGTTTGCTACTGTTGGAGGCGTGGCTATTACCACAGGCATGTATTTCATAACTGCATCAGATAGTGCATTTGCCCGCACAATAAAAAATAACATACAGATAGTGAGTGGCAATCTAAATGTGGATATAAAAATGTCTGCATTGCCCGATTCGTTTTTGTATACTTTCAGTGCCAATCATCCTGCTGGCTCTGTGAACGACTCGCTTGCTTTTACTTTTAAGACCGATACCCGGCAAAGAAACTGCATAGTGTTTGCCAACAGCAGCCCAACTGTAAACTTGCAACCAGCCAACTATATGTGGAGCAAAGTGATCGGCGTATCACCTGCTGCGCCCTTTGTTTCCTTCCTGTTACCCGGCCAGGACCTGATTAATGCCGGATTTAAAAGTGGCAGCAAAGTTTACTTTGCAGCATACAGCTATGTCATTGGCGATGTGTCTGTATACGAAGACTTCACTACGGGAAAGAATGTTTATAATGCGGTAAGCGGAGTTCACATAGATTCTACAATTGTGCCGTAAACGATTAGATGATTATTGTTGTTTTATCAATTACTTCATAGGTTTGACAGTATACCCAGCTTTGCGTAGCAAGGTTATTATGCCCAGGTCTCCCCACAGATGGCCTGCCCCCACTGCAAAAAATACAGAGGTGTTGTTCATATTTTCTGCCATGCGGGGTATCCATTTTTTGTTTCGGTCGTCCAGAAAAATAGCCATATCTGTGCCGACCTCCTTTGATTCAGTAATTAATTTGTATAATTCCGGCAGGTCCTGTTTTTTGTATGCGGATATTAATTTATTAAGCTCCGAATCGCTGCCGTCATTATTCAGCATCTCGTCCATGAGTTGCTTAATAACTGTATCAACAGGTATGCTTTCCAAAGCTTTAAGTTGCTCGTCGGGTGTTTCCAGGCCAATGATTTCTTTTCCAGCCGACACGGCAGTTTTCATCAGGCTGTCTTCATAGGATACCGGATTGGCGCAGTTAATGCCTGCAGTTCCTATCATGGTTTCCAAAGCCACAGGCTTGAGGTTTTCGAACAGCGCAATATCCATGGATAAGGAGTCCTTGATGTAATTTTTTACAATAGTATACTGTTCGGGGGTAAAGTAGTCCTGCAGTTTTTTGCCGCTGGTATCAGCCAGTCCGGCTGCAACCTGTAGCATTACGGCAGGATCGCTCAGGTTCATTTCAAAACATATTTTATCGCTCTGCTCCAGGCTTTGTTTCATGGCGGGAGTCCAAAGAAAATCATTGGCACAGATCATATGTATGGTACCAAAAAGGTAAGATGTTTTCTTAAGTTCCTTTCCGGTTATGCTCCATAGCAGGGAGTGGCTATCAGCAGTTTTAGTCTGCCCGGAAGCAAAAAAGGAGATGAGCAGGCAATTTATTGCTGCAATCCAGGCAATGGTTCTTTTCATTGTATAAAATTAGGGGTATAAGCAGTAAAAAGATAAAAGGCAACTAAAATGATAATGAAGCAGTAATACTTTCGTTAATTTGCAGTGCTACAAAACCGGGTTATCGCCTCAATCGTATCGGGGAGGAAAGTCCGGACAGCATAGGGAAACGCACTACCTAACGGGTAGGCCCCGATTTATCGGGGACAGACAGTGCCACAGAAAATAACCGTCTGCCGTTACTTCAATGAAAGTGGATATCCTGCATGTCTTCGGGCATCCGGAAGTCCGCCTTCGCTGAAGTGGCGGCCGATAAGGGTGAAAACGTAGTGTAAGAGACTACGGTATGTATTGGTGACAATACATAGGGGTAAACCTTGCGTGCTGAAATGCCAAATAAGCGGACGTTCGACGTTGCCCGACGGAGTCCGTGGGTTGGCAGCTAGAGGTGTTGTGTGAGCAGCATCCCAGATAAATGATAGCCACTGCCGGGCAACCGGCAGTACAGGATCCGGCTTACAGGTTTTGTAGTTTTTTTTTATAAAAACAATTCAGATTGCTGAAGAAAAAGTCAGGTGGTGTTTTTACGCACCACCTGACCATTAATTCACGCCACAGACTCGTTTCCACTCACTCATCCGCCCTCACTCACCCTCACTTTCACTCATCCTAATTCACACTCACTATCTTAGAATAACACTCAATTAATACGTGCTCGGCCATTTCATATCCCTGAAATCATATTCCCTGGCTTAATTCATGGTCCCCCTTTAGGGGTTCAGGGGTGTTTCCTGGGGTTTAATTCACCGGTATTTCAAGGGCGGTTGGTTCAGCAGCCTCTTTTTTAGGCAGGGTAACTACCAGCACACCATCGGCATATTTTGCAGCTATATTGGCCACATCTATTTTTTCGGTCAGGGTAAAACTCCTTTTGAAAGATTTCAGATGGTATTCACTGCGAATCCATTTGCCTTCCTGTGGCTCCTTGTTTTCGTCCTTATGCTCGAAGGATATGTTCAGTAGATCTTTGTCTATACCTAGTTTGAAATCCTCTTTCTTAAGGCCGGGAGCAACTACATGCAGGTCATACGTTTTCTCTGTCTCAAAAATATTGACAGGCACAGATGAGGTTTTAATTTCATCATTCAGGTGGTTCCAGTTATTGTTCACCACGTTTTCAATAAATCCGCCAAGTACATTTGGCACTGCAAAATTTCTCTTGTAATACATAATTTATGGTTTTTGTTTGTTTGGTAAGAATATTGCAAACAGTGTACCAATATACTTTTTAAGACAAAATGACAGTTTATTGTTTTTTATTGCGCCATAATGGCGTTTTGTTATTTAAAATGCTGCCTAAAACACGCAAAAATGGCAAAAGAATACGGAATCGCAGTGAGTGTGCAAAATTGTGTGAACTGCTCCTTCGCTAAAGCTATGGCGCACAATGAGAGGATTCTTATGATTATATGATTGAGTTTGGTAATAATTTACTGGGTTTACTTTTTATGTATTGCATAATATTTTATAAGTGCAATTGCACAGTGGTGTGCAATAATATTTTTTTGCGCAAATTTTAATTGATTATCAATGGTTTAGACCGATTTTCTTGCGCATTTGGGTGGTAAGTGTGCAAATTTGTCTGAACTATGATTTTATTGATTATATGATTATATGATTGAGTTTGGTAATAATTTACTGGGTTTACTTTTCATGTATCGCATATTATTACATAAGTGCAATTGCGTAGTGGTGTGCAATAATATTTTTTTGCACAAAGTTTTATTGGTTATCAAGGGTTTAGACCGATTTTCTTGCGCATTTGGGTGGTAAGTGTGCAATTTTGTGTGGAATGTTGGCGTATGTTCTATGTTAGCAGGAATGTTTGTTTTTATTGGTTGCATGATTGATAGAATTTGGCGCAAAGGTAGTATAAGTAGCTGGTAATTCCAAATAAAATGGAGTGTTTAATTTCCAATGTGGGAATTTCCAATTTCCAATTGTGGAGCGCAAGTTGCTGGTACTATTTGATCTGAAATACCTGATTGGCGCGAGTAATTATGTAAGAAAAGCATAGTGCAGTATGTGCGGTCATCCTAATTATTTAGGATCCGAAATTTTAATTTAGTAGGCCAAAACTTACGTTTCGCAATTATTAACAATTA
>CAIUZK010000112.1 GCA_903903635.1 uncultured Bacteroidota bacterium
GTCGTCGTCTGTTTTAAACCGTTGGTGGAACATAATTGAATTCACACCTGCAAAGGTAATTCGCCTCTCCATAAGGCAAAGCTACATTATTGCGATCTAAACGCCTATACCTATAAATTTATTCAGTCTTTTGAGGCTATACCAGGCAATCCGGCCTGCGTGCACCATGTTCTTGTATTTGCCGATACCACACATGCCTGTTCAGCCCTGGATGCCGCCTATCCTGGCCCAGGCTATCCCGATGCAGGTGGAACCGGCAGCCCCAATACTAGCATGCTGGGTGTATGGGTACCAGGCAGCAATCCAATGAGCTATCCTTTAGGTTTTGGTTTAAAAATACCACATGGCGCCGATATAGTTGTGCAGGTACACTACCCTGCCGGCTCCGCAGGCCTGGTGGATAGTACTGAAATACATTTCTTCTTTGCTCCATCTGCAGGTATACGCGAAGTGTACATGTCGCCGGTATTATATCACGGTTTTGACATGACCAATGGCCCCCTGTTTATTCCTGCCGATTCAATTAAAACCTTTTATGAAGAATTCCCAAACATGATTGGTGATATTACCATACTCGGCGCATTCCCGCATATGCACCTGATAGGCAAAACCATTAAAAGTTATGGCATATCTCCGGCAGGAGATACAGACCAGTATATCAGGATAAACAAATGGGATTTCCACTGGCAGGGCTTCTTCTTTTTCCGGAAAATGAAGAAAGTGGTAGCAGGTACCAGAATGAGAGCTGAGGCCACTTATGATAACACAGCCGCAAACCCCGAAAACCCTTATAGTCCGCCGCAAGATATCTCAGTAGGAGAAAATACCACAAACGAAATGATGATCGTATTCTTTGTATACACTACTTATAGTCCCGGTGATGAGCACATTATACAGGATAGTCTTGTACTGGCAGTTCCGGAAACTAAAACTTACTACCATGGGCAGCAATTGCTCGATGTATACCCCAACCCTGCTGTAAACGACATTGTAATTAAATGCTACATGGATATGCCGGATATAGGTAGCATACAACTTGCAGATATTCAGGGCAATGTTGTCAGAAGGTATGCTGATCGAACTAATCTGAATGAAGGCTATTCTGCCCTAACCTACTCAGTAGCAGGCCTTGCCTCTGGCACATACTCTCTAATAATTAAAACCTCCCAACAAATATTAACCAGAAAGATCGTCGTTGTTCAATAGCCTAAACCAAACAACCACACGGGCTGCCTTTTTAAGGCAGCCCTTTTTTTCATTATTCTAAAAGGTAACATTCCTAAAAAATTCAGTTAAAACATTCGCTTCAGGTGCTCCAATAACGAAATAGAAGGCTTATTCTGGCCCGTGATTACTTCCTTCATATTAAATCCTTTGGAAGCAGCTAAGTGACGTTGACGAAATAAGTTCCACCATATTGCGAAGTTATTTTTCTTTTATTAACTGCCATAGCTTTAGCGAAGGCATGTTTCATGAGGCATGCCCGCAAGGGCACGAGCGCAGCTCTATCTTTATCCCGAAAGCTTTCGGAATAAAGACTTTTGCAACGAAATAAAAATGGAACGGCAAAGCCCTCACCGGGACAAATAAAAATGATTATGATCGAGGTAATAGAACGAGTAAGATGGTGGGAGTTATTTTCTTCGTTCCTTATATTATACATTTAAAAAACAACACTTACATTTACAGTAAAAAGCGCACAATGAAAAGTCTGTTACTCATCCTGCTTTTGCTGCCAATGCTTGCAGAAGGCCAGATAAGAAATATAGTAGCCCAATATCCTATTGATGGCCCATCCACAGAAAATTTAAATGATGGCATTCTCGGAAGATGGAAATTTAAAGAAGATACCAACAAAAATAATTTCTACGAAATAATAAGAGGCAAGCCCTATGCCGAAGACAAGTATCATATCAAATTCTGGAACAGAGGCGGCACTAACCCCACCTATGAATCGAATATGCACTTTTCAAAAATAGCTAATATCCAATTTATTAACGTTCCTTATTTCGAAGCAAATTTTTCCCGCAATGGCTTCTTTTTCCTTAAGATACTCGAAATCAGCCCTGATTTTACAAAGATAACGGCTGCCGTATTCCATGATAATACACTTTGGGAACTCAATCAGGAAGATTTAAGTCAGCGCATCACACAAAACGTCAATAACCCGGCTTACTTTTCCGATACTGTTCATCTGTTCAAAATATGGAGATAGCCCTGTTACTTCAATTAGTTAGCAGGTTGTAGAAATTCCATCATTTTCACCACTGCAATTTAATAGGTTAGTTTAAAATAAAGGTTGCTCGTAAATAAATATCCGAACTGTTTTATTGATTGTCTATTTTTATCGGCTCAAATAGATACCAATGCAGTTTTCCATTCTATTGCTTTCCAGTTCCAATGTTCATGGTTATGGATACCTTGAATACAGCCGTGATGTTATTACCCGATTCCTTGGTGGCATTACTACCCCACTCCTTTTTGTGCCCTATGCCGCCGGCAGCAACGAGTGGGATAGCTATACCGGAAAAATACGCACATTCATGGCAACGCTCAACATCCCTGTTACTGGTATACATACTATACCAGCCGTAGATGTACCAAAATATGAAGCTGTATTTGTAGGTGGTGGCAATACCTTTCGCCTGCTGGCCAAATTGCAGGAAATCGGCCTGATGCAAACCTTGCGGCATGAAGTGCTGGCAGGCAATATGAAATACATGGGCAGCAGCGCAGGCTCCAATATGGCAGGCAAAACCATTTGTACCACAAACGATATGCCTATTGTTTATCCCAAAGGCGGGTTTGATGCACTTAACCTGTTCCCTTACCAGATCAATCCGCACTACCTCGACCCGGAAACGGATTCGGCCCACAAAGGTGAAACCCGCGACCAGCGCATTGCCGAGTATCATCAGGAAAACAACACACCTGTCATCGGATTGCGCGAAGGGGCTTACCTGGGTATACAACCCGATTTCGCCAGGACAATGGAAATGTATATTGGGGGCCAACCCGGTGCAAAGATCTTTGAACAAGGCAAAGCACCTTATGAAGCCAAAGACGGTCAAGTGCTGAAATTCAGGTCCTGATGTAGTTCCGGCTTACCCAATACACTTTTCGATATGGCTCCGAAACAGGTTTAGCTTTTTACACTACTAATGACAGCATTGTGTATTGCGATGGATATGTTCACAGTACCAGCGACTTTATCGAACTCAATTACCTTTACTATACCTACTAAATCTATTTTATTTTTCAATCACTCATTCATTGTTCAACGATGCTGATCAACCAGGATAACATTGCCATCCGGATCGGCCAGCATGATAAACGCAGGTCCTGAAGTTTTATCATCGGCCTCAGCGGTTAACTTAATACCCTTACCTCTAAGGTGTTGCTGAATAGCCCTTACATCATCAAACGGATCAAAGTTTTTGGCTTTATCATCCCAACCCGGATTGAAGGTCAGCACATTGCCGGTAAACATGCCCTGAAACAGCCCGATTAGTGCATTTTCATTTTTCATGATCAGGTATTTTTTATCCATACCACCGCCAAATACCTTGAACCCCATGTTTTCGTAAAACTGCCTGGAAACACCCAGGTCTTTGACATTCAGGCTTACAGAAAACGCGCCTAATTTCATATTGTTTTCATCTACTAGTGTTGTGACAAATTAATTTAGGAACAATGTTGTATATTTGTATTAACCAAAATTGATACTATATGCAACATGTTACATTGACGGAATCGGACCTGACCTTTCTTGAATCATTTAAAAAGGAAGGCAAAAGAAGTTTGCGGGAATTTAATAGGGTGAATATTTTA